>JALYSB010000022.1 GCA_030855025.1 Pseudomonadota bacterium
TGTGGACCATGATCTCGTCCATCGTCCGCAGCGCGAAGAAGGCGTGCAGGTCGTGCTCGCCGGCCTGGTGCTCGAAGTGGCGGCTCTCGTTGGCGAGCCGCGCGCAGATCGGATGCACGCGTTCGCCCTCCTGCTCGAGGTAGCGCGCGGCGGGATCGACAGTGAACCAGTCGATGGCGAGGTCGGGCTGGAGCTTGCGCAGCTCGCGTGCGATGGCGAGGTCGCGTTGCACGTGCCCCAGTCCGATCGGGCTCGAGATGAAGAGCGCGCGGCGCGTGCGGCTCATGGCGCGCGTCCACGTGGAAGTGCGGGGGCGCCCGAGCACGAAATCGCGCACCGCATGGTTGAAGACAACCGGATCGCGGACTGCCGTGAGGTGGCCGCCGCCGCCGATGGTGAGCAGCTGCGATCCGGGCACCAGCGAATGGATCTCCTGCCCGGCCGCATAGGGCGCGCGCTTGTCGCCGTCGCCATGGATCACGAGCGTCGGGCAGCGGACCTTCTTCGCGAGCTCGGTGACGTCGTTGCCCACCCAGCCCTTGCGCGACCAGTCCAGGACCTCGCCGGACGTGGCCCACCCGTAACGCACGCCGTCCTCGAACGGCTTGGTCGAATGCGGCTCCGTGAAGACCGTGTTGAAGAAACCGTCGAGGTGCGCGGGCCAGTCGCCCAGCATCTGCTCGCTGTCGGCCTTGATCCTCGCCGCCGCCTTCTCGTTATGGATGCGCATCTGCGCGAAGCCGTTGGCGGCGATCACGTGGGTCACGCGCTCGGGATGCTCCGCCGCGAGGCGCAGCACCGTCATCGCGGTTGCCGAGATGCCCACGACCGCCAGCCGGTCGGCGCCCGCCGCATCCAGCGCGGCAAGGAAATCCTGGTAGTAGTGGTCGAAGCTGTAGGCGCCCGGGTCACGGGGCCGATCGGATCGCCCGTTGCCGCGCGCATCCATCGTCACCACGCGGAAGTGCTGCGACAGCCACGGAACCGCGGCCTTCAGCATCTGGGAGTGCGCGACCTGGTAGATCGGCGCGAACGCGAGCCACGGGCCCTGGGCTCCCCACACGGCGTAATGGCACTTCACGCCATCGCGCTCCACGTAGCCGTCGCGCGCGGGACGGATCGTCTCGAAGGCGTCGCCCTCGGGCAGCCGGTCAGGCTCGGGAAGGTCGCCCACGATGCGGGAGAAGGAGTCGGGCAGGCGGGTCGTGCTCATCTGCGCCCCGCGCGCTTCGCCGGGCTTGCCACCTTCTTTGCGCTGGCCGCCTTCGCATCCAGGTCTTCGAGCAAACGCTGGATCGCATCGAGGGCCGCCTGGTGCCGCTTGCGGCCGGCCGGATCGCCGAGGAGGTCCGAGAACTCCATGCCCACCCAGAACTCCGAGATCCACGTCGCGATGACCTCGGGCGTGAAGGGCGCGGGCAGCTTGACGCCGGAAGCTTCGAGGGTCGAGACGGCGTCGGCGACCCCTTCGCTCACGACTTGCTTCCACGCGGCGATCCGCGGCAGGAATTTCTCGCGCAGGCCCGGATTGGAAAGCGAGGCCGCCCAGAGCTCGGCCTGCATGCGCACGAACCCCGAGGCCAGGTCGCTGCGGTAGAAGCGCCGCGCCGCCGCCCATTTCTCCGCGAAGCTGCCGGGTGCGCGATACATCGCCGTCTGGCGCTCGAGCAGCTGCCGGTTGGCCTCGTCCAGGACCGCGATCACGAGCTGGTCCTTGGTGTGGTAGTGGTAATTGATGAGCGCATGGTTCACGCCCGCGTCGCGCCCGATCTCGCGCGTGGACAAGGCCGCGTACCCGTCCCGCGCCAACCGGCGGAAAGCGGCTTCGAGGATCTTGCCCTTGGTCTCGCCCAGCCCTTTCCCGCCAAGCAAGCGGGGACGCGCGACACGTTGCGCTTCGACGACTTCGGACATGGGGTTGACCGAGTGGTTTAAACGACTGGTCAAATTCTAGGGCCTCGAAGCCGGGCCTGTCAAGCAGCGAACTCCCTCGATTCTGCGGCGGTCGCGGGCACCGCCACGCGCTCGCCGTTCGCGCGCACGATCGTGACGGGACGACGCGGGATGCGAGAATCGCGCGTGGCCCCCGCCCTGACGCTCTCCCGCACCTTCGTTCGCTTCTTCGATTCCGAGAAGGCGGGCGGCGTGGCGCTGCTGGTCTGCACCCTGGTTGCCATCGCCCTGGCGAATTCTCCCGCCGGACCGGATTACGCGCGCCTGCTGCACATGCCCCTCGCGGGCCTCAGTGTCGAGCACTGGGTCAACGACGGCCTGATGGCGATCTTCTTCCTGTTGGTGGGGTTGGAGCTGGAGCGCGAGCTCTACGTGGGCGAGCTCTCCGATTTCAGGACCGCCCTGCTGCCGACGTTCGCGGCGCTGGGCGGCATCGCGGTTCCCGTCGCCATCCACGTGGCGCTCAACGCCGGGACGCCGATGCAACCGGGGGCGGGGATCCCGATGGCGACCGACATCGCCTTCGCGCTTGGCGTGCTGGCGCTCCTGGGAACGCGCGCGCCGGCCTCGCTCAAGATCTTCCTCACCGCGCTCGCCGTCATGGATGACCTGGGCGCCGTCGTGGTGATCGGCGTTTTCTACGGTTCGGGACTATCGGGAGGCTGGCTCGGGGCGGCGCTGGCAGTGTTCGCGGGGCTCATTGCCCTCAATCGGGCACGTGTGATGAACCTTCCAATTTACCTGCTGGGCGGTGCCGTGCTCTGGTTCTGCATGCTCAAGTCCGGCGTGCACGCTACGATCGCCGGAGTTCTGCTCGCCTTCGCGATTCCGTTCTCCACGCGGGCGGAGGACGAGGCGTCGCCTTCGCATCGGCTCGAGCACTTCCTGCACAGGCCGGTCGCCTTCGGCGTGCTGCCGATCTTCGCCCTGGCGAACGCGGGCATCGTGGTCGATGCCGGCTGGTTCGATGCAGTCAAGAGCCCGAACGGACTCGGCATCCTGGCGGGCCTGGTCGTCGGGAAGCCGATCGGGATCGCGCTCGCCTCGTTCGCGGCAGTCGCGCTCGGCATCTGCGTCCTGCCAGGCGACCTGAAGTGGCGCCATGTGGTGGGCGCGGGGATGCTAGGCGGCATCGGCTTCACGATGTCGATCTTCATCGCGAACCTGGCGTTTTCCGGGCAGGCGGACGTGGTGAATGCGTCGAAGGTGGCGATCCTCGCCGCCTCGCTCTTCGCGGGTTGCCTGGGCTTCGCCTGGTTGGCGTGGGGGGCGAAGACGAGCGATCCGGCGGCGGGCTGAACCGTTACTGAAGCTTCCGCTCAACACCCGGCGGCGCATTTCCCGTTCGCGTCGAACTCCATCGTCTTCCCGCTCAGCGGGATGTGCACCGGCACCTTGGCAGCCTTCATGAACCGGTCGGTCTTCGAATCCGGCACCACCTTGCCGCCCTTGGTCCCGACCTCGTTCGCGTGCGACGCGATGACGGCGTTCGGCTTGACCAGCTCGTTGATCACATAGGCCGCCTCGGCGGGGCCGGTGGTGAAGCCGTCGCCGATGTTCATGACGGTGAGCTTGGCGCCATAGTGGCGTTCGCCCGCCCGCCTTCGCGGGAATGACAAGTAGCTGCGGGAATGACGATCTCGGTATGCTACCGCGCTTTCCGGCGATGATCGGGTACGCGGACCCTGCGTGCTTTGTTCGCCACCGCACGGACAACGGGGCGCCCGAGGTTTAACCTGCTTTTCGAGGTTCAACCTTAGGGGTCTCCAATGAGCAAGGACGTGCCGGATTTCTCCAACGTGCAGGGCGGGTCCAAGGACGTGCCCGATTTCTCCAACGTGAAGGGCGGTTCCAGTTCCACCGCGCCCAGCGCGCAGAAGGTCTACGTCGTGGTATCGGGCGACAGCCTCTCCAAGATCGCGCAGCGCGAGTACGGCAACGCGAATCAGTGGAATCGCATCTACGAGGCCAATCGCGACATCCTGAAGGATCCGGACAAGATCTTTCCGGGCCAGAAGCTGAGGATTCCCGCATGAAAATGACCATAGCGTTCCTCGCCGCACTCGCCTTGACCCTGAACGGCTGCGGCAAGAAGGACGAGCCGCCCAAACCGACGACCTCGGCGCCGACGTCCACCGTTCCGGCACCGGGTGCCGGAGTTACGGTTTCCGCGATCACTCTCGGCAATGGCATCGGTCCCCAGAAGCAGGTGATAAATGCCTCCAACAGCTTCGCCAGAAACGACACCATCTACGCCTCGGTCGATACGACAGGCCAGGGCAATACGACCCTCAAGGCGAAGTGGACCTATCGCGCCAACGGGCAGGATGTCCCGGTCCGCGAGGACTCCCAGACCGTCAACTCGACGGGCCCGACCACCAGCGAGTTTCACGTCAGCAAGCCCGACGGCTGGCCCGCGGGCGACTACAAGGTGGAAATCTCCACGTCGGGAAATTCGTCGGCCACGCGCACCTTTACCGTCAAGTAGTTCGGGGGCTCTAGCCGGAGAGGGCGAGAGTCAACGGTGCGAACGCCAGCCCGGTCACTTGCATCGTCCACGTTTGCCCGGGTGCGATGTCACGCGGCGTCGTGAGGGTGCCGGTGGTGACCACCTCTCCAGCGGCGAGTGGCTGCGACTGGCGATCGGCCGCGAGGATCTCGACGAAGGCGGCGAGCGCCTTCAACGGATGCCCGAGCGTGTTGCTCCCCACGCCGCGCTCGACGACCTCCCCGCCGAGCGAAAGGGTGACCTGGCAGGTTTCCAGCGCTGCGGCAAGCTCCGCCGCGGACATCGACGCCACCTCGAGCGGCTCACCCACGGCGAGCCGGAAGTGCACACCGCTATCCGCGATGCCTTCCGCGGCGTTGAATTTCCACGCGTCGAAGTGGGAGTCGATCAGCTCGAAGCAGGGCGCTACCCACTCGACGCAGCCGAGCAGCGCCGCGTAGCCGGTGTCGGCGGGATCGATGGGCCGTGAGAGGCGAAAGGCGAACTCGGGCTCGAGGCGCGCCGCGCGCGCACCGCCCATGTCCGCCGAGACCTTCCCGTCGCGTGAGAAAAGCAGCGTCGAATCGTGCACGTAACCCCAGATCGGCGAGTGCGTCTGCTTCTCCGCCCAATGCTTGCGATTGGTGAGCCCGATCTTGCGGCCGGCGACCGGGTCGCCCGCGTCGATGCGGCGCCGCGCGATCGCGTTTGCCACGGCATAGCCTTGGGACATCGAGAAGCCGGGGTAGCGCGCGGCGAGCGAGGGAACCGTAGCACGGTCGCTCCTGGCTGCGATGAGCTCATTGGCGAGTTGCTGGATGTCGATAATTCATGGCGCCTCGATCCCGGAGAGCCGCTCGGCGCAGCGTCGTTTGGGGCAGTGCAGGGTATCACCGCGGAGGGTTGTCGGCTGCTCGGCAAGTGGGAGGCTTGCGCTCCGGGTAAGGGTAGAATTTCGGCATGAATACCATCGACCTTCGCAGCGACACGGTTACGCGGCCCTCACTTGCCATGCGCGATGCCATGTCGCATGCCGAGGTCGGCGACGACGTCTTCGGCGACGATCCCACGGTCAACCGCCTGCAGGAAATCTGCGCCGCGAAGTTCGGCATGGAGTCGGGGTTGTTCTTTCCCTCCGGCACGCAGTCCAACTGCGCGGCGCTCATGGCGCACTGCCAGCGCGGCGACGAAGTGATCGTCGGGCAGGAGGCACATACCTATCGCTATGAAGCGGGCGGAATGGCGGTGCTCGGCTCGATCCAGCCGCAGCCCCTGCAGAACCGGCCCGACGGCACGCTCGACCTGGGCGAAGTGGAAGCGGCGATCAAGCCCGACGACTCGCATTTCGCGATCACGAAGCTGCTCGCGCTCGAGAACACCATCGGCGGCAAGGTGCTGTCACGCGCGTACATGGCCGAAGCGATCGCGCTCGCGCGCCGCCGCAAGCTCGCGATCCACCTCGACGGTGCGCGCATCTTCAATGCGGCGGTGAAGCTCGGGATGCCGGCGGACAAATTGTGCGAGGGATTCGACACCGTGTCGGTGTGCTTGTCGAAGGGCCTCGGTACGCCGGCCGGGACGGTGCTCGTGGGAAGCAGGGAGCTGATTGGGCGCGCGCACCGCGTGCGCAAGCTGCTCGGCGGCACCATGCGGCAGGTGGGCATCCTCGCCGCATCAGGCATCTACGCGCTCGAGCACAACGTCGAGCGCCTAGCCGAGGACCACGCCAACGCCGAGCGCCTCGGCAAGGGGCTTGCCGCCCTCGGCCTCAAGGTCGATCCGGTCCAGACGAACATGGTTTTCGCGGCCGTGCCGAGGGATTCGGTGGACGCTCTCAAGCACCACCTTGCCGCCGAGGGAGTGAACGCGCTCGTTTCGCCGCGGCTCAGGCTGGTCACCCACCTCGACGTCGGTGCTTCGGACATCGATCGCGCCCTGTCGGTCTTCGCGGGATTCTTCGGCACGGCCCGGATTCAGGCGGCCCGCTGACGCGCTCGCGCCGGCGCATACTGGGCCCTACTCCGTAACCGGAAGGAAAGAGGAAATGAGAAAGACCGCGAATTTGCTGCCATTGCTGATCGCGCTTTGGGCCGCCGGCACGGCATGGGCCCAGCTGATCGTCGATACGGCCTATGTGGAGGCCGCGGCTCGCGCGGGCGCCTTGGTGTGGGATGCCCGCGACGAGGCCGAATACGCGAAAGGTCACGTGCCCGGCGCGGTCAACATCGGCAACGTGGGCGACGTATTCCGGGACGCCAATCGTGAGGATCCCCCATCGGCCGCCGCGGCGGCGAAGATCTTCGGTGGCGCCGGGATGGACATCCTCGGCAGGGACGTGATCGTCTATTCCACCAAGGGCGATCCGTTCGCCTACTACGGCGCGCGCATGGTGGAGTATTACGGCGGCCGGCACGCCAAGATCTATCACGGCGGCATCGACGACTGGAAAGGCGCGGGCAAGTCCCTCGAGACTTCGGCGGTGAAGCTGCCGCCGGTCAATCTCACGTTCGCCGTGGAAGGACGGGGGGCGCTCGGGAACAAGGAACTCGTCGAGCGCGTCCGCCAGGGCTCCTCGCAGATCCTCGACACCCGCACCGTCAAGGAATACACCGGCGAGGACATCCGGGCCATTCGCGGCGGCCACATCCCGGGCGCGATCAACGTGCCTTACGAGCAGAACTGGCTGGACCCCGCGGCCGGCGCGAAGCTCGCGTCGCGTCAGGTGAGTACGCGCGACGGCATGGCGCTCAAGTCCCGGGAGGAGCTCACGAAACTCTACGCGAAGCTCGATCCGGAAAAGGAAACGGTGGTCTATTGCCAGAGCGCAGTGCGCGCATCCGAGACCGCCGCGGTGCTTCGCGACCTGGGTTTCAAGGACGTGAAGGTCCACGAGCCTTCATGGCTGGGCTATGCCGGCATCCTCTCCGCCCCCGCGGAGGGCGAAGTCTTCGTCAACGTGGGCGCGTTGAACGGGCGCATCGGGTCGTTGCAGTCGCGCGTGAAGGACCTCGAGGCCGAGTTGGCTCGCCTTCGGGCGGCGGCGCCGGTGCCCCGCAATTGAGCGACTAGACCGCGTAGCGGCGCTTGAGCGCCTCGTAGGCGCAGCGCCGCCCTTGTCCACCGCCACGCATTTGTCGTAGCACTGACGCATCACCGGGCTCCGCGCGGGCGCCTTCACCAGGCACACGTTCATTCGCACGGGGTTCGCCGCGCCCCCCGACTCGGGCGGCATGCGCGACCCTCAGAGTATCTCCGCGGCGTGATCCGCCAGGCGCGAGCGCTCCCCGCGCATCAGCGTCACGTGGCCCGAATGCCCCCAGCCCTTGAAGCGGTCGACCACGTAGGTCAGGCCCGATGAGCCTTCGGTGAGGTAGGGCGTGTCGATCTGCGCGATGTTGCCGAGGCAGACCACCTTGGTGCCGGGACCCGCACGCGTGATCAGCGTCTTCATCTGCTTGGGCGTGAGGTTCTGCGACTCGTCGATGATGAGGTACTTGTTGATGAAGGTGCGCCCGCGCATGAAATTGAGGCTCTTCACCTTGATGCGGTTGCGGATGAGGTCCGCCGTGGCGGCGCGCCCCCAGTCTCCCGCCTCGTCGTCGGTGCGCATGAGGACGTCGAGGTTGTCCTCGAGCGCGCCCATCCACGGCGTCATCTTTTCTTCCTCGGTGCCGGGCAGGAAGCCGATGTCCTCGCCGACCGGAATGGTCACGCGCGTCATGATGATCTCGCTGTAGACCTTGTAGTCCAGGGTCTGCATGAGGCCGGCGGCGAGGGTGAGCAGCGTCTTACCGGTGCCCGCCTGGCCGAGGAGCGTCACGAAATCGATCTCCGGGTCCATCAGCAGGTTCAGCGCGAAGTTCTGCTCGCGGTTGCGCGCCGTGATCCCCCAGACGTTGTTCTTCTGGTGGGAGAAATCCTTCAGCGTCTGCAGCACGGCGGTCTTGCCGCGCAGCTCCTTCACGTAGGCGAGAAACGGCTTGTCGCCCTCGTGATAGACGAACATGTTGATCAGCATCGCGGGCACGAGCGGGCCGCGGATCCGGTAGAGCGTGCGGCCGTGCTCCTGCCAGCTTTCCATGTCCTTGCCGTGCCGTTCCCAGAAGTCCTGCGGCAGCTGCATGATCCCGGTGTAGAGGAGGTCGGTGTCCTCGAGGACCTTGTCGTTGAAGTAGTCTTCTGCGGCAATGCCGACCGCATGCGCCTTGATGCGCATGTTGATGTCCTTGGACACCAGCACCACTTCGCGCTTCGGGTACTTCTGCTTGAGGTGGATCGCCACCCCGAGGATCACGTTGTCGGCCTTCTTGGAGGCGACCGAGTCGGGGATCTCGACGTTCACGGAATGGGTCTGCAGGAAGAGGCAGCCGCCGGCTTCGCTGCCGGTGCTCTTCACCTTGAGGGCGTAGCCCTTCTCGATCGGGCCGCCCTGGGAGACGATCTCGTCGAGGAAGCGGCTCGCCTGGCGGGCGTTGCGCGAGACCTCGCTCATCCCCTTCTTGTGGTCGTCGAGCTCCTCCAGCACCACCATCGGCAGGAAAACGTCGTGCTCTTCGAAGCGAAAGAGGCTCGTGGGGTCGTGCATCAGGACATTGGTGTCGAGCACGAAGAGCTTCGCTACCGCCGCCTTGGTGTGGCGCGCGGGGGCTTCGCGTTCACGTCTACGCTGCATGGGTGCCTCCGATGACACGGATTCGGACGTCTCCTCGGTATTCTGCCGCGAGGAGTCTCTCAGGGGATCGTTGGGCATCAGTGGGGATCGTGGTGGTGGTGGAAAAAGCGGCTACGGGCCGGCCGGGCGCATCCCGCGGCGAGGCTCGCCGCACGGATTCGAGGGGGCCGGAAGGCCGAAATAGGGAAGTCGCTGGAGGTTGCGGTGGCGGGAAAAACGAAATCGGGCAGGGGATGCTCGATCGTTCATCCGGTTCCAAGCCTGTTACAGCCCATGGAGCGCATAGCCACAACCCATGGTGAACGTAACGCTTGAAAAACGCAAGCTATTGCGATGATTCGGCTGCAAGAAAGGCTGGGCCCTGGCAGGCCAGGGTGCCCGAACGGCCCGAAAGGACCCCGTCCTCGACGCTGTGGAGGGGCAGGCCGGAGGCCGGATGGGCGGCGGCCAGTTCTCTCAAGGCGACCAGCCGGTAGCCCTGGCTTTTCCATCCTTCGAGGAGCTTTTCGAACGCTGGGGCGAGCTTCATGCCTTCGAGCTCGGCGTGCAGCGTGAAGACGTGTCCAAAATCTCCTTCTCCCCTGGGAGAAGGCCGGGATGAGGGTGCGGTTCTCTCGAGGAGCCTTTCGGCCACGTTCGCCTCGTTCACGCCGTCGAGGCCGATCAGCTCGTCGAGCGTGGGCAGCGTCGTCGGGAACTGCGGGCATGCCACGATCTCGGCGCGGATCACGGGGATGAAAGGATGCGTGCCGCGCGTGTCCGAGGCGTAGCGAAACCCGAGCGATTGCGTGCGCCGATAGGCGTGCACGTTCATCTGCCATCCCGCGGCGCCGTGGACCTCGGGCGCCGCGCCGAAGATCTCGCGAAAGCGTGCGGTCGCGAGCGCCATCTGCGCATCCGTCCAGCGGGCGTCGGCATCCCCGACACCATCCTGCCACTTGACGTGGTCCCAGGTGTGGATGCCGACCTCGAAGCCCGCGTCGCGCACGCGGCGCATTTCGGCGGCGCAGCGCCGTCCGATGTCGGGCCCGGGAAGCAGGGTGCCGTAGAGCAGGGTGCGTACACCGTAGTGCGACACCACCGAAGTACGCCCGACCTTTTGCATGAAGCCTGGCCGGAGGGCGCGCTTGATCGCGCGGCCGGTGTGGTCGGGGCCGAGGCTGAAGAGGAACGTCGCCCCGGCGCCGTGGCGCTGCAGGATCTCGACCAGGCGCGGCACGCCCTCGCGCGTGCCGCGGAAGGTGTCGACGTCGATTTTCAGGGCGAGATTCAAGCCACTCTCAAGGGTCCACCGCGAATTTGAGCATCGTGCCCTGATCCTCGTATTCCAGATTGTGGCAGTGGAACATGTATCTCTGCGCGTCGCTTGAATGGCTGGGAAAACTCGGGGGCTATCTCAAGGCAAGAAGTATCTCCACAGGTTTCCCAAGCTTGGCCGCGCGTACTACCTTGGCTTCAATCCGCGTGCGAGCATTTCCAGGCCACGGCTGAGGGTCCGGGAGTCGGCGATGGCCAAGCCGTCGACGCACAGGCTTCGGTATTTCCTGTCGGTGCGCAACTTGGTGGCGACTTCGGCAAGCTTGCGGTCGATGTCGCTTCCATAAGCGGTGCGCGCGATCTCCAATCCGGCTTCGGCATCGGTTGCGGGCCAACCCTCGACCATGAACGCCAGGTCGATCGCATCGCGGGAAAGCGTCGAGGCGTCCAGGCCGCGGTCGGCATTGGCGAGGAACTTCTCGGCGAAGGCGTGCGGACGATCGAGGCAGGCAACGGGAAGCCTTGCCACGCGGGTGCCCGCCAGGGGAATCCGCGCTTCCCTGAGAATCTCGAGCTTGAGCTTCAAGTTCGGAAGGGCGAGCCAGGTTCTCACCCCGTACAGATCCGCACGGACATCGCGGCTGAGGGCAAGCGTTCCCTTGGCGACCGGTCCCAGGGATTTTTCCGAAACGGACTCGCGCAACAGCCGATAACCTGCCTGGCTCGCGCAAAGGAAATCAAGGTCGCGCGACTCGCGATACTCGCCGAGCTCGAGCACGATCCGGGTCCCGCCGCCGAAGAAGATCTCGCAGCGCTCCAGGAACTCGCCGTCGAGCTGCCGGAGCGCGGCGACCACATGGCGGTGGGCAGGCCGCTGGAATGCGTCACGCATTGATGACGCCCGCTCCGAATCGATCCTTCAGGCGGCCGATCAGGGACTTTTCCCGCGGGTCCAGGAGATCCACGTCGACAAAGCGCCAGTTGCGCTCATAGAGGGACAGCGCGTCCTCGGCGGCCATGAATCGATCGGCCCGATTCCAGGCGAGATCCCTCAGGGTCGGCCAGGCGTCGATCTCCAGCACCAACTCCTCCAGGAACCGGTCGAGAGCCGCGTCGAATCCAGGAGTCGCCGCAGCGAGGCGAAGTTTCTGGGCGCTGCTCGTCGCCAGCCGCAGCTCCACCGGGGCCAACCCGGCCTCGCGCTCGCGCTGTCTCTGCCCGCGTTTGGCCACCCGCAGCTGTTCGGCGCGAGTCAGGGGCGAAATTCGAGGCCGGCCCGGTTTGAGGATCCTTTTCATAGCTGAAGCCTGCACGAAATAAGATGACATGTCAACATAATCAGAAAGATGATGCATCGCAGCATTGCGGCATGCTAAAATGTTGAAATTCTTCGAGTTTTCAGCCCTTTATGCGCCGCCCCCTCCGCAACATCGCCATCATCGCCCACGTCGACCACGGCAAGACCACCCTCGTCGACAAGCTCCTCCAGCAGGCAGGCACGTTCGCCAAGCACCAGCACCTGGTCGAGCGCGTGATGGACTCGGGCGACATCGAGAAGGAGCGCGGCATCACGATCCTCGCCAAGAACACGGCGGTCGATTACCACGGCGTGCACATCAACATCGTCGACACCCCGGGCCATGCGGACTTCGGCGGCGAAGTCGAGCGCGTGCTCTCGATGGTCGATGGCGTGCTGCTGCTCGTGGACGCGGTCGAGGGCCCGATGCCCCAGACACGCTTCGTCACGCGCAAGGCGCTCGCGCAGGGACTCAAGCCCATCCTCGTGGTGAACAAGGTCGATCGCGACGGCGCGCGCTCCGACTGGGTCGTGGACCAGACCTTCGATTTGATGGACAAGCTGGGCGCCACCGAGGACCAGCTCGATTTTCCGGTGATCTACGCCTCGGCGCTGAACGGCTGGGCCTCCACCAAGGTGGACGAGGTCGGCACCGACATGCGGCCGCTCTTCGACGCGGTCCTGAAATACGTCCCCGAGCCGTTGGGCGATCCCGAGGGCCCGCTGCAAATGCAGATCGCCGCGGTCGATTACTCGAGTTTCCTCGGGCGCATTGCCGTCGGTCGCATCCGGCGCGGCTCGATCAAGAAGGCGCAGGAAGTCGCGATCATGTCGGGCGACAAGTTCATCCGCAAGGCGAAGATCGGCGTGCTGCACACGTTCCAGGGCCTCGACAAGGTCGAGACACAGGTCGCGCATGCGGGCGAGATCGTGTCGGTCACCGGCATCGAGGATTTCGTCATCGGCACCACGTACGCCGATCCGGAAACGCCCGAGGGCCTGCCGATGGTCGGGGTCGATGAGCCGACGCTCACGATGACGTTCCAGGTCAACAAGTCCCCGTATGCGGGCCAGGAAGGCAAATACGTCACCAGCCGCCAGATCCGCGAGCGGCTCGACCGCGAGTTGCTGGCCAACGTGGCGCTGCGCGTCGAGGAGACGGGGGACGCCGACGTCTTCATGGTCTCCGGGCGCGGTGAGCTGCATCTCACCATTCTCATCGAGAACATGCGCCGTGAAGGCTACGAGGTCGCGGTCGGCAAGCCGCGCGTGGTCGTGAAGGAGATCGACGGCCAGCGCATGGAGCCGTGGGAGAACCTCACGGTGGACGTCGATTCGGTGAACCAGGGCAAGATCATGGAAGAGCTCGGGCGCCGTGGCGGCGATCTGCAGGACATGGTGCCGGACGGCAAGGGGCGCGTGCGCCTCGACTACTGCATCCCGTCACGCGGCCTCATCGGCTTTCACATGGAATTCATGACGCTCACGCGCGGCACCGGGATCAAGAGCCACGTGTTCGAGAAATACGCTCCGGTGACGAGCGAGCTGCCGACGCGCAGGAACGGCGTGCTGATTTCCTCGGAGCAGGGCGACGCGGTCGCCTTCGCGCTCTTCAACCTCGAGGAGCGGGGCCGGATGTTCGTCTCCCCGGGCGAGCGGGTCTACGTCGGCATGGTGATCGGCATCCACAGCCGCGACAACGACCTGATCGTGAACCCGGTGAAAGGCAAGAAGCTCACCAACGTTCGCGCCGCGATGAAGGACGAGAACGTGGTCCTCACGCCGCCGATCCAGCTCACGCTGGAGTCGGCGGTCGAGTTCATCGAGGACGACGAGCTGGTCGAGGTCACGCCCAAGACGATCCGTCTGCGCAAGCGTTTCCTATCCGAGCACGAGCGCAAGCGCGCCTCACGCGACGACAAGGCGGCCTGACGCACGAGCGCCGCATAGCGGTGCGAGGCAGGTCAGGCCGTCCCGGCACCGGCCGGGACCCAATTCACAATCCCGGCGCAGGCCGGGACCCGATTCACCGGATCGCGACCGGCGCCACCGTCGATCCGCTCCCGCCCTGGATCTTGAGCGGCTGCATCACGAACGCGAACTCGTTGATGCGCTTGGCGACGAGCTCGTCGAGCTTGAGGTTCTCCAGCAGGTGGATGCCGTTGATGACCAGGAAGATCTGGTGCCCCGGCAGGCTCAACTGCGCGTCGGCATTGGGCGAGACCTCCACGGGCCAGTTGTCGGAGCCCACCAGCATCGGGTCCTTCTTCACCAGCCATTCGGCCGCCGCCACGCCCACGCCCGGGCAGCTCTTCACATAGCGGGCGTTGTCCTTGCCCCAGAACTTGCTCCAGCCCGTGTTGATCAGCACCGCGTCGCCCGGCTGAAGGGTCAAGCCCTGCCGTTGCAGAGCCTGCTCGAGGTCGGCGACGGTGATTTCATAGGCATCGGGCAGGGTCTCGACGCCCTTTAGCCCCGCGACGTCGATCAGCACGCCTCGTCCCATCAGCATCCCGACCTTCTCGACGCCCAGCTTGGTGAACCCACCGCGGCCGGCGGATTCGGAGACCTTGAAGCAGTTGTACATCGAATCCTCGTGCGTCTGGTGCGCAAAGCCGTCGAACTGCGTGCCTACCTGGCCGATCTCGCTCACGACCAGCTCTTCGTTGCTGCCCCTGCGGTTCGACGGCTGGTTCATGAAGGTGCGCTTGGTGTGCACGTCGAAGCGCCGCGTGCCGAAGAACGGCATGCTGGCACCGAGGACATGACCCAGCTCGATCACCTCTCCAGTGCGGATGAGGCGGGTGGCCTTCATCACCGATTCCGGCTTCATGTGATTCGCGGAGCCGCGCTCGTCGCCGGCGCCCCATTTCGACGGGCAGCGCTGTGCCTCGGGAGTGGGCTTCCATGACTGCGCGAGCGACGCGCAGGGCATGAAGATCAGGAATGCGACAGCTGCTGCGGACGCTTTCATGTTTCCTCCTTGGGGGATTTGGCCGTGACCGATCGGTCGATTGACCTGCGACTCCCGGCGATGGTGGACGCTGCCACGCCGCGCGTCAACTCCGGAGCGCGCGCAACAATGTCCGATCGGTCTAGAGATCGTCGATCGACTTCGGCCAATCGTCCTTGAGCAGGCGCGACAACGAGCGATCCGCGAGCAGCTTGCCCCCAGTCTGGCAGCGCGCGCAGTAGTTGCACTCGTTCTCCGCGTAGACGATGTGCTGCACCGGCGACCCGCACACCGGGCACTGCTGCTTGTAGCGGCCGTGCACCGCCATATGCTCGTGGAACGCCGTGACCTTTTCCGGAAATCCCTCGCCCGCCTGGGCACGCAGCACAACGATCCATTTCGTCAGAGTCGACCGCGTCGCATCGCGCAGGCGCGCCGAGTCTTCCATCGTCAGCGACTTGGTGAGCTTGAGCGGCGACATCTTCGCGGCGTGCAGGATCTCGTCGGAGTACGCGTTGCCGATACCGCTGAAGAGGCGCGGATCCGTCAGCGAGCGCTTCAAGGTGTGGTTCTCATGGGCAAGTGCCGCGTGGAACTGCTCGGTCGTGGCTTCCAGGGGTTCGATGCCGCCGGGATCCAGCGCGCCGAGCGCCGCTTCGCCGAGAACCATCGTGATCGAGGCGCGCCGCTTGGTGCCCGCTTCGGTGAAATAGAGGATGCCCTCGGCGAACTCGAGCGTGGCGAGGATGGCCTTGGCTCCCATGCCAAGCTTCTCGCCCGGTGCCCGCCAGCGCAGGCGGCCGGCGATCATCAAATGCATCACCAGGAAGAGGCCATCTCCGAACTCCAGCACCACACGCTTGCCGATGCGGCGCACCCTCGCGACGGCGCGCCCCGCTACCGCCTCGACCGGTGATCGACGGAACGCAGCACGAAGGGATTGGCGATGCGGACGCGCTCCAGCCGGCGTCCGACGACTTTCCTTTCGAGCGCTTCGAGGTAGATGCAGACGTCCGGAAGCTCGGGCATGCATCATATTAATGGGGCTCACGTGATGAGCTTCTTTGGTGTCAGAATCGCTGCATGGAAAATTCGCTGTTGATCGCCCTGGCCGCGGCCCTTAGTGCCGCCGCGGCATTTGCAATCGCCTGGTTCTGGTCGCGCTCGCGCGTTGCGGGGGAGCCCGACGGTGCGCTCCAGGCGCAGCTCGCCGCCGCCCGCGAGCAGGCCAACCGCCTCGGCGTCCAGGCCGCGGAGTTCGAGCGCGAGGCGATGCAGCTGCGCAGCCAGCTGCTGGAGTCGGTGCAGAGCGCCGCCCAGATGGAGGAGCGCACGCGCCAGCTCCAGTCGCGCCTGGACGAGGAGCGAGCCCAGGGCCAGGAGAAGGTCAAGCTCGTCATCGAGGCGCAACGCGCCCTGGAGAACTCGTTCAAGTCGCTCTCCGCCGATGCCCTGCGGAGCAACAACCAGTCCTTCCTCGACCTCGCAAAGGCCTCGCTCGCGGAGTTCCAGCAGGGCGCCAAGGGCGAGCTCGAGAAGCGGCAGCTCGCCATCGACGCGCTCGTGGCTCCGGTGCGCGCGTCCCTCGACAGGGTGGACGAGAAGATCGGCGCGCTCGAGAAGGCGCGCGAGCACGCCTACGGCGAGATCCGCCAGCAGTTCAGCCAGATGGCGGAAGTGCAGAACCAGCTGCGCGACGAGACCAGCAACCTGGTGAAGGCGTTGCGCCAACCCCACGTGCGCGGTCGCTGGGGGGAGATCCAGCTGCGCCGCGTGGTCGAGATGGCCGGCATGATGCTGCACTGCGACTTCGTCGAGCAGCAGGCGGGAGACGGAGACGACGGCAAGCTGCGCCCCGACCTCATCGTGAAGCTGCCCGGCAACCGCCAGATCGTGGTCGATTCCAAGGCGCCCATTACCGCGTACATGGAGGCCCACGAGGCCACCACCGACGAGCTGCGCAAGGTGAAAATCCTGCAGCACGCGGCGCTGATGCGCCGCCACCTCGAAGCGCTGTCGAAGAAATCCTACTGGGAGCAATTCCAGCCCACGCCCGAAGTGGTGGTGATGTTCATCCCGGGCGAGGCGTTCTACAGCGCGGCGCTGGAAGCCGATCCGGAACTGCTCGACAGCGGCTTCGGCCAGAACGTGATTATCGCCTCGCCCGCATCGCTCATGGCGCTGCTGAAGGCAGCCTCCTACGGCTGGCGCCAGGAAGCCATCGCCGACAATGCGCGCGAGATCAGCCAGCTCGGCCAGGAGCTACATGCGCGTCTCGGCGTGATGGCCGAGCATCTCACGCGCCTCGGCAAGGGCCTGGGCGCCGCGACCGACAGCTATAACGCCGCCATCGCGTCGTTCGAGAGCCGCGTGCTGGTGTCGGCGCGCAAGTTCAAGGAGCTCGGCGCTACCTCCCAGGAAGCGGAGATCATCGAGCTGCGCGCGGTGGAGGGCGGCACGCGGCGGCTGCAATCGGTCCCGGAAAAGGCGCCCGAGGAGTAGGGGTCTTCCCGCGCTATAGTTGGGGACACACCGTTGGAGGAAAGATGAAGCGATCTGTTTTCGTGTGGGCCGCAGCGTTGGGCATCGCGCTCGCGTTGCCGGCTGCCGCGCAGGGATTTCCCACCAAGCCCATCAAGATGATCGTGCCCCTGGCCGCTGCGGGTACGGGCGACACGCTCGCGCGGGCCGTTGGCGAGGAGATGTCCCGGGAGCTGGGCCAGCCAGTCGTGATAGAGAACAAGCCCGGCGCGGGGGGCCTGGTCGGCACTGAGATGGTGGCGAACGCGCCGGCGGACGGCTACACGATGCTCGCGGTGAGCCCGTCGCACGTGATCAACCCGGCGCTCTACGCGAAGAAGACCTACGATCCCCTCAAGAGCTTCGAGCCGATCACGGTCATGGCAAATACTCACCAGGTCATCGTCGCGCACCCATCGGTTCCGGCGAAGGACCTGAAGGAGCTCATCGCCTATGCGAAGGCGAATCCGGGAAAGCTCAATTACGGCTCGGCGGGCACCGGTTCGGCCACGCACCTGAACATGGAGCTGTTCCGCTCGATGGCGGGCATCGACATCGTGCACGTGCCCTACAAGGGCAGCACGCAGGCGCGCCAGGACGTGCTCGCGGGCCAGGTGCAGCTCGCGATGGACGGCCTCCTGCCGGTGCAGCCGCTCATCAAGGACGGGCGCCTCAAGGCGGTCGGCATCACCAGCAGCAAGCGTGCGCAGAGCAATCCCGAGATCCCGATCATCGGCGAAGTCGTGAAGGGCTATGCCTCCGATACCTGGTACGGCATCCTCGTCCCCGCGGGCACGCCGAAGGACGTGGTCGCGAAATTGCACGCGGCCGCGGTGAAGGCGCTCAACTCGCCCGCGGTGAAGGACCGCCTGCAGAAGCTGGGCGCGGAGACCGTCGGCAACTCCCCGGAGGAGTTCCGCAAGCTCCTGGAGACCGAGCAGAGGCTCTGGGCCAAGGTGGTGAAGGACTCGGGCGCGAAGGTCGAGTGATGCAGCGCGCTTCCACGCGGCTGCGCGCGCTGATCGCGCGCGGGCCGACCCTCTACGTGCCGGGCTGCTACAACGCGATGAGCGCGCGCGTGCTCGAAGAGGCGGGCTTCGAGGCGATCTACATGACGGGCTACGGCACGTCCCTCGCGCTGACCGGGCTTCCCGACGTGGGGCTCACCACCATGAGCGAGATGGTCGCGAACGCGCGCTACATCGCTTCAGCCGTGAAGATCCCCCTCATCGCCGATGCCGACACCGGCTTCGGCAATGCAGTCAACGTGATCCGCACCGTGCGCGAGTACATCGGCGCGGGCGTGGCCGGCATTCACCTCGAGGACCAGGTGAGCCCCAAGCGCTGCGGGCACGTGGCCGGGCGCCTGGTGATTCCGCTGGAAGAGGCGGTCGGCAAGATCCGAGCGGCCAGCGATGCGCGCCACGAGCACGACCCGGATTTCGTGTTGATCGCGCGCACCGACGCGCGCGGCGCGTCCGGCGGCTCGCTCGATGAAGCGATCCCCCGGGTCAACGCGTACCTCGCTGCGGGTGCAGACCTGGCCTTCGTCGAGGGACCCACTTCGGCCGCGGAGGTGCAACGCATCTGCCGGGAGGTGAAGGGGCCGGTGTTCTACAACATGACGGGGGTCTCGCCGCGCTACACGCTCGACGAGATGCGTGCCCTCGGTATCGCGGTGTGCATCTCCCCCAATGCCATGCTGCGCTCGGCACTCGGCGCCATGCACGATCTCGCGAAAGACATGCGCGCCCAGGGCCCGGTGGCCGAGACGCGCTTCATGGAAGGGTTCCGGAAACATCCGCTGGGCGACTTGCATACCTTCGCGGGTTTCGACCAGGTCCGCGCGTGGGAGAAGGAGTACCTCGGCGAGGAGGCGATGAAGAAGTACGCCGACTCCGTGGGGCATGTCCCCAAATAACGTCATTCCCGCGAAGGCGGGAACCCAGACCACCGAAGGAATCGCAATTTTCTCCCGCCCTGTGCACCGGCCATGCCAGTTGCCGTTATCAAGCCATGGAAAAGCAGTTCGCGGTGTATATCCTGGCATCGAAGCGCAATGGCACGCTTTATACGGGCGTAACGTCCAACCTCCCGCAACGAATCTGGCAGCACAAGCAGGGGCTGGTAAAGGGCTTCACAGACGAGTACGGAATCTCGAACCTGGTCTGGTATGAGATGCACGAGTCGGCCGAATCGGCTATTACCCTTGAAAAACGCATCAAGAAATGGAATCGGATCTGGAAACTGTCGCTGATCGAGGCCGCAAATCCGGACTGGAAAGACCTCGCCGTCGGCCTATACTAAAAATCGCGGCCCTTCGATGGTCTGGGTTCCCGCCTACGCGGGAATGACATGACACCTTGCCACTGACCCTCTACGAGAAAATCTGGAACGCGCACGCGGTGGCGCAGGGCCCCGGCGGGCGCACGCTGCTCTACATCGACCGCCACCTCCTGCATGACGGGAGCTTCCACGCATTCGCGGCGCTGAAGGCCGCGGGCCGGGCGGTGCGCCGCCCCGATGCGGCGTTCGCCACGCCAGACCACTACGCGCCCACGCGCGGGCGCGAGAACATCGCCGATCCCGAGCTGCGCGAAAAGGTCGACACGCTGCAAGCCAATGCGCGCGCCACCCGCATCACGCTATTCGCCATCGATGACCCGCGCCAGGGCATCGTCCACGTGATCGGGCCGGAGCAGGGGATCACGCAGCCCGGCATCACGCTGGTGTGCGGCGACTCGCATACGTCGACCCACGGGGCCCTCGGAGCGCTCGCTTTTGGCATCGGTGCATCCGAAGTGGCGCACGTGCTCGCGACCCAGACGCTGTGGCAGACGCGTGCGAAGACGATGCGCGTGAGCGTGGGCGGAAAGCTCCCGCCGGGCGTGCATTCCAAGGACATCATCCTCGCGCTGATCGCGCAGATCGGCGCGTTCGGGGGCTCCGGGTACACCCTCGAATTCGCGGGCGAGGCGATTCGCGCGCTGTCGATGGAAGCGCGCATGACGGTGTGCAACATGGCGATCGAGGCGGGGGCCAGGAGCGGAATGATCGCGCCCGACGAAACCACCTTCCAGTACCTTGCGGGCCGGCCGTATTCGCCCCAGGGAGCCGAGTGGGTCCGCGCGCTCGAGCGCTGGCGGCGGTTGCCCTCCGATGGCGACGCGCGATTCGACCGCGAGGTGGCGCTCGACGCCGGGGCTCTGGAACCGATGGCGACCTGGGGCACGAGTCCCGAGCATGGCGTCGGTATCGCCGGCCGGGTGCCCGATCCTGCGGGGCAACCCGACACGGCGCGGCGCGCGAGTATGGAGAAGGCGCTGCGCTACATGGATCTCGCCCCCGGGCAGCCGATCGAGGGCCTCCCCATCGACCGCGTCTTCATCGGCTCCTGCACCAATAGCCGCATCGAGGACCTGCGCGCCGCCGCCAATGTGGTGCGCGGCCGCAGGGCGGTCGTGCCGGCGATGGTGGTCCCGGGCTCGGGGCTGGTGAAGCGTGAAGCCGAGGCCGAAGGGCTCGATCGCGTCTTCATCGAGGCGGGCTTCGACTGGCGCGAGGCGGGCTGCTCGATGTGCGTGGGCATGAATGGCGACCTGGTGGCGGCGGGCGAGCGATGCGCCTCCACGTCGAACCGCAACTTCGAGGGACGACAGGGGAGGGGGTCGCGTACGCACCTGATGAGCCCGGCGATGGCGGCGGCAGCCGCCGTGACCGGCAAGGTGACCGACGTGAGGAAACTGCTGCGATGACGCCCTTCACCCAGGTCGAGGCCATTGCGGTCCCGCTCGACATCGTGAACGTCGACACCGACCGCATCGTGCCCGCGCGGTTCCTGCGCCAGCCGCGCTCGGCAGGCTACGAGAACTTCCTCTTCCACGACCTGCGCGAGGGCGATTCGCAATTCGTGCTCGACCGGCCGGAATACCGGGGCGCCCAGATCCTCGTGGCCGCCGAGAATTTTGGCTGCGGCTCGTCGCGCGAGGCGGCGGTGTGGGCCCTGGCGGGCTCGGGACTGCGCGCCTGGATCGCGCCGTCCTTCGGCGACATCTTCTTCGAGAATTCCTTCAAGAACGGCGTGCTCGCGATCGTGCTGCCCCTCGCGCGGGTCGCGGATTTGCGCAGCCAGCTGGAGCGTGAGCCGGGTGCGCGAGTCACCATCGACCTCCCGGGACAAGCCGTGACGTTCCCGGACGGCAGCCGCGAGCCCTTCGAGGTCGATCCTTTCCGCAAGGAGTGCCTGGTGGCGGGAATCGACGAGATCGACCTCACCATGCGCCATGTGGACCAGATTGCGGCCTACGAGGAGCGCAGCCGCACGGAAACTCCTTGGCTTACGCCTTCTCGCTGATAAGATTCCGCGTAAATCGCTTCACTCAGGGATAAGACAATGAAGGCCCGCGTGCTTCTAGGCGCGTTGCTGGTCGCGTCCGCCGCGGCCTACGCGCAGAAGCAGACTGTCTGCACGATCACGGTCAACTCGCCCGACGAGCGCGAGGTGTTCCGCGAGCACCTGCCCGCGGACCGCTTCGATTTCGTGGAGCTGGTCGAGCGCGGCCGGCCAGACTGGCTCGGTGCGGCGTGCCGCAAGGCGACGCGCTGCGACGTGCTGCTGGTTTCGGGCCATTTTGCGGGAACCGAGTTCTACTCCTCGCGCCTGCACGTGAACGAGACGCTGCCCGTGGACGAGATGGAGCGGGTCGCCTGCAGCGAGTCGTGCCCGGGGCTCTTCGCCGAGCTGAAGGAGGTCTACCTCTTCGGCTGCGACACGCTGAACCCGACGCCGGTGCGCACCGCTACTCCCGAAGTCGCGCGCAGCCTGGAGCGCGAAGGGCGCACCCCGGCGGATTCCGCGCGCGCCGCGCGCGCGCTCGCCGAGCGCCACGGGGAAAGCGCGCTCGACCACATGCGCCGCCTTTTCCCCAATGTGCCGGTGATCTACGGCTTCTCCTCGAAGGCACCCTATGGCAGGGTTGCAGGACCGATGCTGAAGCGTCTCTTCCAGGCCGGCGGCGGGGATGAGTTCGGCAGCGGGCGTGTGAGCGAGCGGCTCCACCGGCTCTTCGCCCCGGCGAGCATGACGGTGGCCACAGGGTTGCGCGACTCCGACGCCCATGCGGACTACCGCGCCGAGGTGTGCCGCTATTTCGACGATCGCCTCTCGCCCGCGCGCAAGCTCGCGGAGATCCGCGCGACGATGGTCCGCAGCATGGCCGAGACGCGCCTGACCCTGGACCGCATCGAGAAATTCTTCGCCGGCCTCGGGTCGGCTGAGAGGAGCGTCGCCTTGTTTGCGGCGGAGCTCGACGCGTTCACGGCCGACCGCGAGACCCGCGCCCGTTTCCTGCAGCTCACGCGCGACACCGACGACCCCGCGGTGCGCGTGAGGCTCATCTCTCTCGCCCGCATGCTCGGATGGCTTCCCCAGGGCGAGCACCGCGCCGAGTTGATGCGCATGGTGGGCGACCTGCTATCGGCCTCGGCTACGGGCTTCGGCGAAGTGGACCTGATCTGCACCCTCAACAAGGATCGCGACCTCGACCAGGAGAGGCATCGCCTCAGCGGGGTCTCGTTCGTGAAAGGCCGGGCGGCGGACGCCGCGATGGCGTGCCTGGGCGATGCCCCGAGCCATGCGCGCGTCCTGCGGGCCCTTGTGAGCCGCGACGAGCGTGACGTGCAGATCGTGCAGGCGTACTTGCGCCACCGGCCGATCGCCGATGAAAGCGAGCTGCGTTCGGTGGCCTTCGGGGTCGCGCGCATGGATGGATCCGGGGCGCAGGTGCGTGCGCTCGAAACGCTCGCCCGCCAGCGCATTGCCGACCGCGAAGTCCTGGAGGAGCTGACGCGCGCGTTTGCGCGTGCGACCTCGCTCGGAGTGCAACGCGCCATCGCCGAGATCTTCCTGCGTGCCGGCTACCAGGGCACGGGAGATCTCGCGAGCCAGCTTCGCCGGTATCGGCTGCGCTCGTCCGAGGGCGCCGATCTCATCGACACCCTGATCGAGCGCCTCGAGCGGTCTTAAGCCGGCACCACGTCGAACGCCACCGACAGGCGTGGCGATTCCCCCTCGAAGGGCTCAACGCCGTGCCACATGTAGGCGGGAAAGAGCACCAGCCGTCCCGCCTCCGGCCGCACGTAATGGTCGGCATCGAGTGCCGGGACCGTCGACACGGGCGGCTTGCCCAGCCGCAACCAGCCCGCGCGATCCTTCGATTCGGCACTCGTTCCCATACCTGAAGGCAGCGCGATGTAGCACGCCGACGAGATCCATCCGTGGGGATGGACGTGATCGGCGTGGTGGCCGCCGGAACGCAGTCGCACGCTCCACGCACCGCTGAAGCCGAAGCGACCGGTATTCCGGGCGCGCAGGGGGTCGCCTCCCGTGCCCAGCTTTTCGACATGGCGCCCTACCGCCAGGGTGATCGACTGGAAGAGCGCATTCACCAGGGGTCGGGCGAGCTCGGGCGCCTGGAGGTGCAGCTGGCTTCCGCCGCGCACCGACTGTTGCAGCGGATGAGCGCGAAACGCGTGCAGGCTTTCCAGGTCTGCGGCGAGATCGCGCAGGAACGCGTCGAGGCTCGCGTAGCCAATCGGGACGTCGAGCCGTTGAGAGTCGACCAGCACAGAATAATCGTAGAGGGCCGGGTAGCGCGGATCGCCGGCGAGGCGCCACGCCGTCGCCTGCAGAGCGAGCGCATGTTGATCGTGCGGGACTGCGGCCACCAGCTTGCGTGCGGCGGCATCACCTTCAGGGATGCGCCCCGCCGCGAGGAGCGCTTCGCACATCGTGGCGAGCTCCGCGACCGATCCGGCGGGCGCGGAGTTCGTTGCGCGTTGCGCGAGGGCCAGCGCGCGCGGAGCGTCGCCGTCATCGAGGAGGAGGTGCGCGGCCTGCCGCAGCAGCGCCGAGTCGGTGGGAGTTTGGGCGAGGCCGGCCTCGGATGCGGCGAGGGCTCCGGCGCGATCGCCCGCGAACTCCAGCACGATCGAACGCACCAGGTGAAGGCCGGACTCGCGCGGCATCGCGGCGACAGCACTGTCCAGGCGCGACAATGCCGCGCTCTTGTCGGCGGTGCGCATCCAGATCAGCTGCGCGAGGTCGCGATGGGCCTCGACGTAGCCGGGGCGCAGCTTGACCGCTTCTTCGAAAGCGCGCTGCGCCTCGTCGAGGCGGCGCAGGCCCTGCAAGGCGCGCGCATGCACTAGCCGGGTTTCGGGCGCGCGAATGCCGAGGGAAATTGCGCGCCGGGCGGCAGCTTCGGCCTCGACAACGCGGCCGAGGTCCCCTTCAGCAGCGGCGAGGTTGTGCCAGGAGATGCGGTCGGAGGGAGTTGACGCGACTGCGGCCCTCAGCAGGGCCGCCTGGTCGGAGCGGGTGTTCACGGGCGCATTCGCCAGCGCCGCGACCGGTATCTCAGTCGCGATAGCCGGGCAGCTCGCGGTCGACCACGCGCATCATCGCCTCGAAATAGAGGCGATCGCGTTCCTCGCGCGAATGGGTTTCGAGGTCGGCGGGGGCCAGCACGCGCCCCACGATCTCTTCCGAGAGCACCTCCAGCGGCTGGCCGGTGGAAAGGGCCAGGATCTGCGTGCGGCACACGCGCTCGAGCTTGTAGAGGCGGCGATAGGCCTGGGCCACCGTCTCGCCCGTCACCAGGATGCCGTGGTTCTTCATGAAGACGACCGGTTTCGAGCCCATCAGGTTGGCGAGGCGATGGCCTTCCTCGGGCGTGTCCGCCGTACCGGCGTAGTGATCGTCGTAGGCGATGAGGCCCGCGAGGAACGCGGCGGTCTGGTTCGCCGGCAGCAAGCGGTTGTCCTTCAGCATGTTGAGGGCCACCGCCCAGGGCTGGTGGGTATGCAGCACGACTTTAGCGCCCGCGATGCGATGAATCGGCGCATGGATGCAGTACGCCGACAGCTCCACCACGCCTTCGCCCTCGAGCGTTGCGCCTGATTCGTCGAAGACGATCATGTCGCTCGCCCGCGCTTCCGACCAATGGAACCCGAACGGCAGGATGAAGTACTGGTCGTCGCGGCCGGGTACCGTCACCGTGAAGTGGTTGTCGATACCTTCCTCGAGCTCGTGCAGCACCGCGAGGCGGTGGGCAGCGGCGAGGTGGATCCGGGCCTGGGTGACGGGATCGGCGCTGCGGGAAGCGGGCAGGGAATGGACGGACATGGGGTACTCCGATCGCTCGTAAGCATCCATGGTAGCCGAGCGCGCGGGTCTGGGTACGGCGATCGATCATTGCAGCTAAACTCGACCCATCCCCAAGTACCGGAGCATGCATGGCCAAGATCGACACGCGGCTGAGGGACGCCCTCGGCGGGATTTCAGGAATCCTGGTGACGCCGTTCGACCGTGAAGACCGCCTCGCGCCAGATCGCCTCAAGCCAATCGTGGATCGCGCGATCCGCGCCGGCGTTCACGCGCTCGTCGCCAACGGCAATACAGGCGAGTTCTACGGACTCACCATGGCCGAGGCCGAAGCCATGGTGCACGCGGTCGGCGAGCAGGTAGGGAGCCGCGCGGTGCTGATCGGAGGTGTCGGGCGAAGCGTCAAGGACGCCTGCGCCCTCGCTCGCGCGTCACGTTCCGCAGGCGCATCGGCCTTGATGGTTCACCAGCCGCCCGACCCGTTCGTTTCACCGCGAGGCGTGGTTGCTTACTTGGAGCGGATTGCGGAAGCGGGCTCCGGACTTCCCTTGATGCTCTACCTGCGAAACGACGGCATCGGCCTGGACGCAATCGAGAAGCTCTGTCGCGTCCCGGGCGTCGCCGGCGTCAAGTGGGCGTGTCCCACGCCGCTGCGCCTCGCGGAAGCGATCCGGCGCTGCGATCCGGAGATCGTGTGGGTCGATGGCCTCGCGGAGCCATGGGCGCCGCCGTTCTTCGCCGTGGGGGCGCGCGGGTTCACGTCCGGCCTCATCAACGTCTGGCCCGAGCATTCTGTCGCGATCCACGTGGCCCTCGAGAAGGGGGACTATGCGCTCGCCGGCAAGCTCATCGGCGTCATGTCGGGGTTCGAGGACCTGCGAGCCGAAGAAATGAACGGCACCAACGTCACGGTCGTGAAGGCGGCGTTGCAGCTCCTGGGCGAGGATTGCGGCGCCACGCGGCCGCCTTCCGCGTGGCCGCTCACCGAGACACAGGTGTCGAAGCTTCGGAAACAGCTCGACACCTGGGGACTCAGGGCCGGCGCAGCGGCGAAGGAGGTTGCATGAAGAAAACCCCGGCATCGTTGCGTAGCGCCCGATGGTTCGCCCCCGACGACCTGCGCTCGTTCGGACATCGCTCGCGCATGATGCAGATGGGCTATGCGCCCGAGGACTACCTCGACCGCCCGATCATCGCCATCCTCAACACCTGGTCCGATCTCCAGCCCTGCCACATGCATTTCAAGGAGCGGGTCGAGGACGTGAAGCGCGGGGTCCTGCGCGCGGGCGGATTTCCAGTGGAGATGCCGGCGATCTCCCTCGCGGAAACCTATGTAAAGCCCACCACCATGATGTACCGCAACATGCTCGCGATGGAGACGGAGGAGCTGCTCCGGTCCCATCCCGTGGACGGCGCGGTGCTGATGGGAGGGTGCGACAAGACCGGGCCCGCGCTGCTGATGGGCGCGACCAGCATCGGCATTCCCGCGATCTTCGTGCCGGCCGGGCCGATGCTGCGCGGCAACTACAAGGGCACCATCCTCGGCTCGGGCTCGGATTCCTGGAAATACTGGGATGAGCGCCGTGCGGGCAAGATCACCAAGGCGGACTGGCTGGGCGTCGAGGGCGGAATCGCGCGTAGCCATGGCACGTGCATGACGATGGGCACCGCGAGCACCATGACCGCCATCATCGAGTCGATCGGCATGAGCCTTCCGGGGGCGTCCTCGATTCCAGCCGACGATTCGAACCACGTGCGCATGGCCTCCGAGTCCGGCCGACGCATCGTCGACATGGTGTGGGAAGACCTTACGCCCTCGAAGATCCAGACACGCGCGGCGTATGAGAACGCCATCAAGGTGGCGATGGCGATGGGGTGCTCCACCAACGCCATCATTCACTTGATCGCCATGGCGCGCCGCGCCGGTTGCGATATCGGGCTCGACGACTTCGAGAAGGCGAGCCGCAACGTGCCGGTCATCGCCAACATCCGCCCCAGCGGCGACAAGTACCTCATGGAAGACTTTTTCTATGCGGGCGGGCTTCCCGGGTTGATGACGCGCCTGCGCGGCAAGCTCGACCTCGGCGCGATGACCGTGACCGGACGGACGCTGGGGGAGAACATCGCGAACGCTGAGGTTCACAACGATGACGTGATTCGCACCGTCGACAACGCCCTTTACAACGAGGGCGCGCTGGCGGTGCTGAAGGGCAACCTCGCGCCGGACGGCTGCGTCATCAAGCCGAGCGCGTGCGAGCCGCGCTTCTTCAAGCACACGGGCCCCGCGCTCGTGTTCGACGACTATCCCTCGATGAAGGCTGCGGTCGACGACGAGGACCTCGACGTGACGGCCGATCACGTCCTGGTGCTGCGCAACGCCGGGCCGCAAGGCGGCCCCGGGATGCCCGAGTGGGGAATGCTGCCGATCCCGAAGAAGTTGGTGAAGCAGGGCATCCGCGACATGCTCCGGCTTTCGGATTCCCGCATGAGCGGGACCAGTTACGGTGCCTGCATCCTGCACGTAGCACCAGAATCATTCATTGGCGGGCCCCTGGCGCTGGTGAAGAACGGCGACATGATCTCGGTCGACATCGACAAGCGCAGCATCCGGCTGGAGATTGCCGATGACGAGATGGCGCGCCGCAAGGCTGCGTGGAAGCCCCCGGCGAAGCATTACGAGCGGGGCTACGGCTACGCGTTCTCGAAGCACATACGGCAGGCCAACGAGGGATGTGACTTCGATTTCCTGCAAACCGACTTTGGCGCTCCGGTGCCCGAACCCGAAATTTACTGAGCAGTCTTCGGACGCCCTGGAGGACGCATGAACAAGCTGAGCCCGCAAACCCGCGAGAAGCTGAGAACCGTCAGCACGGCAACACTGACGAGCATTCTTTTCAAGCGCGGGCTTCGCAACCAGTTCATCCAGGACGTTCACCCGCTCAATCGGTCGGCGGGAACGATGGTGGGCGAGGCATTCACGCTGCGATACATTCCGGCGCGCGAGGACTTGAATCCGATGACCGTGTTCCGTGATCCGGCGCATCCGCAGCGCAAGGCCGTGGAGGAATGCCCCCCGGGCGCGGTGTTCGTGATCGACAGCCGCAAGGACGCGCGCGCTGCGTCGGCGGGATCGATCCTGGTGACGCGACTGATGGTGCGCGGCGTCGCCGGCATCGTGACCGATGGCGGTTTCCGCGACGCCGACGAGATCGGGAGGCTCGCGATGCCTTCCTATCACCATCGCCCCTCCGCTCCCACGAACCTCACGGTTCACCAGGCGCTCGACATCAACGTGCCGATCGGCTGCGGGGATGCGCCGGTATTTCCCGGCGACGTCGTCGTCGGTGATGGTGACGGTGTGGTCGTCTTGCCCGCTCACCTCGCCGACGAGATCGCCACCGAGGCTCTCGACATGACCGCGTTCGAGGACTTCGTCACCGAGGAAGTGCTGAAGGGGCGTTCCATCATCGGCCTGTACCCGGCGACCCAGGACAAGACCCTCGCCGATTTCGCGGCGTGGCGAAAGGCCAGCGGCCGGTAATTTTCCAGACACTTCGATGAATTGCTCCCCGAGGCGCTCCGCCACAACAATCCCCTAGGCACCGAAGGAAAACTCCCGCCATGACCGCCAACACCCATTCTCTTGCCGAGATTCGCCGCGATTTCGAGCGCGTCCCTCCCGACGTCGTGCGCCAGGCGTCGCAGTACCAGGCCGCGATCCTCGCCGACGTCGCGGGCCGCCGGGGGACGATGCATGGGCGCATCGCCCCACTCGCGCCCGAGATGACGCTCGCCGGCCCGGCCTTCACCATCGAGGTACGGCCGGGCGACAACTTGATGATTCACACCGCGATGACGCTGGCGATGCCCGGCGACATCCTGGTGATCGACGGCAAGGGCGATCGGACCTGCGCGCTGATGGGTGCCATCATGCTCAATGCCTGCAAGCAGCTCAGGCTGGGCGGCGTCGTCATCGACGCCGCGATCCGCGACACGCTCGAATTGCGCGAGCTGGGCTTCCCGGTCTTCGCCGTGGGCGCCAATCCCAACGGCCCGACCAAGTTCGTCCCTGGCCGCATCAACTGGCCGATCTCGTGTGGGGACATCGCGGTGCGCCCCGGCGACCTGATCGTGGCCGATGCCGACGGCGTGGTGGTGATCGAGCGGGAGAAGGCCGAGTCGCTACTTCCGCTTGCCGCAAAAAAGCTCGCCGACGAGACCGCCCGCATCGAGGCCATCCGCCAGGGCAAGGATCTGAAGCCCCAGTGGCTCGACGGTGCGCTGCGCGCCGCCGGACTCCTGAAGGAAGGCGAAAAGCTCTGATTCAGGCCGCGTATTACACTCTTCGCTAATCCCCCAGAGAAGATCTCCCATGCCTGCTCCCGGTGACGCCCCCACGTCCAAAGACAAGAGCCCCAAAGCACCGGCCAAGACGCAGTCCGCGGCCGAGCTGCTGGTCCGGTGCCTCGAAAACGAAGGCGTCGAGTACATCTTCGGCATTCCCGGCGAGGAGAACATCGACGTGATGGATGCGCTGCTTTCGAGCCCCATCAAGTTCGTGACCTGCCACCACGAGCAGGGCGCGGCGTTCATGGCCGATGTCTATGGCCGCTTGACCGGGCGCGCCGGCGTGTGCATGTCGACGCTCGGGCCGGGCGCCACCAACCTCATCACGGGGGTCGCCGACGCCAACATGGACCGCGCGCCGATCGTGGCCATCGCGGGGCAGGGCGCCACCACGCGGCTTCACAAGGAGAGCCATCAAATCCTTGATCTGGTTAATCTTTTCCGGCCGATCACCAAGTACAGCGCGCAGGTGCTCGATCCCGGCATCACCCCCGAGATCGTGCGCAAGGCGTTCAAGGTCGCGCAGACCGAGAAGCCCGGCGCCTCCTTCATCGACTTTCCGGAAAACATCGCCGAGATGAAGGTCGACAAGAAGCCGATCCCCGTTCAAACCGCCTACTCGCCGGTACCGCCGGACGCCAAGATCGACCATGCGGCGAAGCTCATCAGCGCCGCGAAGAACCCCGTGATCCTGGCGGGCAATGGGGTGATCAGGCAGGGCGCTGCCGACTCCCTGGTGAGCTTCGCGCAGGTGCTGAAGATCCCGGTGGCCAACACGTTCATGGCCAAGGGGGTCGTGCCGTTCACCAACGAGCTCTGCCTCGGCACCATCGGGCTGAAGGCGCGGGACCTGCCGTGGTTCGCCTTCGAGAAGGCCGACGTCGTGATCTGCGTCGGCTACGACATGGTCGAGTACCACCCGGACATGTGGAATCCGGACAACGACAAGACCATCATCCACATCGACGCGCTGCCCGCCGAGGTAGACGCGAACTACATCGTCGCGGTCGGCGTCCTGGGCGACATCGGCCACTCGCTGCGGGGCATCGCGTTGAAGGCCAGGCCGCGCAAGGAGGTCGGTTTCCGCGATGTGCGCAAGAAGATCGCGGCGGATCGCGCCGAGTACTCCAAGGACGCGGGCTTTCCGGTCAAGCCGCAGAAGATCGTCTGGGACGTGCGTGAGTGCCTCGGACCCGACGACATCGCGATCTCCGACGTGGGCGCGCACAAGATGTGGATGTCGCGCATGTACCGCGCCGAGCGTCCCAACACCTGCATCATCTCCAACGGCTTCGCGGCCATGGGCATCGCGGTCCCCGGCGCGATCGCGGCCAAGCTCGCCTACCCGGACAGGAAGGTGATCGCCGTGACCGGCGACGCGGGCTTCATGATGAATTCCCAGGAAATCGAGACGGCGATGCGCATGAAGACGCCGTTCGTGATCCTCATCTGGAACGACTCCGAATACGGCCTCATCACGTGGCATCAGCTGCGCCACTTCGGGCGGCCGAGCCACATCGAGTTCAAGAACCCGGACTTCCTCAAGTACGCGGAGAGTTTCGGCGCCAAGGGCTATCGCATCAAGAGGACCGAGGATCTCGCGCCGACGATCAAGCGCGCCTTCGCGGACAACACGGTGGTCATCATCGACTGCCCGGTGGACTACCGCGAGAACATGAAGCTCACCGCGAGGCTGAAGGCGCTCTCCGCGCCCGCCAACGTGCCCCTGCCGGAGAAGATCGCTTGAAAGTCCGTGCCGCCGTCCTGAATGCCATGGGCGCAACCATGCCCTACGCGAAGTCGAAGCCGCTCACGATCGAGGAAGTGGAGCTGCGCGATCCAGGCCCGGGCGAAGTGCTGGTCCGCATGGGCGCGGCGGGACTTTGCCATTCGGACTTGTCGGTCATCAACGGCGATCGCCCGCGTCCCACCCCAATGGCCCTGGGC
>JALYSB010000156.1 GCA_030855025.1 Pseudomonadota bacterium
GGTCATAGCCCAGGGCGTCGATCCCCAGCGTGGCGCTCGAGGGATCGAGGATGCGCATGCAGATCTTCTCGCCGAAGAGCGTCGGCAGCGTGGAGACGCGAAAGTCGATCGCGCGCGACTTGGACAACACCATCTTCATGCGCCCGTCCTGGGGCACCCGCTTCTCCGAGATGTCCAGGCGCGAGACCACCTTGATGCGCGAAACCAGCTTGTCCTTGATGGCGAGCGGCGGCTGCGCCACGTCGTAGAGGATGCCGTCGGTGCGGTAGCGGATGCGGTAGAACTTCTCGAAAGGCTCGAAGTGGATGTCCGAAGCCCCGCCGTTGATCGCGTCGAGCAGGATCTTGGTGACGTACTTGACCACCGGCGCGTCGTCGATCTCCTCGGTCACGACATCGGGCTTCGCCTCGCTGTCGGTCACCTCGATCCCCGAGAGGTCGACGTCCTCGGTGATGATGTCGATCGCCTTGGCCGAGGAATCCGTCAGCTTCTTGACGACGCGCTCGAGCTTGTCGTCCTCGACCACCACCGGCTCCAGGTTCAGTCCCGTTGCGAACTTCACTTCCTGCAGGACCTGCTCGTTGGACGGGTCCGACATCGCGACGAAGACGCGGTTGCCGCGCCTGCCGAGCGCGATCACCCGATGGTTGGTGACCAGCTTCGCGTCGATCAGGTTCAGTGGCAGGTGCTCGAGGTCGACCGCGTTCAAGTCGAGCAGCGGATAGCCGAAGGTCTGGGCGGCGAATTGCGAGACGTCCTTGGCCGAGAGCTTCTTGCTCTGGACGAGCTTCTGGATGAACGACAGGCCTTCCTTCGCCGCCTCGATCTGGATGGCGTTCGCGTCGGCCTGGACAAGCCGGCCTTGCTGGACGAGGGCGCGCCCGAGCGCGCTGGAGGTCGTGGGCTGGGCAGCCATTTAATTGAAAGGCAAGTTTGTTTTAAATCAACACCATAATGCGCCTTTTTAGTTTTCATTGTAAAGAAAGGCTGCGCGCTTCAGATATAATTTTCGACCCCTATGCCTCTCCACGTCCTCGGCATCAACCACCACAGCGCCTCGCTCGAAATCCGCGAGAAGCTCGCCTTTGCGCCGGAGGCCCACGCCGGCGCGCTCGCCGAGCTCGCGGCCCGCCCCGGGGTGGCCGAGGCCGTGCTGGTGTCGACCTGCAACCGCACCGAGGTTTATTTCCGCGCGGACGATGCCGGCGCGGCCCGGACGTGGCTGGTCGAGGCCGCTGCCCGCGCCGGCGTGGACGTCACCAACCTCCTCTATTGCCACAGCGATGCCGATGCGATCCGCCACGCCTTCCGGGTCGGAGCCGGCCTCGATTCGATGGTGCTCGGCGAGCCCCAGATCCTGGGCCAAGTGAAGCAATCGGTGCGCGCGGCGCAAACCGCCGGCACCTTGGGGCTGCTCCTGGGACGACTCTTCCAGCAGGGCTTCGCGGTTGCCAAGCAGGTGCGCACCGAGACGGCGCTCGGCGCGCAGTCGATCTCGATGGCCGCCGCGGCGCTGAAGCTCGCGCAGAACCTTTTCGGCGACCTTTCCCGCACGCGCATGCTGCTGATCGGAGTGGGCGAGATGGTCGAGCTGGCCGCGAGCTATTTCGTCGCGCAGCGGCCGCAGGCGGTGGTGGTCGCCAACCGCACCCACGCCCGCGGCGAAGCGTTTGCCGAGCGCTTCGGCGCGCACGCCATCGCCCTGAATGAGCTGCCGGCGCGCATCGCGGAGTTCGACATCGTCATCACCGGCACCGCATCGTCGCTGCCGATCCTGGGGCTCGGGATGATCGAGAGCGCCCTCAAGGCGCGCAAGCGCCGCCCGATGTTCATCGTCGACTTCGCGGTCCCCCGCGACGTGGAGCCCGAAGTCTCCGCGCTCGAGGACGTCTTCCTGTACACCATCGACGACCTCGGCTCGATCGTTCAGGCGGGCGCCGAGGGCCGGCGCGCGGCCGCTGCCGAGGCGGAGGCCATCGTGACCCATCAGGTCGCGGTATTCCAGGCGTGGCAGGACGCGCGCGCCGCGGTTCCGGCGATCGTCGAGTTGCGCCGCCGCGCCGACCAGTACCGCGAGGCCGAGCTCGCCCGCGCCCGCGCACGGCTTGCCCGCGGCGACGACCCGGTGGCGGTGATGGAAGCGCTCGCCAAGGGAATCGCCAACAAGTTCCTCCACCACCCCAGCCAGGCGCTGTCGCGTGCCGGGGAAGGCGAGCGCGAGATCCTCCTGCGGGCGATCGAGGCGCTCTACCCGGAGCCGGAGCCCGGGGACGCGACGCCCGAATGATGAAGGCATCCATCGCGGGCAAGCTGGCGAGCCTCGACTCGCGCCTGCGGGAGATCGACGCGCGCCTCGCCGATCCCGAGGTCGTCCACCAGCGGGACAGTTTCCGCAAGCTCTCGCAGGAACGCGCCGAGATCCAGCCCCTGGTCGAGGCCTTCGCCGGCTATCGGCGCGCCGAGGGGGACGTGGCCGCCGCCGAGGAGATGGCGCGCGACCCGCAGATGCGCGCCTTCGCCGACGAGGAGTTGAAAAGCGGACGCGCGCGCCTGGCCGCCCTCGCGGATGAGCTGCAACGCATGCTGCTGCCGCGCGATCCGAATGACGACCGCAACCTGTTCCTCGAGATCCGCGCCGGCACCGGGGGCGACGAAAGCGCGCTCTTCGCGGGCGACCTCTTCCGGATGTACTCGCGCTTCGCCGAGCGCAATCGCTGGCAGGTGGAGGTCGTTTCCGAAAGCGCGGGCGACGCCGGCGGCTTCAAGGAGGTGATCGCGCGCATCGTGGGCCAGGGCGCGTACTCGAAACTCAAGTTCGAGTCGGGCGGCCATCGCGTGCAGCGCGTGCCCGCCACCGAGACGCAAGGGCGCATCCACACGTCGGCCGCGACGGTCGCGGTGATGGCCGAAGCCGACGAGGACGCCTCCGACGTGCAGATCAATCCCGCCGACGTGCGCGTGGACACCTTTCGCGCGAGCGGGGCCGGCGGCCAGCACGTGAACAAGACCGACTCCGCGGTGCGGCTCACGCATGCGCCCACGGGAATCGTCGTCGAGTGCCAGGACGCGAGGAGCCAGCACAAGAACCGCGAGCAGGCGTGGCGCGTCCTCGCCGCGCGAATCAAGGACAAGCAGATGCGGGAAGCCCAGGCGAAGGAGGCGAGCGAGCGCAAGAGCCTCATCGGCAGCGGCGACCGCTCGGATCGCATCCGTACGTACAACTTCCCGCAGGGCCGCGTGACCGACCACCGCATCAACCTCACTCTGCACAAGATCGACGCGATCATGGACGGCGACCTGGGGGAGGTCACCTCCGCGCTCGCCGCCGAGCACCAGGCGGAGCTCCTCGCGAGCCTGGCCGACGCCTGATGCTCACGCTCAAGGCCGCCCTCGAGGAAGCGACGGCGGCCATCGGGCGCGTCGACGCCCAGGTGATCGTCGCCCATCTGCTCGGCGTGAACCGCGCCTACCTGGTCGCCAATCCGATGCGCGTGCTCACCGAAAGCGAGGACGCGCGCGTCGACATGGGGATCGCGCAGCGCCAGATGGGGCTTCCCGTCGCGTATCTCGTGGGCAAGCGCGAGTTCTACAGCCGCGATTTCACGGTGGGCCCCGATGTGCTCATCCCCCGCCCCGAGACCGAAACACTCGTCGAAGCCGCTCTCGAGCGCCTCGGCGGGAGCCGTCGCCGCCCTGCAGCCTGCCCCGGGAATCCCCAACCCGGGGGGGGCCCGATTTCAGTGCTCGACCTCGGCACCGGATCGGGCGCGATCGCCCTCACGCTCGCCTGCGAGCATGCGGCTCTCGCGGTCACCGCCACCGATGCGAGCCCGGCGGCGCTCGCGGTCGCGCGCGCCAACGCCGAAGCCCTGGGTTGCGTGGAACGCGTGGAGCTCCTCCAGGGGCCGTGGTACGCGCCCGTGGCCGGGCGCCGTTTCGACTTGATCGTGAGCAACCCGCCCTACGTGGCCGACGGCGACCCGCACCTGGCCGAGGGCGACCTGCGCTTCGAGCCGCCGAACGCGCTCACCGACGGCAGCCGCGACGGCCTCGATTCGATCCGCGCGATCGTCACGGGCGCTCGCGATCACTTGATTCCCGGCGGCTGGCTCCTACTTGAACATGGGTACGACCAGCAGGCGGCGGTCGCGGGGCTGCTGGGGGAGGCTGGCTTCCGGGAGCTCGCCTCGATTCCCGACCTCGCCGGGATCGCGCGCGTCGCCGGCGGTAGAAGTAGAATTGGTTAAACCACAGGAGAAGGCCATGAGCGTCCAGGAAAAGATCAAGCAGCAGGTCGAGGGCCACCCCGTCGTGCTGTACATGAAGGGCTCCCCGCAGATTCCCCAGTGCGGCTTCTCCGCCACCGCCACGCAGCTGCTGAAAATGTGCGGGGCCGACAACGTGTTCACCGTCGACGTGCTCCAGAACCCCGACATCCGCGAGGGCATCAAGGCGTACGCCAACTGGCCCACGATCCCGCAGCTCTACATCAACGGGGAGTTCGTCGGCGGCTGCGACATCATGAAAGAGATGTACCAGTCGGGCGAGCTGCAGAACCTGGTCGCGACCGCGGGCAAGGCCTAGCTTTCGATCTTCCCGGCGTGCAGGTGCCAGCGCCGGGCGCCTTCCAGGTCGATCAGCTCCCGGTCGTGGCAGGCGACCACCACGCAGTTGTCTCCGGTCGCGGTCTTGCGAAGCAGCTCGATCACCTGCGCCCGGGCCTGCGCATCCAGGCTCGCCGTCGGCTCGTCCACCAGCAGCACGCGCGGTTCGAGCACCTTGGCGCGAGCCAGCGCCACGCGCTGCTTTTCCCCTCCCGACAGCTGTCGCGGCTCGACCCCGGCGAGCGATGCAACTCCCGCCCACGCGATTGCGTCGGTCACGCGCCGCTCGCGATCCTCGGGTCCCAGGCCGCGAAGGCGCAGGCCGTAGCGGATGTTGTCCGCGATCGACGTGTTGAACAGGAAGGGATGCTGGTGCACGTAGAGGATGGCGCGGCGCAACTCGCGCGGATAGGCGCGCTCGCTGGCCTCGATGCCGTCGAAACGCATCGCGAGCCGCCCGCCGCGCTCGAGTCCGGCCAGCATCTTGAGGAAGGTGGTCTTGCCGCTGCCATTGTCGCCCGTGAGCACGATCAGTTCGCCGGCGGCGAGCGTGAGGGGGCCCGCGTCGAGGAGGGTCTTGTCGCCGTGGCGCATGAATGCGCGGACGACTTCCACGAGCGTGCTCATCGCCGGCCGCTTTCCTGGACCATCGCGAGCAAAGCGGTCACACCGAGCGCCATCACCATCAACACGGCGCCCAGCGCGATCCCCTGCGCGAAATCGCCCTTGCTGGTCTCCAGCGCGATCGCGGTCGGGATGTTGCGCGTATAGCCCGCGATGTTGCCGCCCACCATCATCGAGCAACCGACCTCCGAGATCACCCGGCCGAAGCCGTTGAGCACGCCCGCGATCACCGCGAAGCGGACTTCGAAGAGGCTGGTGATCGCCGAGCGCCACGGGCCCGCGCCGAGGCTGGTCGCCGTCTCGCGCAGCCGGGGGTCGGCACCCTGCACCGCGGCGAGCGTGAACGCGGCGAGGACCGGAAAAGCGATGATCGCCTGGCCGACGATCATCGCGTCCTGGGTGAAAAGCAGGTGCCACGGGCCCAGCGGCCCGCTGCGCGAGAACAGCAGGTAGAGCACCAGTCCCACCACCACGGTGGGGAAGCTGAGCAGTCCCTGGAGGATGACGATCACCGCGCGGCGCCCCGCAAAGCGGTTCGAGGCGACCCAGAATCCGAGCGCCACGGCGAACGGGGTCGCGATCGCCAGCGCGGTTAGCGACACCTTGAGCGAGATCCAGATCACCGACCACAGCTCCCGGTCGCCCGCGAACAAGCGAGCGAAGGCCTCGTTGGTCGCGTCGAGGAGGGTCATCGCAACTTGAACGCCACTTCGCCGTCGATCCGGTAGCCGGCGATCAGGCGCTTCGCCGGCTCGGACGCGATCCACGCCGCGAACTTCTGCGCATCGCCCTCGTTCACCGCCCGCCCGGGCCCGGGCTTGAGCGTGGTCACACCGTACTCGTTCAGCAGCCGCGAATCACCCTCGACCAGGATCGCGAGGGGATGCCTGCGCGCAAGCTGCCGCAGGGTCGCGCGATCGACGAGGTCGTAGGCGTCGAGCTCGTGGGCCATCATCAGCGTGCGGCCCGCGCCTTGCCCGGACGAGAGATACCCCGGCCAGGGCTTGAGGCCCCCGGCCGCCGCCCAGAGCTGCAGCTCCTTCTTGTGAGTGCCGGAGTCGTCGCCGCGCGAGGTGAACTTCGCACCCGATTCGCGGACGCGCGCGAGTGCCGCCGCCGCGTCGCCGAATCCACGCACCCGCGCAGGATCCGCGGCCGGGCCCGCGATCACAAAATCGTTGTACATGACATCCGCGCGCGCGCGCCCGATGCCGCGGGCGATGAGCTTCTCCTCGTCCGCGCGGCTGTGCGTGAACACGACGTCGACGTCGCCGTTCTCGGCGTACTTCATCACCTGGCCGGTTCCCGCGACGATCGGTTTCACCTTCACCCCGCTGGCCGCCTCGAAGGCGGGCAGGATCATCGCGAGCACCCCGGAATCCTGCAGCGTGTGCGTGGCACCGAGCCGCAGCTCCGCGCCGCACGCAACGGATGCGGCCAGCGACCAGAGAGCGATCAGCGGACGGCGCATCTAGCGCGGCGTGGGAAAGAAGAGCTGCTCGCCATTGATGCGGAAATCCGCGATCGACTTGCGGCCCTCGGCTCCCGTGAGCCACTCGATGAACTGCTTCGCCCCGCGGTAGTTCACCTCCTTGTAGCGCGCCGGATTCACTGCGATCACGCCGTAAGGATTGAAGAGCCTGCGGTCCCCCTCCACGAGGAGGTCCAGCGCGATTCGCGCCCGATAGGCGCCGTAGGTCGCGCGATCGGAGAGGGTATAGCCGCCGAGGTTATCCGCCATGGTGAGCACCTCACCCATGCCTTGCCCGGCGGCAAGGTACTGGCGCCCCTCGGGCCGGCGGCCGACCTCCCCCCAATAGCCCTTCTCCATCTTGTCGGTGCCCGAATCGTCGCCGCGCGAGACGAACACCGCCTTTGCCTCGAGGATCCTGCGGAAGGCGGCGAGCACGTCCCTCAATCCCGCAATCCTTGCGGGATCGGCCTTGGGCCCGACGACGACGAAGTCGTTGTACATCACGTCCTGGCGGTGCACGCCGAACCCCTGCGCGACGAACCTGTCCTCATCGGGCCGACTATGCACCAGCATCACGTCCACGTCGCCGTTCTCGCCCAGCTTCATCGCCTTGCCGGTGCCCACCGAGATCACCTGCACCTTCAGGCCGCTCGCGGCCTCGAACCGCGGCACGAGCACGCGCAGCAGTCCCGAATTCTCGGTGCTGGTGGTGGTCGCGAGGCGCAATACACGGTCGGCTCCGGCAGCCGGGAGCGCAAGCGCGAAAATCGCCAGGAACAGAAAGCGAATTCTCAAGGGAATGGAGGCCGCCGGGGATCGGTAAAATCGGTCGGAATCTTAGCACCCGGAACCTTTGATCCCCCATGCTCATCACCCGCTCGCGCGTGCCCGCTGCCCTCGCCCTGGGGCTCGCGCTCCTCGGGGCGCTGGTCATCGGCAGTGTGGCCGTGGGCGCCTATCCGCTCGCGCTCGGCGATATCGCGCGCGTGCTTTGGGGGGAGCTGGGAGGCGCGGCGCCGGCCACCGACAGCGCGCGCGCGGTGGTGCTCGAGATCCGCGGCCCGCGCATCGCGGCCGCCCTGGCGGTGGGACTCGCGCTGGGCGTTGCAGGCG
>JALYSB010000023.1 GCA_030855025.1 Pseudomonadota bacterium
TCATCTCTCCCTCGGCCATTGCGCAGTACGCGGCGCTCGCGTGCTTCTCCCCGGAGACGATCGAGATCGTGGAAGCCCGCCGCCGCGAGCTCGATACCCGGCGACGCTTCCTGGTGCCGGCGCTCGAGTCGCTCGGGTTCAAGGTCCCCGTCGTGCCGCAGGGCGCCTTCTACGTCTACGCTGATTGCTCGGCGCTCTCGAGCGACAGCTTCGCGTTCGCGCGCCGCATCCTCGGCGAGGCGCACGTCGCGGTGACTCCGGGCAAGGACTTCGGGAGCAACCATCCCGAGCGCCACATCCGCATCGCCTATACTCAGCCGGTCGCGCGGCTTGAAGAGGCCGTGGCGCGCATCCGCAGCCTCACTTGAGCCGGGACCCCATGGTGCTCGACGCGATCCTCGCGTATCTCCAGTTCATCGCGGTTTTCATCTTGTTCGCGGTGCTCATGTCGCGCGGCTTGGGCTGACATGGCGGATCCGCAAATCCTGTCCGAGGACGCGGTGGGCGCGCAGCTCGAACGGCTGCGCCAGCCCCTGCCGACCGCGGAAGTCGATTCAGTCGTCGATTCCGCGCTGGCGACCTGCCGGCGCCTGTACGGGAATGCGTGCTCGCGGGACGCGCTGCCTCTCGCGCAGGCAGCGCTGGCGCAATGCATTTCCGCGGGTAACCGAGCCCTCATGTTACGAGCGGCGACCGCTTGCGGGCTGCTGTCGGCGGACATGGCCGACGTGGTGGGTGCCATCGAATACCACGTGCAGGCACTGCGCATCGCGATTGCGGACGAAAATCGTGTCGAGATGAGCCGCACCTGGAACAACCTCGGGCACACCATCGGAATCTCGGGAAATTTCGCGATGGCCGCGCGTTGTTATCAACGATCGCTCACGCTCGCGGAGCCACAGCAGGGGCCCGTATACAGCCGTTTTGCCGCTTGCGGCAACCTCGCGGACAGCTATTTCCAACTGGGCCGTATCGAAGAAGGCATTGCATTCGGGGAGCGCGCACTGCGGGAGATGACGCCAGGCCTGGATCCTTATGCCGCCATCCTCCTGCGGCGAAATCTAGTGCGGCTGAACGTCGCCGCAGGGCGAATCGAGGAGGCTGGACGGCACCTGTCCGAGGCACTCGCGATCGCCGGAGAAACACCCTCACCCCGAGCGCGGATCGCGGCCGACATTACGCGCGCGTCATACGAGCTCGCCTTCGGCAGCGCGGATGTGGCGCTCACCCGCCTGGACCAAGTGCTCGAGCGCGCGCGTCAGCTCCCTTCGACGTTGCGGGATACGCTTGTCTGTGTCATCCGCGCGGAGGAGGCGGCAGGGAACGCGGCGCGCGCCCTCATTCGCCTTGAGGAGCTTTCGGATCACATCTACACCCTCGCCATCGAGTGCGCGCGCGCACACGTCGAGCTCGCGGGCCTGCGGGAGGAATCGGCCCAAACCCTGGAGCCGGGCCCCGATCAGGACCGGGCTCGACTGGGGGCCAAGCTGTCACCGCCAACATCCCCGGACAGCTGGAAAACGCTCCAGCGCCTGTCGGTGGGCGCGGTGATGCGGATCGACGACACCGGATGGCACGGCCGGCGCGTGGGAGCCCTTACCAAAGCCCTCGCGCTGGCAAGCGGCTGCGGACCCCTGCAAGCCCTCGAGATAGGCCTCGCCTCCGAGTTGCACGACATTGGATTGCTGTCGGTACCCGAGGGCATCCTGGCGAAGCGCGGGCCCATCAATGCGGCGGAGCATGCACTTGTGCAGCGGCACGCCGAGGCCGGGGCGGAGATCCTGCGCGACGACGCCCATCCGATGGTTTTCATGGCCCGCGAGATTGCGAAGTATCATCATGCCCACTGGGATGGGGGCGGCTATCCGGAGCGGGTGGGAGGCCGATTCATCCCCATGCCGGCCAGGATGTGCGCCATCGCCGACGCCTACGACGCGATGGTTTGCGGAATCGGCCATGCGGCTCCGAGGTCGATGATCGACGCGCTTGCGGAGTTGAGCCTGCAGGCCGGACGCCAATTTGATCCCGAGCTGGTTTCCTGCTTTGATGCGCTTATCCGATCAGAATCAGAAGATATTGGCTTGGACCTGGAAGCGGGATCGGGACTCGAGGATTTCCAGGAGCTGGTTCTCTCACTGAAGGAAGACCGAGGATTCGTTTGATGAAAGACGCCGCGATCGACGCCAAGAACCAGCGCATGCTCGAGCTCCTCGCCCAGGGCGGCACGAGCCGGATCATCGCGCGCCAGATGGGCTATCAGGAAGGCACGATGCGGGTCTACCTGCACAACCTCTACCGGCGGATCGGCGTCTCCAACAAGACCGAAGCCGTGGTCTGGTTCCTGAACCGGGAGCGCCGCAACGAGGACGTGAAGGCCGTGCAATCGGTGCCACGCACGGGCTCGGGAGACCTGTTCGGCGATATGGCGATGGAAGAGGACCTCCTTGCCGCGCTCGGGGTCATGAGCCACTTCATTGGCCCTTATGGGCGAGTCTGGGAAGTGGGCCAGCGAATTGCGGGCTCGGAGATCGACCAGAAGACGCTGGAACGCCGCGCGCGCGCGCGCCTGCTTTGGCGCGCGCTGTTGAGGGGCGACTGGGCCTATGGAAAGCGCCTGTACGACGCGGACTCGGGCGCGGGATTGGCCCTCGACGCGCCTTCGGATGCCGTGCTGCTGGTTTCGATCCTGATGGCCGGCGGCTACTCGATGGCGGCCGATAGGCTTGCCTCGCAGCTCACCGACAAGCGCAGGAGCGCCCCGGGCGCCTCGTCGCGGGAGTCGGCGCTGATTCGCGCCGTCCGGGCGGCCTTTCTGGAGGAAGACCGCCACGCGCTCGCGATCATTCACAAGGTTGCCACCGAAAAAGCGGCGCCCGCCGTCCTGAAGCAGGTTGCAATGGCGATCCTGTTCCACGCCTGCAGGGCAAGGGGCGAAGAGCTACGCGCGCGGCAGGCCGCGAACGCGGTGTGGTCCGAGGCCGAAACCGCGCGCAAGAACCTCGAGGCGATGGGGGAGCGCATGCTTGGAAGCGATGCTTCCGCATCCTCGGCTGCAAAATCCCCCGCGAGGGAAAAGGCGGCGGCTACCCGCTAGCCGGGAACCGCCGCTCCAGCACCGGCGGCGAGCGCCTACCAGCAGATGATTCCGTCCCCGCCGCCGCACAGCACCAACTCCAGGTCGCTCAGCGTCCGCACGTCATGGGTTCCGGCCCTGACGGCGGTCTCCCGCTCGAGCGCCTGTTCCTGCGAGAGGTCGACGACCAGCTTGATCTGTTCCATTTGAGTTCTCCGGTGATTGAGGGCAACGCCGGGTGGCGCTCCGGCCTCATTGTTGCAAGAGCTAATTGACAACACAAGATAATTAACACAAGCTCCGAATCGTTCCTCCGGAGCGCTCGTGAGCAGCACAACAACCCCGAACCCGACCCCCCGCCACACGCATAGGAAGTCCTCGCGTTTCATCCCTTCTGGGGGTCTGGTGGTTCGCGTCGTGGTATTCACGGTTGGAGTGCTGCTGGTAGCGACGATCCAGGGTGCGGTCTTCCTGTGGTGAAGATCGCCCGCAAAACTGCAAGCGGCCACCTCGGCACGGGGCCGTGGCGGCGTCATGGTGGTTATGGGGGACTACGTGGCGAGGCCGATGGAGTCCGGCGCTTTCCTGCGGCGGCTCGCGGCGCGGACCGCGATGGCCTGGTTTCTAGCGGGGAGTCGCGGCGCTCACCCGCCAGATGACGTTGCCGACGTCGTCGGCGACCAGCAGCGCGCCGCGGCGATCGACGGCCACGGCAACCGGGCGGCCGTACGCATCCTTGATGGCGCGAGCGACGAGATCGGGGCGTGGCGGTTGGACACGTGGATGGCGACGGCGTGGCCGAGCTCAAGACCGCGTTCCTCGAGAACCTCAACTCCCCCCTCGGCATGGCGCTCGTGGGCGACCAGCTCTATGTCGCCACGATTCGCAACGCGCAACTCATTTGCAGATTGGGCCGCGCTGCCTCGTGAAGGTTGCACCTTTGAGCGTGGAATATTTTCCCGCGGCGTATGTTGCCTTGAGCCGCGTGCCGTCGTGCGTGAAGACGAGCGACGGCGGGATCCGCACGGCGTCGCCCGTGATGCGCCCCTCGAATTCGCGAATCCCCTCAGCGTCGAGCAGCTCGCCGCGAACTTTCTGGAAGCTCTGCGTGATCCGCATGCTCTGGCCGCGCGCCTTGGCGACACCGCACCAGTCGCCTTCGACGCGCGCCGGGACCACCCAAAAATGGACCTTGCTCGACTTCTCGCGACCCACCGGCTTGTCGGGGACGGCGAGCGTGAGGGTGCGGTCGGGCTCCCACTCGGCCATGTCCCAGTCGTGCGAGACGATGCGCGTGCCGGGACGCAACTGCAGGATGCGCGGCCGCAGCTGCAGGTTCACTTCCGGCAACAGGTACATCGTGACGACCGTCGCCGGGGAGAGGTCGGTCTTGAACAGGTCCTGCTCGCGGAAGTGCGCACGCTGGGACACACCCATGTTGACGGCGGCCGCGCGGCTCTTCGCCACCAGGTCGGGGACGATCTCGATCCCCATGCCGCGCGCGCCAAAACGCTTGGCCGCCGTGATCACGATCCGCCCGTCGCCCGAGCCCAGGTCAATCAGGTAATCCCCGGGACCCACCTTGGCGAGGGTCAGCATCGCGACGGTCACGTTGTCGGGCGAGACGACGAAGGGCACGTCCTCGGCCGGCGCGGCGGCGGCGATCGCAGGGAGAAGCGCCGAAAAACCGGTTGCGAGAAGCCCCATGCGGCAGTTCCTTCGACGGGCCATCAGAATTTTTCCCAGTCGGGCTTGCGCCCGAAGCGTTGCACCAGGAAGTCGACGAACGCGCGCACCTTGGGCGGCACATGGCCGCCCTGGGGGTAGACCGCGTAGATGCCGAGCTCCTTCAGCTTGTAGCGCGCGAGGATCTGCTTGAGCCGGCCGTCGCGAAGCAGCGGGGCCACGTAAAAGCTGGGCGTCATGAGGATGCCGTGGCCCGCGACCGCGGCCTCCGCAAGGACGATGCCGTTGTTGACGCGGAACGAGCCGTTGATCGCCACCGGCAGCTCCCGCCCGTCAGGCGCCACAAAGCGCCACACGTTGGCGGTCGACAGGTAGGAGTAGACCAGGCAGTTGCGCGCGGCAAGATCCTCCGGCGCCTCGGGCTCGCCGAATTGCGCGAGGTAGGCGGGCGCCGCGCAGGCGATGGCGCGCGTGGTCGCCAGCTTGCGCGCCACGAGCGAAGAATCGGTGAGGACGCCGATCCGCACCGCCACGTCGATGCCTTCCTCGACCAGGTTCACGAAGCGGTCGTCGAGGCGCATGTCGAGCGTGACCTTCGGGTTGGCGCGCGCGAAGTCGGCCATCGCGGGCCCGAGGTGAAGGATGCCGAAGGACATCGGCGCGCTCACCCGCAGGCGCCCGCGCGGCTCCGCCTGGAACTGCGCCACCGCCGCCTCGGCCTCCTCGATGCGCTCGAGCGCGCCGCGGCTCGCCTCGAAGAGCGCCGCTCCGGCTTCGCTGAGCGACAGCCGCCGGGTCGTGCGGTGAAGGAGGCGAGCGCCCAGGCGCTCCTCGAGACCGCGACATCCGTGAGGTTGTCCATGGGATTAGTTCGTTTCCGTGAACAATCATATGCCTCCCGCCCCGATGATCAAACTGCGGCCGATGAATAAAGTCTCGTCATCCCCGTGAAGACGGGGATCCAGACAACCCCCGAAAGGAAGACCTCGATGAACTACGACCTACGGCAAGCCCAAGCCCATTTCGCCGCGAAACAGTCCTTCACCACCGGCCCCCACGAGCTGGCCGGCACGATCGACCGCAAGGAAGACATCGTGATCGTGGACGTTCGCTTTCCCTCCGACTTCCGCAAGGGCCACGTGCCCGGCGCCGTCAACCTGCCGAAGGGCAAGTGGCACGAAGCGGCGGGACTGTCGAAAGAAAAGTTGAACGTGCTGTATTGCTACACCCCGCCGTGCCACATGGCCGCCGAGGCCGCGCTCGAGCTGCTGGCGCTCGGCTACCCCGTGGTCGAGATGGAAGGCGGATTCTCGACCTGGGAAGCGAACAGCTACCCGATCGCCACGCCACAGCCCCAGGCCGCGTGAGGTCCATCATGATCGATACCAGAACCGCGCCGTACGCGGCGCTCATCCTGCGGGTTGCGCTCGGTGTCATGTTCCTCGCGCACAGCCTGTACCTGAAGCTCGCCGTGTTCACCCTGCCCGGCACCGTCAAGTTCTTCGAGTCGCTCGGATTGCCCGCCGGTTTGGCGCATCTCACCATCGCGGTCGAGGCGATCGGCGGCATCCTGCTGATCCTGGGCGTGAAGACCCGCTATGCCGCGATGGCGCTGGTCCCGGTGCTGCTCGGAGCGAGCTGGGTGCACTGGAAGAACGGGTGGCTCTTCACTAACGCGGGGGGTGGCTGGGAGTACCCGGTATTCCTCGCGGTGGCGACCGTGGTCCAGGCGTTGATCGGCGACGGCGCGTTCGCACTGAACGCCCGCTACGGCCTTCGCGAGCCGCATCTGGCGAGGACTTCCGCCGCCTGAGTGGCGGAACGAAGTTGCAGGCTGGGCGTACATGGGTATGCTGGCGCTTGGACAGGCCCTGTACGAGAAGGGGCCTTCTTGAAGGCGCAACCTCGCTCGCTTTCCAGGGTCCCAATGCCATGACACCGATCGAATGGGGCACCCTCAGTTCCGTAGCCCTCGCGGCGCTCCTCGCCTGGGCGAGTGGCCTGCGGCTCTACCTCGTGATCTTCGCGGTCGGAATGGCGGGCTATTTCGGCTATTACGACCTGCCGAAGGGTATCGAGGTGCTGAAGCACCCGTGGGTCATCGGCGCCGCGGGCTTCATGCTCGCGATGGAGTTCGTCGCGGACAAGGTGCCGGCGATCGACTCGGCCTGGGATGCGATCCACACCTTCATCCGCATTCCCGCGGGCGCACTTCTCGCGGCCGGCGCGACCGGGGATTCGCTCACTGCGATGACGGTGGCGGCGGGGCTTCTCGGCGGCACCATCACGGCGGGAACGCACTTCACCAAGGCGGGCGGGCGAGCCGTGATCAACACGTCCCCGGAGCCCTTCTCCAACTGGGCCGCCTCGTTCACCGAGGATGCGTTGGTGGTGGCCGGCATCTGGCTGGCGCTCACCAATCCGCTCGTCTTCCTGCTGCTGCTGTTGCTCTTCCTGCTGCTGCTGGTCTGGATGATTCCCAAGGTGTGGCGCGGGATCCGGACGGTGGTCGAGAGGGCCTCGGGGCAGAGGGCAATGGGGTCAGACCCCAAGCTCGTGGGCCGGGATTAGGGTCTGACCCCAATCTTTCGGCACCCACCCTTCGTGGATCCCGTGGCAGGCGACCGCGGCATCCTCGAAGGGCAGCAGCTCGGGGCGCTCGACGCGGCATTTTTCGCGTGCATGGGGGCAGCGCGGGTTGAACGCGCAGCCCGTCGGCGGGTCGAGCGGATTCGGCACCTCGCCCGCGACCGGCGTGCGTGCCTTGCCGGACATGGTGATGTCGGGAATCGCGCTCTGCAGCATCCGCGTATAGGGGTGCAGCGGCCGGTCGAAGAGCGCGCGCGTGTCGGCGATCTCCACGATGCGCCCGAGGTACATCACGCCCACCCGGGTGGAGATGTGCGACACCACCGCGAGGTTGTGCGAAATGAAGAGGTAGGTGAGCCCGTGCTCGCGCTGCAGGTCCTTCATGAGATTCAGGATCTGCGCCTGCACCGAGACATCGAGCGCGCTGGTGGGCTCGTCGCACACGAGGAATTCCGGGTTGGAGGAAAGCGCGCGCGCAATCGAGATGCGCTGGCGTTGCCCGCCGGAGAACTCGTGGGGATATTTCTCGCCGTCGAGAGGTGAAAGGCCCACGTCGGTCAGCAGCTCGCCGACCCGCTTCGCAATCGCCGCCTCGCCCTTGATGAGGTCGTGGGAGCGGATCGGCTCGGCGACGATGCGCTGCACGCGCCAGCGCGGGTTCAGGCTCGCGTAGGGATCCTGGAAGATCATCTGGAAGCGGCGCCGCATCGCGAGCATGTCGTTGCGGCCCTCGATGGCGGCGAGGTCGGTCCCGTCGAACATCACCTGGCCGCGCGTTGGGGAATACAGTCCGCAGATGAGGCGGGCCACGGTGGACTTGCCGCACCCTGATTCGCCCACCAGCGAAAGCGTCTCCCCGCGGTTGATGCTGAAGGACACGCCGTCGACCGCCTTCAGGATCTGCCGGGGCGCGCCATCGAAAACGCGGTTAAGCCAGGGCCGTGAGACGTCGAAGTAGCGCGCGAGGTCTTTGACTTCGAGCAGGATCTCGCGCTCCCCTTTCGCGGGCGGTCGCGACGCGGCTCCCTGGGTGGGCGCATCAAGCATGCACCGCCCCCTCGCTCCAGCCGGGACCCGCCACAGGCGCCTTGCGCTCCGGCGCGTGCAGCCAGCAGGCAGCGTGCGTGCGGTTGGCCGGAAGCAGGCTCGGACGCTCGACCCGACAGCGGTCGAAAACGCGCGGGCAGCGCGGGTTGAAGGCGCACCCGGTCGGGATGGCATTCAGGCGCGGCATCGAGCCTTCGATCTGGGGCAGCCGCTCGACGTCCTGGCCCACCGCGGGAATCGAGCCCATGAGCCCGGTGGTGTAGGGATGCTGCGGATCGTGGATGACCTGCTGCACCGGGCCGATCTCGACGATGCGCCCGGCGTACATCACGGCCACCCGGTCGGCGGTCTCGGCGATCACCCCCATGTCGTGGGTCACCAGCATCACGGCGGTCCCGTGCTCGCTGCACAGCCGCTTCAGTAGCTGGATGATCTGCGCCTGGATCGACACGTCGAGCGCGGTGGTGGGCTCGTCGGCGATGATGAGGCGGGGGTTCGCGCACAGGGCGAGCGCGATCACCACGCGTTGGCGCATGCCTCCCGAGAACTGGTGGGGGTAGCTGTCGATGCGCCGCTCCGGCGCCGGGATGCCGACCTCGCCCAGGAGCTCGATCGCCCGCGCACGGGCCTGGGTTTCGGACATGGCAAGGTGCTGCTGGATGGTCTCCGTGATCTGGCGGCCGACCGTGTAGAGCGGGTTGAGCGAGGTGAGGGGGTCCTGGAAGATGGCCCCGATGCGGCGGCCGCGGATCCTGCGCATCTGGTCGGGCGGAAGGTTGTCGATGCGGCTGCCTTCCAGCAGCACCTCGCCGCCGGCGATGCGGCCGGGGCGCTCGAGCAGGCCGATGATCGCGGTGCCCGTGATCGACTTGCCGGCGCCCGACTCGCCCACCACCCCCAGGACTTCGCCGGGCTTGATGTCGAAGCTCACGTCGTCGACGGCAACCAGGGTGCCGCGCCGGGTGTTGAACTCGACGCGGAGGTTCTTCACCTCGAGGAGCGAGCCTGCCTCGCCGCCGGGAGAGGGCCGGGGTGAGGGGCCGGTCGTCATTTCACCCCGGCGACCTTGAACTTCGAGCGGCACTCGCCGATCGCCTCCTCGCTGCGCACCACGGGCTTCCAATCCTGGGTGGTCTGCGAGTCGAGCAGGGCGGCCACGTTGTAGCGTGTGCAGGGCCTGGCGTCGATCTCGAACGTGTGCTGGGTCGCAATCCGGAAGCCCTTGCGCGGCGGCAAGTCGATGGTGACCTGGTGCTTGCCGGGCGCCACCACGGCACGGTTTCCGGAGATCACCGTCTCGCCGTCCACGCGGTTCACGATGACCGGGCGCAGGTTCGGGTCGGCCGACCGGGCCCGGTCCACGGTGATGATTGCGTAGGGGTTGTCGTACTCGCCCGCAAGGGCGGAAGAGGCAACGAAGAGCGAGGCAAGCAGGATCCGGTTCATGGGATCTCCTTTCAGCGAAGTCGAGGGTTGAGGGCGTCGCGCAGCCAATCCCCGAGAACGTTTATCGAGAGGACCACGATGACCAGCGCGGCACCCGGGAACACCGTGATCCACCATTCGCCGGAGAACAGGAAGTCATTGCCGATGCGGATGAGGGTGCCCAGCGACGGCTGGGTCGGCGGGACGCCCACGCCCAGGAACGACAGCGACGATTCCGTGATGATCGCCGCGCCGATCTGCAGCGTCGCGATCACCAGGACCGGGCCGAGGACGTTCGGCAAGACATGGGAGAACATGATGGCCAGCGGGTGCCTGCCGATGACTCGCGCCGCCTGGACATATTCCTTGTTGCGCTCGACCAGGGTGGAGCCCCGGACGGTGCGCGCATACCCCACCCATCCCGCAGCGGCGATCGCGAGGATCAGCACGTAGACCGCAAGCTGGTCGTGGGACTCCTTCGGGAGGGCCGCGCGCGCGAGGCCGTCGATCAGCAGCGCGATCAGGATCGCGGGGAACGAAAGCTGGACGTCGGCCACCCGCATGATGAAGGCGTCGAGCTTGCCCCCGACGTAGCCGCTGATGAGGCCGAGGGTGACTCCGATGGTCATGGCCAGCAGGGTCGCCGCGAGCCCGATCACCAGCGACATGCGCGAGCCGAAGATAATCGCGGAGATCACGTCGCGGCCCTGGTCGTCGGTGCCGAGGAAGTAGGCGGGGTTGCCGCGCGCGGTCCACGAGGGCGGCGTGAACGCATCGAGCAGGTTCAGCGTGCGCAGGTCGAAGGGGTTGTGCGGCGCGACCCACGGCGCGAACGCCGCCGCGAGGAAGACCACCAGCACGATCGCGGCCGCGACGATGGTGAGCGGCGAGCGCTTGAAGCTGAAGAAGACGTCGCTGTCGAAGAACCGGCGAAACGGGCCCATCTTCGTTTCGCCGCCCCGGCGCAGGCCGGGGGCCAATTCGTTCGCCATCAGCGGCCTCCCGCCGTGCTGCGCTCGGCGCGCAGCCTCGGATCGACCAGGTAATAGAGCATGTCCACCACCAGGTTGATGACCACGAAGATGAGCCCGATCAGGCACAGGTACGCGGCCATCACGGGTATGTCGGCGAACTGCACCGCCTGGATGAAGAGCAGCCCCATCCCGGGCCACTGGAACACCTGCTCGGTGATGATCGCGAAGGCGATGATGCCGCCCAGCTGCAGGCCGGCGATCGTGATCACCGGCACGAGCGTGTTCTTGAGCGCATGCCCGAAGTGCACTGCGCGGTCCGAGAGGCCGCGCGCGCGCGCGAACTTGATGTAGTCGGTGCGCAGCACCTCCAGCATCTCGGCGCGCACCAGCCGCATGATGAGCGTGAGCGGGAAGAAGCTCAGCGTGACCGCGGGCAGGATCAGCGCTTTCAAGCCGGTGGTGGTGAGGAGCCCCGTCGACCAGGGCCCAAGCTGGACGGTGTCGCCGCGCCCGAAGGAAGGGAGCCACCCCAGCCACACGGCGAAGATCAGGATGAGGAAGATCCCGATGAGGAAGTTGGGGAGCGACACGCCCACGAGCGACATCGTGAGGAACGCCTTCGACAGCCACGAGTCGCGCCGCAGCGCCGTGTAGACGCCGACGGGAATCCCCACCACCAGCGCGATCAGCGCCGCGGTGATCGCGAGCTCGAGGGTTGCGGGCAGGCGCTCGACCAGCAGCGTCGAGACCGGGCGGCCGAGGCGCAACGAGATGCCGAAATTGCCCTGGACCGCGTTCTGGATGAAGGTCACGAACTGCAGGTAAAACGGCTTGTCGAGCCCAAGCACCTGGCGCATCGCGTCGCGATCGGCCTGGGTCGCCTCCGGCGGAAGCATGAGCGAGACCGGGTCGCCCACGAAGTTGAAGAGCGAGAAGGCGATGAAGCCGACCACGAGCATGACCACCACGCCCTGGAGGAGCCGCTGCAAGACGAAGGCGATCACTCGATGCGCGTCCGGTAGAAGAAGACCGTGTTGATCGGCGAGAACCAGGCGTTCACGTTCTTGCGCATGGCCCACGGGATCAGCTGCTGGTGGATGGTGACGATGGGCAACTCATGGCTGGCGAGCACGAGTGCCTCGCGAATGCCCGCATTGCGCTTGGCGGGATCGAGCTCGACCTTCACGTTCGCGATCAGTTTGTCCATCTGGCCATTGGACCAGCGACCCATGTTGAAGTCACCCTCGCCCTTGGGGCCCACCGAGTGCAGCAAGGCGTTCAGCGTATAGAGGGCGTCGGAAGTCACGCCGCCGCCCCACGACAGCAGGTAGAAGCTGGTGTCGAATTTCTCGATCTTCGGGAAGAAATTGGTCTGCACGATGATGTTGGGCCTGGTGCGGATCCCGATTTGCGAGAGCATCGCCGCGGACGCCTGGCAGATGTCGGCGGCGGGCTGGTTGTTGCCGCAATCGAGCGTGACCTCGAAGCCGTTGGGATATCCCGCCTCGGCGAGCAGCTTCTTCGCGCGTTCCCGGTCGTACGGCAGGCGTTTGTTGCCGTCGGGATGGTAGCCGGCGACCAGCTCGGTGATGATCGAGCCGATGGGCTTCGACATCCCGCGCATCACCTTGGCCTGGATCGCCTCGGCATCGATCGCATGGGCCACGGCCTGGCGCACGCGTGGATCCTTGAAGGGGTTCCTGGTCTTCTCGCTGCCGTAAAGGAGCTCGTCGCGCTGCAGGTCGAAGGCGAGGTACTGCACGCGCATCTCGGGGCCCGAGACGATTTTCAGCTGCGGGTTGGCCCTCAGGCGCGCCACGTCCTGGGTCGGCGGGTCGATGACCAGGTCGACCTCGCCCGAGAGGAGCGCGGCGAGCCGCGTGGCCGCTTGGGTGATCGGGAGCATCACGACCTCGGTCAGGTTGCTCTCGAAGTGCTTCGCCTTGTGGCCCCACCACTCCTTGTTCTGCACCAGGACCACGCGCACGTCGGGACTCCATTCCTTCAGCACGAAGGGGCCGGTGCCGTTCGCGTGGCGTGCCGAGTACGTGTCTTCCTTGTTCTTGTAGTCCTGCGGCGTCTCGGCCCGGTGCTTCACCGCCCATGCACGGCTCATGATGCGGAACTGCGTGAGGTGCTGGAGCAGCGCCGGGTTGGGTTCCTTCAGCAGCAAGTCGAACGTGAGCCGGTCGACCGGCCGTGCCGACTCGACACCCTGGATCGCGGTTCGCATCTGCGAGAGCGGATGCAGCGCGCGTTCCACGGAAAACACCACGTCGTCGGAGGTGAGCGGCGTGCCGTCATGGAACTTCACGCCGTCGCGGAGCTTGAAGCGCCACAGGGTGGGCGAAGTCTGCGTCCAGGACTCCGCCAGCCACGGAATCGGCTTCCACGCCTTGTCCCGGAAGACGAGGGTGTCGTAGATCTGCTGGGTGAGGCGCGAGCTCACCAGCAGGTTCGCCGCGTGCGGGTCGAGCGTCTGCGGGTCGTTCTGGCTCGCGTAGCGCAGTGTCTTCGCGTACGCGATCGCCGGGAGCACCAGAAGAAGGGCGGCTATCGCCGCCCTTCGTCGCAACGTCACTGGATCTTCACCCACTTGGTGGTGAGCCGGTTGTCCGCGCGATGCACCACGCTCACGTTGGAGCGCATCGCCCAGGGGATCACCTGGAAGTGCAGCGGGATGTGGCCCACGTCCTTCATGTGCATCTCCGTGATCTCACGCGCCAGCGTGGCGCGCTTCTTGGTGTCGATCTCGGTCTTCAGCTTGTCGATCGCGGCGTCGATGCCGGGGTTCGAGTATTTGCCCAGGTTGTAGTCGCCGTCGGCGGTCTTCGGCACGAGCGTGCGCAGCAGGCTCTGCAGCGCGTACTGCGAATCGAACGTCGGCACGCCCCAGCCGAGCATGTAGAAGCTCGAGTCGAAGTTCTGGATCTTGGGGAAGTAGGTCGCGCGCGGCATCGTGTTGACCTTTACCTTCACGTCGATCTGGGCGAGCATCGCCGCCGTGGCCACGCAGATCGCCTCGTCGTTGATGTAGCGGTTGTTCGGGCAGTCGAGCGTCACCTCGAAGCCCTGCGGATAGCCGGCCTCGGCAAGCAGCTTCTTCGCGCGCGCCCGATCGGGCTTCACCGGCTTGTCGAGGTCCTTGGGATAGCCGTCCACCTGGGGCGCGAACATCACCGCCGTCGGGAACGACAGCCCGCGCATAACCTGGGTCTTGATCGCGTTCAGGTCGATGGCGAGCTGGAACGCCTCGCGCACGCGCTTGTCCTTGAACGGGTTCTTGCCCTTGACGTTGGAGTACAGCAGCTCGTCGCGGCTCTGGTCCATGCCGTAGAAGATGGTGCGGTTCTCGTTACCCTCGACGACCTTGATCTTCGGATCCTGCTTCAGGCGCGGGATGTCCTGCGGCGGGGGATCGAGGACGAAATCGATCTCGCCGGAAAGCAGCGCCGCCAGCCGCGTGGAATTCTGCTTGATCGGCTGGTAGACGAGCTCGTTCACATTGCCTTCCATCTTCCCCCACCAGTTGGAGTTGAGGAGGGCCACGGTCTTCACGTCGGCCTCGCGGCTCTTCAGCACGAAGGCGCCGGTGCCATTGGCGTTGCGCGACGCGTAGGTCTCTTCCTTGTTCTTGAAGTCCTGCGGCTTGAGGACGTTGTGCTTGGTCGCCCACGCGCGGCTCATGATGCGGATTTCGGTGAGTTGCGGGATCAGCACCGGCGCCGGTCCCTCGGTGAGGATTTCCACGGTGAGGTCATCGACCTTCTTCGCGCCCTTCACGCCCGCGAGGTACGGCTTGAAGTTCGAGGTGTCCGAAAGCGCGCGCTCGATCGTGAACACCACGTCGTCGGCGGTGAAGGGCGAGCCGTCGTGGAACCTCACATTGGGCCGCAACTTGAATCGTGTCGTGGTCGGATTGACCACTTGCCAGGACAGCGCCAGGCAGGGCTCGACCTTCAGGTCCTTGCCGCGCGTGACGAGCGGCTCGTAGATGTTGTCGAGGAACGCGTTGGTGAAGCCTTCGTTTTGCGCGTGCGGATCGATGGTCACGATGTCGCCCTGGCTCGAGAAGCGCAGGGTCTTGGCATCGACGGGTCCGACGGTGAAGGCGAGCGCGGCCGCCATCAATGCGGCGCGCATGACAGAGGGTCTGGTCATTGAAATTCTCCGGGGAAAGTACTTGATTTTGCTTGGGTAATACCAGTGGTCGCATAATACCAGCACCATGACAGAGGCGCTCTTCCGGGACGAACCCTACCAGCGGGAAACCGACGCGCGTGTCTTCGCCATGAGCGAGCATGGCATCGGGCTCGACCGGACGGTGTTCTACCCGCGCGGCGGCGGCCAGGCGGGCGATGCCGGGGAGCTGGTCCTGGGCGATGGGCGTTCGATCGTTGTCACCGACACGGTCAAGGGCGAAGGACCTGCCGGCATCCTGCACCTGCCCGCCCCCGGCCAAGAGGGACTCCTCGCAGGCCTCGCACCCGGCACCGCCGTCACCGCGCGCATCGACTGGGACCGGCGCTACCGCCACATGCGCTTCCATACCGCCACCCACTTGCTGTGCGCGATCATCCCGCACCAGACCAACGGCTGCTCGATCACCTCGGGATACGCGCGTCTCGACTTCGACATGGTCGATCCCCTCGACCGCGCCCAGCTCGAAAGCGAGCTGGCGAGGCTCGTGGCCGGCGCCCACGACGTTCGAACCGTATGGGTCACCGACGCCGAGCTCGATGCCCAGCCCGACCTGGTCCGCACAATGTCCGTGAAGCCGCCGCGCGGCGTCGGAAAAGTGCGCCTGCTGGAGATCGCGGGCGTGGACCTGCAACCCTGCGGCGGCACCCACGTGGCGAACACGAGCGAGATCGGGCCGTTGCGTGTGACCAAGATCGAGAAGAAGAGCGCGCGCACGCGCCGGGTCGTCATCGAGTTCGCCTAGCGGGGCAGTGGGCGGCGCGACGCCCCTTGCAACCTTGGCCGGGTAATATCGTCCAAACGTCATCGCTTCTGACAAGAACAACGAGGAGCCATGGAACAGATCGACAACCCGATGGGCACCGACGGATTCGAATTCGTCGAATACACCGCCCCCGACCCGTTGCAGCTGGGCGCGCTGTTCGAGCAGCTGGGATTCTCGGCGGTGGCCCGCCATCGCTCGAAGGACGTGATCCTCTACCGCCAGGGGCGCGTCAATTTCATCGTGAACCGCGAGCCCGACAGCTTCGCGCAGTCGTTCGCGCGGGTGCACGGCCCGTCGGTGTGCGCGTTCGCCATGCGCGTGAAGGACGCCGCAAAGGCTTTCCAGCGCGCGGTCGAGCTGGGCGCCAAGCCCTTCCACGGCAAGGTCGGCCCGATGGAGCTCAACATCCCGGCGATCCAGGGCGTCGGCGGCAGCCTCATCTATCTCATCGACCGCTACCCGGGCAATGGGGGGAACCTCTCGATCTACGACGTGGACTTCGTGCCGATCGAGGGCGCGGCCCAGCATCCCGCGGGCGCGGGCCTGATCGAAGTCGACCATCTCACCCACAACGTCTACGCCGGGCGCATGGACACGTGGGTCAAGTTCTACGAGAAGCTCTTCAACTTTCGCGAGATCCGCTATTTCGACATCCAGGGGAAGAAGACCGGCCTCACGTCGCGCGCGCTCACCAGCCCCTGCGGCAAGATCCGCATCCCGATCAACGAGCCTTCGGACACCAAGTCGCAGATCCAGGAGTATCTGGACGCGTACAAGGGCGAGGGGATCCAGCACATCGCGATCTCCGCGGACGACATCTTCGCGACGGTGGAGGCTTTGCGCGCCCGCGACGTGCGGTTCCTCGACACTCCCGACTCCTACTACGAGCGGATCGACGCGCGCGTGCACAACCACGGCGAGGACCTGGCGCGGATGAAGAAGAACCAGATCCTCCTCGACGGCGAGGGCGTGGACAAGGACCACCAGGAGGACAAGCTGCTGCAGATCTTCACCGAGACGGTGATCGGCCCGATCTTCTTCGAGATCATCCAGCGCAAGGGCAACGAGGGTTTCGGCGAAGGCAATTTCCGCGCACTGTTCGAGTCGATCGAGGCCGACCAGATTGCCCGGGGTGTCGTCTGATTGTCGCCCCCGCGAAGGCGGGGGCCCATCCAAGGCGGGAACGCAGATGAACGCAGATGAAGCGCAGATGAACGCAGGAACATGAACGACCGGGGCCTGGATACGCAGCTCAAGTACCTCTCGGGGTTCGGGTCGCACCACGAGAGCGAGGCGCTGCCGGGCGCGCTTCCGGTGGGCCGCAATTCCCCGCAAAAGGTGCCATTCGGCCTTTATGCCGAGCAGCTCTCGGGTTCGTCGTTCACCATGCCGCGCGCGCAGAACCTGCGGTCGTGGCTTTACCGGCTGCGTCCCTCGGCGATGCACAAGCCGTACCGGCGCATCGGCGAGGGCATGGTTCGCACTGCCCCGTCGCACGAGGCGGAGTGCTCGCCCAACCGGTTGCGTTGGTCGCCGCTGGATCCGCCTGTCGAGCCCGTCGATTTCCTCGATGGGCTTCACACCCTCGCAACCTGCGGCGACGCGCGGCTGCAGCACGGCTGCGGCGCGCACGTCTACGTGGCCAACCGCTCGATGGAGGAGCGGCGCTTCTGCTATGACGCGGATGGCGAGCTGCTGGTGGTTCCCCAGCACGGCGGCCTCACCTTCGCCACCGAGCTCGGCCGCCTGCGGGTCGAACCCGGCGAGGTTGCCGTGATCCCGCGCGGCATCAAGTTCCGGGTGGAGATCGATGGCGGCTGGGTTCGCGGATATGTGTGCGAGAACTACGGCGCCCCGCTGCGCCTGCCCGAGCTCGGCCCGATCGGCTCCAATGGGCTGGCCAATCCGCGCGACTTCCTCGCGCCTACCGCCGCCTTCGAGGACCGCGACGCGCCGACCGAGGTGATCGCCAAGTTCGCGGGCCACCTGTGGAGCGCGCAGCACGACCACTCGCCGCTCGACGTGGTGGCCTGGCATGGCAACTACTATCCGTACAAGTACGACCTCGCGCGCTTCAACGCGATGAACACGGTGAGCTTCGATCATCCCGATCCGTCCATCTTCACGGTGCTCACGTCGCCGTCGGAGACGCCCGGGGCGGCGAACGTGGATTTCGTGATCTTCCCGCCGCGCTGGATGGTGGCCCAGGACACCTTCCGCCCGCCGTACTTCCACCGCAACGTGATGAGCGAGTTCATGGGCCTCGTGCGCGGCGAGTACGACGCCAAGAAGGGCGGCTTCGTGCCGGGCGGGGCGAGCCTGCACGCCGCGATGAGCAGCCACGGCCCGGACCGCGCCTCCTACGACCAGGCGGTTGCGGCCGAGCTTGCGCCCCACTACGTGGACGGCACGCTCGCGTTCATGTTCGAGACCCGTTACCTGCTCGAGCCGACCGCATTCGCGCAAGCGTCGCCCACGCTCGATCGCGATTACGACGCGGCGTGGTTCGGGTTCGAAAAGGCGCCGCTGCCCGAATGAAGCTCGCTTCCCTGAAGGGCCCGACTCGCGACGGCAGCCTCTGCGTGGTCGATCGCGCCCTCAACCACGCGGTGAAGGTGGACGGCATCGCGCCCACGATGCAATTCGCGCTCGAGCATTGGGAGACGGCGGGCGCGCGGCTCCAGGACGTGGCCGCTAGCCTCGCGGGGGGCCACGAGCGCCACACCTTCAGCTTCGCCACGGCGCTCGCCGAGGGCCTGGTGTCGGCACCCTTGCCGCGCGCGTACGAGTGGCTCGATGGTTCGGCGTTCCTCACGCACGTGGAGCGGGTGCGCCGCGCGCGCAACGACAAGGTTCCGGAGAGCTTCTACACCGATCCCCTCATGTACCAGGGCGGCGCCGGGTCGATGATGGGCGCGCGCGATGCGATCGAGGCGATCTCGGAGGAGTGGGGCATCGACCTGGAGGGCGAGGTGGTCGCCATCGTCGGCGACGTACCGATGGGCTCCACACCCGCGCAGGCAGCCGGCGCCGTTCGCCTGCTCACCCTCGTGAACGACGTGTCGTTCCGGCGGCTCATTCCGGCGGAGCTCGCCAAGGGCTTCGGCTTCGTGAACGGCAAGGGCGCCAACGCACTTGCGCCTGTCGCCATCACGCCCGACGAGCTCGGCGATGCGTGGCGTGACGGCAAGGTGCACCTGCCGTTGCATTGCGAGGTCAATGGCCAGCGCCTGGGCGACCCCAATGCGGGGATGGACGCCACGTTCAGCCTCTTCGATCTCATTGCCCATGCGGCGCGGACGCGCAACCTGGTCGCGGGAACGATGATCGGCACGGGAACCATCTCCAACCAGGACCGCTCGACCGGCTACGCGTGCCTGATGGAGGCGCGCCTCGTGGAGCAGGTGGAGCTGGGCGAGGCGAAGACGCCGTTCCTCAAGTTCGGCGACCGCGTGAAGATCGAGATGCGCGACGCGAGCGGCGTCACGATCTTCGGCGCCATCGACCACGTGGTGGAAAAGTACGTCCCCCCCGCGTAGGCGGGGGCCCAATCTCATGACCGGCGAAACCCAGCACAAGCTGCGCGGCGACTACAGCCGCATGCGCGCGGACCACACGGTCGACCAGGAGTGGGATCGTTGCACGCCTGCGGAGCACGACTTGTGGCGGCGCCTCTACCGGCGGCAGGAGTCGCTGGTCGCGAAATATGCCTGCGACGAGTTCACCGACGCCCTCGAGACGCTGAATTTCGGGGAAGGCATTCCCCGTTTCGACGCGATCAACGAGAAGCTGCGCACGGCAACCAACTGGCAGCTGGTGGCGGTGCCGGGGCTCGTGCCCGACCTCACGTTCTTCGACCACCTCGCGAACCGGCGCTTCCCGGTCACGGTGTGGCTGCGCACTCCGGAGGAATTCGACTACATCGTCGAGCCCGACATCTTCCACGACTTCTTCGGCCACGTGCCGATGCTCTTCAACCCCGTGTTCGCCAACTACATGCAGGCCTACGGGCGTGGCGGCCTCAAGGCCCACGCCCAGGGCGCGATCGAGATGCTGTCGCGGCTCTACTGGTACACGGTGGAGTTCGGCCTGATCGACACGTCGAAAGGACTGCGCACCTACGGCGCGGGGATCCTTTCATCGGGCGGCGAGATCGGCTACTGCCTCGAGAGCCCGAATCCGAACCGCATCGGGTTCGACCTGCTGCGCATCATGCAGACCGGCTACAAGATCGACACTTATCAGGAAACCTATTTCGTGATCCGGGACTTCGAGCAACTGTTCGACGCGACGGCGCCGGATTTCACGCCGTACTACGCGCAGCTGCACGGGCGCGAGCCCTATGCCCCCTCGACGGTGCTCGCCAGCGACCGCGTGTACCACCGCGGGCTCGCCCCGCAGCGCGGCGCCTAGCCGGCGCGGTCTCGTCGGCGCGAAAGCGGTAGTAGAAGTCACTTGCAATGTTTGCTGCGAGTCGCCTTCTTCAGGAGGCCGCACCCCGGCGATTCATGGGGAATCCTTGGCTTTCGGGCGCTCTGCTTCGCCCACGGCAGTCTTGACCTCCTCCACGGTCTCGGAAGTAGGTCCCTCCGAGCTCGCGTCGCTGATCGGTACCGAGACGAAGTCCTCGATTGCCTGTTCGACTTTCTCGAATGTTGTCGGGGTGTTCTGCGTGCCTGGTTTGGTCATGATGGCTCCTGTCGACGCCGGTGCGTGCCTGTGTGCTTGCTCCCGACGCCTTAACCTTATTTCTTCGGCAATGCCTTGTCGGGATCTCCCGCCTTGGCCGCCGCTGGGGGCGTGAACGACAGCTTTTCCGTATAGGCGTGCTTTTCGCCCTTCATGAACGCCATCGCGACCTTCCCGTACATCTGTCGCGCCTGATCGACGTTCGACTTTCCGGTCACGATGTCGTTGGCGAGGTTGAGCGCGAGGAAGTTCATCTCCTCCTTGTCGCACATCGCCATCATCTCGCCCTTGGTACGGCGCACAGCCACGCTGCCATCATAGCGGGCGAGGTCATCGAACTTGTCGGGTGGCACCGAGTAGCTGATTCCCTGCTCGAGCATGTCGACGTGCGGCATCGGGAAGTTGTGCGCCACCGGTTCGCGGTGGACCGTCGTGAACTTCCAGGGGCTATTGTTGTGCCATTGCAAGTGCTGCGCGTCCGCCGCCTGCGGTGGCCCGTATTGCTTGATCATCTTCATAGCAATTTCCTTCGACTTCTCCGGCCAGTCCGCGATCATCTTTTCCGACGTTTGCTGGCTCGGCTTTTCCATCGTGTTCGTCTGTGCCGAGGCAGTGCTCGGAACCATGCTAGCCGCTACCAGGACGGCCAGCATCGACCTCACGAGGCCGGTCGGGTCCTTGCGCTGCTCATTTCTTCCTGTCGTCATGGCTCTCTCCGGGTCGGAAATCGGGTGTTGCAAGGATTTGGAACGCACGCGGGGGAGGTTGGTTCCCTCCTGGTTCAGATAGTTCGGCGCGGCGCGCGCGCATGCACGTCCTCACGGCCGAACCACGCGCGATCGAGCCCGCGGCGCAGGCCGAGGCGTGCGCGATGCAGCAGGACCCACAGGTTGGACGGCGTGATGCCGAGCGTGCGGCAGATCTCGTCGGGCTCGAGGCCCTCGAGCTCGCGCATCACGAACACGCGCGACTGCATCGGCGGCAGCCTCGCCAGCTGCTCGTCGAAGGCACCGCGGAAGCGCGCGCAATCGAGGGCGAGCTCGGGATCGGACCATGCCGAGGGTGGCGCGCGCCAGCGGCCGTCGCGGTCGAAGTCGGGGTCCTCGCCCGCGTCGTCGATCGGGAGGGCCGCGGGCTCGCGCCCGAGCGCCCGGAAGGCGTCGGTGACCTTGTGCAACAAGATGCCCGTGACCCATGTGCGCAGCCTCGAGCGCCCGTTGAACCCGGCCTGGCCGACGCACGCGGCGACGAGAGTCTCCTGCACCACATCCTCGGCGGCCTGGTGGTCGCGCATGCGCGAGAGCGCGACGCGCATGAGGTAGGGCCTCAACCCGATGATCTCGGCGGCGTTTGACCTTGCGGCGGCGATCACGATGTTCATGTCCGGCGTTCTCCGGGGAGGTTCAGGAAAATGATAGCGATCGCTCGACGGTGAGCGCCTGCTCGGGCGTCGCGGCGACGATGGCGATGCTGCCGCGCGCCGCGGGCAGGGCGATCGCCGCGAGGCCGTTGGCGTGCATCAGGGCGCGGGCGCGCCGCGTGGTATCGGCGGGAATGAGGAGCAGCGTGACCGGGCCCGCCTCGGTGGCGACCACGAAGTGGCGCGCGCGCGCCTCCCCCATGGGGCAGAGCTGCACGTAGGTGACATGGCCGAGGGCCTTCGCGACCTTGATTCCCTGGGCCGCGAGGTCCGAAGCGAGATCGTCGGAGACGGGGCGCGTGGCCGTGAAGGACTGAGGCTCCTCGATGACGTGGGCGATCGCCTCTCCGGCGAGGGCGCGTCCCGAGAATGTGGGTTGGGTCAGCCACGCGATCCCCGCGGCCAGGACCAGGGTCGCCGCGAGCGCCCATCCCCAGGGCCGGCCGCGGCGCCGGATGCCCTGGGCTACCAGGATACGGTCCGCGAGGCCGTCGGGCGCGGGGACGCGCATGGCGTCGAAGAGGTCGGCATCGAGGCTGCGCTGGCGCTCGAGGAAGGCGAGGCAACCGGGGCATTCGTCGGCGTGCTGCTGCGCCGCGTCCGCGAGTCGCAGGGGTTGGGCGAGCGCCTCGCGGCGGAAATCAAGGCAGTTCATGGTCTGGCTTTCCTGGCACGTCGGGACTCGGGCGCGTCGTCGAGGAGCGCGCGCAGTGCCTTGCGCGCGCGCGACAGGCGCATGTTCACGGCTTCCTCGCTGCTCGCCGAGGCCGCGGCGATCTCGGCGGCCGAGAGGCCCCCGAGCACCTGCAGCAGCAGCGCGTCTCGAAACGGCACCGGCAGCAGTCCAAATGCCTTCTTGATGTCGATCGCGAGCGACGGGTCGCCCGGCCCTTGGGCCACCAGGCGCTCGAGGTCGGCGTCGGCATCGATCTCGAGGCGCTTGCCCTCGTAGAGCCGCGCGTGCTCGTTGCGGGCGATGGTGAAGAGCCACGCCTTGAGCGCCTTCTCGTCGCGCTGCTGCTCCCACGCCGCCCAGGCGCGGGCGAAGGTCTCCTGCACCAGGTCCTCGGCCAGGGCGCGCTCGCGGCACAGCCAATAGAGGTACCGGTAGAGGTCGTTCGCGTAGGCGCGCACGACGTGCTCGAAGCGGTCCTGGCCGGGGTTTTGGGGCATGTTCATGGGGCTCGTCCTGCTATAGACCGGAGGACGGGGGCAAACCTAACAACTAGTCGATGCGCACCCAGAGGGGCTCGACCACGTTGTCCGGCCGGTGCACGACCTTCACGTTGGCGCGCGCCGCCCAGGGGATCACCTGCCGGTGCAGCGGGATAAGGAAGACGTTTTCGCGCGCCCGCTGGAAGGCCTCGAGCATCAGCGCCCGGCGTTTCGGCGGGTCCATCTCGAGTTCCACCGACTGGATCAGGCCGTCGAGCGCCGCGTCGCGGTAGCGGCCGGAATTGAAGTCGCCCCGGCCCTTGCCGTCGCGGCTGTGGAGGATCGGGGTAAGGGTAAAGCCGGGGTCCGTGGCGGCCCCGCCCCAGCCATACAGGTGCATCGAGTGGTCGAACTGGTCGACCTTCTGGAAGAACTGCGCGCGCGGCATGGCGTTCACGTTCACGCGGATGCCGACCTTGGCGAGCATGCCGGCGAGCGCGGTGCAGATGCGCTCGTCGTTCACGTAGCGGTTGTTGGGGCAGGTGAGGCCGATCTCGAACCCGGTGGGATATCCCGCCTCGGCAAGCAGCGCCTTCGCGCGCGCCGTATCGAAGGCCAGCAGGCGCGGCTCGATGGCGGGAAAGCTCATCGCCGCCGTGGGGATCATGGAGCCCGTGGGCAGCGACATGCCGCGCATCACCTGCTTGCGGATCGCCTCGATGTCGATCGCTTGATAAAGCGCCTGGCGCACCCGCAGGTCCTTGAGCGGATTGCGGCCCTTCACGTTCGAGTACTTGAGCTCGCCGCGCTCCTGGTCCATGACGAGGAAGATCACGCGGTTCTCGGGCCCTTCCACGACCCGCATGCGGGGGTCGCTTTTCAGCCGCGGGATGTCCTGCAGCGGCGGATCGAGCACCAGGTCGAGCTCGCCCGTGACCAGTGCGGCCATGCGCGTGGCGTCGGATTTCACCGGCCGGTAGATCATCTCGTCGACGTTGCCCTCGAAGCGGCGGTCGCCGCGGCCCTCGCGCAAGCCCCACCAGTCCGGGTTCTTGCGCATGACCGTCGCGATCTCCGCCTCGCGCTTGACCAGCGTGTAGGGCCCGGTGCCGTTGGCGTTGCGCGAGGCGAAAGTTTCCTCACCGGTCTTGAAGTCCTGGGGCTTGAGCGCGGCGTGCTTCTCGCACCACTTGCGGCTCATGATGCGCACCGTGTTCACGTGCTGCAGCAGCAGCGGCGACGGTTGCGGTGTCTCGATCTCCACCGTGTGGGCGTCGATCGCGCGCGCCTTGCCGATCGGCGTGGCGTAGACCTTGAAGTTGGAGCTGGGCAACTGCGCGCGCTCGATCGAGAACACCACGTCGTCGGCGGTGAACGGCGTGCCATCGTGGAATTTCACGCCGCGGCGCAGCTGGAAGCGCCAGAGGGTCGGCGCCTTCAGCTCCCACGAGGTGGCGAGCGACGGCACCAGCTCGAGCTTCTTGTCCCAGGCCGTGAGGCGCTCGAACACCGCGTCGTTCAGGTTGTTGTTGAGCCCCTCGTTCTGCGCGTGGGGATCGGCCGAGAGGTAGTCGCCCTGGGAGGACCAGCGAAAGACAGCGGCGTGTGCGCCGAGAGTCCAGGCGACGAGCGCCAGGGCCAGTATCCCGGCACGCAGCGCTCGTCGTCCCCGCGTAGGCGGGGACCCAATCACTTAACAGTGATCCACGTCGCCTGCAGCCAGTTGTCGGCCCGGTGGATCACCGTGGTGTTGGCGCGCGAGGCCCACGGGATCACCTGCAGGTGCAGCGGGATCATGAACACCTGGTCGTGGAAGTACTGCATCGCCTTGTTGATGGTTTGCTGGCGGCGCTTGGGATCGGTGTCGCCCTTGGCCTCGTCGATCATGGCGTCGAGCTTCTCGTCCTTGTAGTTGCCCCAGTTGTAGTCGCCGTCACCCTTGTCGTTGCGGCTGTGGAGCACCGGCTGCAGCGTGAAGATGGCGTCCGTGGTCGCGCCACCCCAGCCCAGCATGCAGAAGCTGGTCTCCATGCGCTGCGCCTTCGGGAAGTACTGGGCGCGCGGGATGGCGTTCACCTTCACCGTCACGCCGATCTTGGAGAGCATGCCCGCCACTGCGACGCAGATCTTCTCGTCGTTGATGTAGCGGTTGTTGGGGCAGTCCAGCGTGAGCTCGAAGCCATTGGGATATCCCGCCTCGGTGAGGAGCTTCTTCGCCGCCGCCGGGTCGAACGGGTAGCGCTTGTCCATCGACTTGGGGATACCCGCCTTCTCCGGATTGGGCAGGTTGATCGCGGTGGGAATCGACAGCCCGCGCATCACCGTCTTGTTGATCGCGTTCACGTCGATGGCCTGGTAGAAGGCCTGGCGCACGCGCTTGTCCTTGAACGGGTTCTTGCCCTTCACGTTGGAGTAGAGGAGCTCGTCGCGGGCCTGGTCCATCTGCAGGAAGATGATGCGGTTCTCGCGGCCGTCGTAGACCTTGACGCCCTTGTCCTGCTTGAGCTTGTCGATGTCCTGGACCGGCGGGTCGAGCACGAAGTCGATGTTGCCGGCGAGCAGCGCCGCCATGCGCGTCGGGCCCTCCTTGATCGGCGTATAGACGATGTCGTCGACGTTGCCGTCCCAGAAATCCTTGCCCTTCTCCTTCAGGCCCCACCAGTTGGGGTTCTTCTTGAAGACGCTCTTCACGTCGGGATCGCGCGACACCAGCGTGTAGGGGCCCGTGCCCATGGCGTTGCGCGCCGTGTAGGCCTCCTTCTCGTTGGTGAAGTCCTGGGCCTTCGCCGCGTTGTTCTTCTCCGCCCACGCCTTGCTCATCATGAACATGCTGTTGGCGAGCATCTCGAGCATTACCGGATTGGGCACCGGGGTCACGAGCTGCACGGTGTGCGAGTCGATCTTGGTCGGCTCGCCCACCGCGTTGCCGTAGACGCGGAAGTTGGAGGTGGGCCCCTGCAGGCGCTTGATCGAGAACACCACGTCGTCCGCGGTAAAGTCGCTGCCGTCGTGGAACTTCACGTCCTTGCGCAGGTTGAAGACCCAGGTGGTCGCGTTGGTCTGCTTCCAGGAGGCGGCGAGGCCCGGCAGGATCTCGAGCTTCTTGCCGCGCATTACCAGGGACTCGTAGACGTGCCCGTTGATCGAGTTGGTGAGCAACTCGTTCTGTGCCATCGGGTCGGCGGTGAGGTAGTCGCCCTGGCTCGCCCAGCGCAGGGTGGCGGCCTGGGCGAGGGACGTGGACAACAGGATCGAAGCGCAAAGCAGGGTGACTCGTCGCATGGCAGCCTCCGGGGGGGTAAGCGCCCATGATATAGGCAAGCCGGCGGGTATAATTACGCATCCCTTGTGTCCCCTTTTCGGAGCTCTCCATGAACGCCGTCGTCCAGGATCGATCGGTCGTCTCGACCCTCAAAGACCAGGCACTCTTCCGCGAGCGTGCGTTCGTGAATGGGGCCTGGGTCGAGGCCGACAGCCGCAAGCGCATCGAGGTCGACAATCCCGCCGGCGGCGCGCTGGTCGGTACGGTCCCCGAGATGGGGGCGGCTGAGACGCGGCGCGCCATCGAGGCTGCCGACGCGGCGTTGCCGGCGTGGCGCGGGCTGCTCGCCAAGGAGCGCTCGGCGATCCTGCGCATATGGTTCGACCTGATCGTGGCGAACGCCGACGACCTCGCCGCGCTCCTCACCGCCGAGCAGGGCAAGCCGCTCGCCGAAGCCAAGGGTGAGGTGCTCTATGGCGCATCGTTCATCGAGTGGTTCGCCGAGGAAGGCAAGCGCATCTACGGCGACGTGATCCCGAGCCCCGCGGCCGACAAGCGGATCGTCGTGATCAAGCAGGCCATCGGCGTGGTCGGCGCGATCACGCCGTGGAATTTCCCCAACGCGATGATCACGCGCAAGGCGGGCCCCGCGCTCGCCGCGGGCTGCACCATGGTGCTCAAGCCTGCGAGCCAGACGCCGTTCTCCGCCCTCGCGCTCGCCGAGCTGGCCCATCGCGCCGGCATCCCGAAGGGCGTCTTCAACGTGGTCACCGGCAACGCACGCGCCATCGGTGCCGAGATGACCTCGAACGCGATCGTGAAGAAGATCACCTTCACCGGCTCCACCGAGGTCGGCCGCGTGCTGATGCGCCAGAGCGCCGACCAGATCAAGAAACTCGGCCTCGAGCTGGGCGGCAACGCGCCCTTCATCGTGTTCGACGACGCCGACCTGGACGCCGCAGCTGCCGGCGCGATCATCTCCAAGTACCGCAACAACGGCCAGACTTGTGTCTGCGCGAACCGGATCTACGTGCAGGACTCGGTCTACGACGCGTTCGCCGCGAAGCTCGCGGAGAAGGTGCGCGCGCTCAAGGTCGGCCGCGGCACCGATGCCGGGGCGGTGCTCGGGCCGCTGATCGACGACGCTGCGGTGGCAAAGGTCGAGGAGCACGTTGCCGACGCGCTCGCCAAGGGCGCGAAGGTCGCGATCGGCGGCAAGCGCCACGCGCTGGGCGGGCGCTTCTACGAGCCGACCATCCTCACGGGCGTCACCAAGGAGATGAAAGTCGCCACCGAGGAGACGTTCGGGCCGGTCGCGCCCCTCTTCCGCTTCAAGGACGAGGCCGACGTGATCGCGCAGGCCAACGACACCGAGTTCGGGCTCGCATCGTATTTCTACGCGCGCGACCTGGGCCGGGTCTGGCGCGTGGCCGAAGCGCTCGAAGCCGGCATCGTCGGCGTGAACACCGGGCTCATCTCCACCGAGGTAGCGCCCTTCGGGGGCGTGAAGCAGTCGGGGCTGGGCCGCGAGGGCTCGAAGTACGGCATCGACGATTTCGTGCAGATCAAGTACGTGAGCATGGGCGGGATTTGATCCGCACGCGCGCAATCCTCCTCGTCGCGCTCCTGGCCGCCCACACGGCCGCCGTCGCACAGCTTCGCCCGTCGCAACCCGACAATCCCACTGGGAGCCGCGCGCAGCAATTGGCGCGCGCGAAGCAGCACATGGTCGCGGCGGGCCACCCCCTCGCGGTCGAGGCGGGCCTCAGGATGCTCGACCGCGGCGGCAGTGCGATCGATGCGATGGTCGCGACGCAGCTGGTGCTGAACCTGGTCGAGCCCAGCTCCTCGGGAATCGGCGGCGGGGCATTCCTCCTCTATCACGATGCGAAGGCGAAGGCGCTGAACGTCATCGACGGCCGCGAGACCGCGCCCGCGGGTGCCACGCCGGCGCTTTTCGTGTCGCCCGACGGCAAGCCGATGGAATTCGCCGCGGCGCGCAACAGCGGGCTTTCGGTGGGGACGCCTGGCACGCCACGACTGCTCGAGGTCGCCCATGCGCGCTACGGGAAGCTTGCGTGGAAGGAGCTCTTCCAGCCTGCCATCGAGCTTTCCGAAAAGGGTTTTCCCGTTTCCCATCGCCTCCACCGTCAGCTTGGCAGCGAGAAGTTGGATTTCGATGCGGCCGCGCGTGCTTATTTCTTCGGTGTCGACGGCAAGCCCAAGCCGGTGGGCACCATCCTCAGGAACCCGGAGTTCGCTGCGACGCTGCGCGCGCTGGCCGCGGGTGGCGCGGATGCCTTCTATACGGGCGCGATCGCCGCCGACATCGTCTCGGCTGTCCGCCGGCATCCCGCGGGCGCCGGCACGCTTTCCACCGACGATCTCGCCGCCTACCGCGTGCGCGACGTCGATGCCGTCTGCGGAAAGTATCGCGCCTGGAAGGTCTGTGGCATGCCGCCGTCGTCGTCGGGCGGTGTCGCGGTCCTCCAGATCCTCGGCGCGCTCGAGCGCTTCGACCTGCCGAGGATGGGCCCCGGCTCCGCCGAGGTCGTGCACCTCAAGGCCGAGGCCGAGCGCCTCGCATTCGCCGACCGGGGAAAGTACCTGGGCGACGAGCGCTTCGTCGACGTGCCGGTGAAGGGCCTGGTCGATCCCGGCTACATCGCAACACGATCGCAGCTCATCGCTCGCGAGAAATCCATGGGCCGGGCCGCTCCCGGTACGCCGGCCGGGGTGAAGGTCGCGTTTGCGGAGGACGCCCACGACGAGGTCATCGGCACATCGCACCTCTCGATCGTCGACCGGCACGGCAACGCGGTGTCGATGACCACCACGATCGAAGGCAACTTCGGCAACGGGCAGATGGTGCGCGGGTTCCTGCTCAACAACGAGCTCACCGACTTCAATTTCGCCCCTGTCGACGCGGGCACCCTGACGGCCAACAGCGTCGCGCCCGGCAAGCGCCCGCGCAGCTCGATGGCCCCGACGATGGTGTTCGACGGCCGCAGCGGCGCGCTCGAGCTCCTTGCGGGCAGCCCGGGCGGCAGCCTGATCATCGGCTACGTCGCCAAGGCGATCATCGCCACGCTCGATTGGAACCTCGACCCGCAAAAAGCCATCGACCTGCCCAACTTCGGCAGCCGCAACGGGCCGACGGAGGTCGAGCAGGGCACCGAGTTGGAAAGCCTGCAGGCCACCCTCAAGGCGATGGGCCACGAGGTCCGCGCCATTCCCATGACCAGCGGGCTGCAGGTGATCCGCCGCACGCGCGCCGGATGGGAAGGCGGCTCCGACCCCCGCCGCGAGGGCGTCGCGCGCGGCCGCTAAATGATTCATTCCAAAACCACAGGAGCTGCAACGTTGAAGAATATCTTCGCACTCGCCGCCGTCGGGACCCTCGCGATTGGCTGCGCCACCGCCCAGGAAAAATCCGCCACTCCCGCGCCGGCCGCTGCCGCGCCGTCGTCGACGGCGAGCTGCCCGGCTCCGCCCAAGGATCTCGTCGTCAAGGACCTGCAGAAGGGCACGGGTGAAGTGGTGGCGTTCCGCACCGCGGTGCTGGTGGGCTACACCGGTTGGGTCTACGACGGCTGTGCCCAGGACCTGAAGGGGGAAAAGTTCGACTCGTCGGAGGGACGCGCGACGCCTTTCGGCCTGATGGTCGGCGCGGGCAGGGTCATCAAGGGTTGGGATGAAGGCCTCATTGGCATGCAAACGGGAGGCAAGCGGCTGCTCGTGATCCCTCCTGAAAAAGCGTACGGGGCGCGCTCGCCCACCCCGAAGATTCCGCCGAACTCCACGCTGGTGTTCGAGGTGACGCTCGTCGATATCGCCGCGTCCCCGACGCCCGCTCCCCCCGCGAAATAATGAAGCTCACCAGCTCGAGTTTCGATGATGGAGCCGCCATTCCGGCGCAGTACGCGTTTTGCGCGCCGGATCCGAAGAGCCACGCCACGCTGTCGGCCAACCAGAACCCGCACCTCGCGTGGACGGAGGTGCCGATGGGAACGAAGTCGTTCGCGATCGTGTGCCACGATCCGGACGTTCCCAGCAAGGGCGACGACGTCAACCATGAAAGGCGCGCGGTTCCGAAGTCGCTGCCGCGCGTCGATTTCTTCCATTGGGTGCTGGTGGACCTGCCGCCCGGCGTCGTGGGCGCAAACGTCGGCGAATTCTCGTCTGCCGTCGTACCGCGCGGCAAGGCGGGGCCCCAGGCCCTGCACGGCGCGCGCCAGGGCATCAACGACTACACCAGCTGGTTCGCCGCCGACGCCGACATGGCGGGCGATTACTACGGTTACGACGGGCCGTGCCCGCCGTGGAACGACGAGATCTCGCACCGCTACGTGTTCACCGTATTCGCCCTCGACATCGCACGCCTGCCGCTGGAAGGCCGCTTCGGGGGCAGAGACGTGCGCAAGGCGGCCGAGGGGCACGTGCTCGCGCAAGCGGCCATCACCGGCCGCTACTCGCTCAATCCGGCGGTGAAGATCTAGGCTCCATGGTTTCGCGGCGCGCGTTCCTCGGCGGTGCGGCGGTGCTCCTGCCCGGGGCCCACTCGCGCGCGGACGAGGGCGCCACGTGGGAGCGGCTGCGCTCGGGCGGCCTGGTGCTGCTGATCCGCCACGCTTCTACGGAGCCCGGGCTCGGCGATCCCGCGGGGTTCCGGCTCGGCGACTGCGCGACCCAGCGCAATCTTTCGCAGGCCGGGCGCGAGGAGGCCAGGCGCATCGGGGCGCGCTTCAAGTCCGAGCGCGTGAGTGTCGCGAAGGTCTACACCAGCCCGTGGTGCCGATGCCGTGAAACGGCGATGCTCGCCTTCGGGCGTGCCGAGGACTGGGCGCCGCTCTCGTCGTTCTTCGATTTCCCCCACGAGGAGGCCGGGTACACCGAGCGCGTAAAGAAGCGCATCGCCGGCTATGCGCGGGGAAAATCCGGCGGCAACGTTGTCATGGTGACGCACAACGTGAACATCGCAGCGCTCTCGCGCCAGTCGGTGGCCCCGGGCGAAATCGTGGTGATGCGCCCCGAGGGCTGCTGCGACGCCCGGATGGTCGAGCGCCTGAAAACCTGAAAACCGGGGACAGACCACGGTTTCCCGTTC
>JALYSB010000157.1 GCA_030855025.1 Pseudomonadota bacterium
CTTCTGCGCGTTCGCGACGAGTTTGCGTTGCGCCGCGGCCACCGGATCGATGCCCAGCTGGTCGCCGAGGCGGATGAGATACAGGAGGACGTCCGCGATCTCTTCGCTCGCCGCCGACTGGGCCTCGGGAGTGAGGCTGCGGCTCTGCGCTTCGGTGAGCCACTGGAAGACTTCGAGCAGCTCGCCGGCCTCCGCCGACAACGCCATCGCGAGGTTCTTGGGCGAGTGGAACTGGTCCCAGTCACGCGCCGCCGCAAACTTCCGCAATTCGTCGCGCAGGTTGTCGAGTTCTGTCATCAGAACCTCTCGTCCTTGCGAAGGTAGCGCCACTGACCCGCGGGCAGGGGGCCCAGGGGGACGCCGCCGGTGCGCACACGCTTCAATCCCGTGACCACGAGGCCGACCTGCTCGCACATGCGGCGAATCTGGCGCTTGCGGCCCTCGCGCAGCGCGAAGCGCAGCTGGTCCTCGTTGGCCCACGACACCTGCGCGGGCTTGAGCTTCACGCCATCGAGCTCGAGGCCATGCCGCAGCAGCTTCATCCCCTCGTCCGTGAGCGTGCCCTCGACGCGCACCAGATATTCTTTTTCGACTTCGGTGTCGGCGCCGATCAGTCGCTTGGCGACGCGGCCATCCTGCGTGAACACGATGAGCCCCGTGGAATCGATGTCGAGGCGTCCGGCGGGCGCGAGGCCGCGGAGGTGGCCGTGGACGAATTTCGTGGGTGACGGGTCCTGGGCCCAGCGATTTTCCGGCTTGATGAGGACCATCGCGGGCTCGTGTCCGTCTTCGGGTTGGCCGGAGACGTAGCCCACCGGCTTGTTGAGGAGGATCGTCACCTGCTCGCTCTGGTGCTGTGCCGCGGCCGAGTCGATCTCGATGCGCGCATCCCGCGGGACGCGCACGCCCAGCGTCGCCACGACCTTGCCATCGACCCTCACCCATCCGTTCTCGATCCACTCGTCGGCTTCGCGGCGCGAGCAGAGCCCCAGCTCGCTCATCCGTTTGGAGAGGCGAGGACCGTCGGGATTCTCAGGCGCAGCGGGGCGGGGCGCGACGGGGCCCGGCGTCGGTCGAGGAGGCGCTGCCGGCGGCCGATTGCTGTGCTTTTGGGCTTGGCGGCCGCGCGATGTCGAAGGCTGCGGCGCCGTAGTCCGATCGATCGGTTTGGGAAGCTTGAGGGTGGTTCGAGCCATGAACGGGATTCTGGGCGAAAATGCCGGCATGCGCATCCGCTTCGAGCGCGTCACCCAACGTTACGACGGGCACGCGCTCTTCACCGACCTCGACCTCGAGATTCCCTCCGGCCGCTTCTTCACGCTCCTCGGGCCCTCGGGGTGCGGGAAGACGACGCTCCTGCGCATGCTCGCGGGGTTCGTGGTTCCCGACTCCGGGCGCGTGTGGTTCGGCGATCGCGATGTCACCGCGCTCCCGGTCCACAAGCGCGGCGTCGGCATGGTGTTCCAGGATTACGCGCTCTTCCCCGACCGCTCCTCGCTCGCCAACGTGATGTACGGGCTGGAAGCTCGCGGCGTCGCGGCGAAGGAGGCCAAGGCACGGGCCATGGCGCTGCTCGAGCGCGTGGGGCTCGGCACGATGGCGGATCGGTCGCCCGCGACACTGTCCGGTGGGCAGCGCCAGCGCGTCGCAATGGCGCGCGCGCTGGTGATCGATCCCCAGCTCCTGCTCCTCGACGAGCCGCTCGCCGCCCTCGACGTGAAGCTGCGGGTGGAATTGCGCGCGATGGTGCGGGAGCTGCAGATCGAGTCGAAGGTCACCACCGTTTTTGTCACCCACGACCAGGAAGAGGCGCTGGCCCTCTCCGACATCGTGGCGGTGATGGATCGCGGGCGGATCGTGCAGATGGGGGCGCCTTCGGAGATCTATGCGCGGCCGGCGAATGGATATGCGGCTGATTTCCTGGGGAGCGCGAATCTCATTCCCGCCGGCGACGGCAAGTTCAAGGTGGCCAGGCGAGAGGAAATAAAAATAGGAGAGGGTGATTTGCCGGGCGTCATCGAAGGCGTCGAGTTCCGCGGCTCCGTCACCGGCTACCGCGTCCGCACGGCGGTGGGCCTCATCCACGTCGATACCTGGAGCGTGCAGCACGGGCGCACCCATGAGCGCGGCGAGGCAGTCGTGCTGCGAATTCCCGCGGACGCACGGGTGGTGGAGGGCAAATGAGCGCGATCATGCGCTGGAAGCGCGATCCGGCGTGGACCCTCGTGATGCTCGGGGGATTCGCGATCCTGGGCCTCTTCCTCGTCTGGCCGCTGGTGACGACGTTCGCGTACAGCTTTCGCGGCAACGACGGTGGCTACGGGTTGGGCGGTTACGCCGCCTTCTTCAAGAGCCGCGCCTACCGCGACTCGCTCTGGAACACGCTGATCCTCGGTGGCGCGGTGACGGCGACCTCGATGGTCGTGGGCGGCGCACTCGCAGTCCTGGTGGCGCGGTGCCGGTTCCCCCTGGCGGGCTGGGTGGCGGCACTCCCCCTGGTGACACTGGTCATCCCCGACGTGGTGGTGGCCGCGGCGTGGACGCTCATCCTGGGGCAGCAGGGCATCGTCAACACCTGGCTTCAGTCCACCGGTGTGCAGATCGGGTCGCTCTACTCGTGGTGGGGCCTCATCTTCGTGATGACCCTCAACAGCTACGTCTACGCGTTCGTGATGATCCTGGTGGGCCTGAAAGCCGTCGATCGCAACCTCGAGGAGGCGGCGATGGGCCTCGGGCAGCCGCTCGCTCGCGTGCTCACGGGCGTGACGCTCCCGCTGATCTTGCCGTCGATCTTCGGGGCGGCGCTGGTGGTGTTTACCCACGTGATCGGCAGCTTCGGCATCCCGGCGATCCTCGGCGCGCGCATGCCGGTGCTGGCGGTCAAGGCGTACAACGAGTTCGTGAGCGAGCTCGGCGGCAATCCGCAGATGCAGACCATCATGGCCTCGATCCTGGTGATGCTCGGCGTCGTCATGCTGGCGGCGCAGAAGCTCCTGATCGAGCGCCGCCAGTACCAGATGGAGTCGGGACGCACGCCGGCGACGATTGCGATCAGCGGCCTTCCGGGCACCATTGCCGCGGCCGTGGTCGTTCTGGTGGTCGTGTTGTCCCTCGCCCCAGCGGTGGTCGCAATGATCACGGCCTTCACGCCGTCGCGCGGGCCGGTGCTGAGCTACGGCGGATTCACGACGCTCCACATGGCGAGCGCATTGAGCAAGTCGATGCAGCCGCTGTGGAATTCCCTCTCGCTCGCCGCCGTCGCGACAGTGGCCGGCGTGGTCTTCTCCGTCGCCGTGGCCTACCTGGTGGTCAAGCGCCGCTCGGCGCTCACCGGCACGCTCGACGTGCTCGTCATGCTGCCGCTCACCATTGCCGGCACCGTGCTCGGCATCGCGCTGGTGAACACCTTCAATACGGGCTGGCTGGTGCTCACCGGAACGTGGATCATCATGGCGCTCGCTTATTTCCTGCGCCGCATTCCCAATAGCGTCCGCGCCGCCGTGGGGCCGCTGCACAATGTGCGGGATTCGATCGAGGAAGCATCGGTGAGCCTGGGTGTACCGCCGCTGCGCAGCTTCTTCAAGGTGGTCATGCCGCTCATCCGGCCGGCGGTGGCCGCCGCGGCGGTTCTCATGTGGGTCACCTCGCTCTCGGAGCTCTCGGCGACCATCGTTCTCTACTACGGCGGCATGAGCACCATGCCGATCGAGATCTTCCAGCAGGTCGATAGCGGCCGGCTGGCCCTGGCGAGCGCCTACAGCGTGATCCTGATGCTCGCCATTTTCGTGCCCCTCGCGATCGCGCGATGGGTCTTTCGCGTGAAGGTGGATGCGGTCCAATGACGACGACTTTCCTCAGCAGGCGAGTACAGGACGTGAAGCCGCCGGCGACCCGCGAGATGACGCGGCTAGGCAACGAGATGGCGCGCGCCGGCCGCTCGATCATCTCGCTCGCCCAGGGCGAGCCTGATTTCGACACGCCGCTGCACGTCCGCGATGCGGGCAAGGCCGCCATCGACGCCGGCATGACGCGCTACACCGATGTACCGGGCACCCGGGAGCTGGCCGAGGCGATCTGCCGCAAGTTCGAGCGCGACAACGGGCTGCGCTTCACGCCGGCCGAGGTCACCATCGGCGTGGGCTCCAAGCAGGTGCTCTACAACGCACTCCAGGCGACGGTGGATGCGGGCGACGAGGTGATGGTCGCGACGCCGGCATGGGTGTCGTACATGGACATGGTGCGGCTTGCGGAAGGCGTGCCGGTGATCGTGCGGTGCCCGGCCGCCAACGGCTTCAAGATCACGCCCGCGCAGCTCGACGCCGCCATCACGCCGCGCACCAAGTGGCTGATGCTCAATTCCCCCAGTAATCCCAGCGGCGCAGAGTACACGGCAGCGGAGCTCACGGCGCTGGCCCAAGTGCTGCTGCGCCACCCCCACGTCTGGATGATGTCCGACGACATCTACGAGAAGATCCGTTACCGCGACGGCCCTTATCCCACGATGGCGGCGGTGGTGCCGGAGATGGCGTCGCGAACCCTCACCATCAACGGCGTTTCCAAGGCGTTCGCGATGACCGGTTGGCGCTGCGGCTATGGCGCCGGGCCCGCGGGGCTGATCCGCGCAGTCAACCTCGTGCAAGGGCAGTCGGTCTCGCACACGAGCTCGGTGAGCCAGGCCGCGGCCGTTGCAGCCCTCGATGGGCCGATGGATTTCCTGCCGCCCTTCGTCGAAGCGTATCGCCGTCGGCGCGACCTGGTCGTCGCCGCCATGCAGGGCATCGAGGGCGTCGACTGCACCGTGCCCGATGGCGCTTTCTATGTCTTCCCAGGCTGCAAGGCATTGCTCGGCAGCCGCACGCCCAAGGGCAGGGTGCTCGCGACCGACCTGGACCTATGCATGTACTTTCTCGAAGACGCCGGCGTGGCGACGGTGCCCGGCAGTGCGTTCGAGCTCCCGGGACACTTTCGCATCTCGTATGCGGCCTCGGATGCGGCGCTCGAGGAGGGGATGAGGCGATTGACGCAGGCGTGCCGTGAGTTGGCCAACTAGGGGATTGCCATGAAGATCGCTCGATGGATTCGTCGTTTCGCGCTTCCCTGTGCGGCCGTGCTCGCGACGCCGCTCGCGTCCGCCCAGGATTTCCCGGCGAAGCAGCCGGTGAGGCTGATCGTGACGTTCGCGCCGGGAGGGGGCTCCGATACCATCGCCCGCACGCTCAACGTGAAAATGGGTGACGCGCTCGGCCAGGCGGTAGTCGTGGAGAACCGGGCCGGGGCCGGTGGGGCGATTGCTACCGACTTCGTGGCCAAGTCCGCGCCCGACGGGTACACCGTGCTCTTCACCGTCTCCTCGCACAGCATCAACCAGGCATTGGTGCCGGGGCTGCCATTCAACACCGAGCAGGACCTGCGCGGCGTGACCCTGATCGGAGCCTTGCCGCAAGTCCTGGCCGTTCATCCTTCGACCCCGGCCGGCACCTTGCAGGAGTGGATCGCGCTGGGCCGCAAGGAGCCGAGGTATCTCCAATACGCGACCGGCGGCATCGGCTCGCCCGGCCATTTCGCGGGTGCGCTGTTGCAGTCGCTCGGCAAGCTCACGCTGGTCCACGTGCCCTACCGTGGCGCGGGCCCCGCCATGACGGACGTGATCGGCAACCAGGTCCCGGCGGTGCTGGGGACGCTGAGCGGGATCCTGCCGCATATCAAGAGCGGCAAGCTGAAGGCGATCGCCGTGACGTCGAAGCAGCGCTCGGCGCTGATGCCGGACGTGGCCACCATCGCGGAATCCGGTTTCCCGGGCTACGAATCCGATACGTGGGTCGGGACTTTCGTGCCGCGCGCGACCCCGCAGGAAGTCGTGGCCAAGCTTCACCAGGCCACGCTGGCCGCGCTGAAGGATCCGACGGTGGCCGCGCGCATGGAGAGCCAGGCGGGCTACATCATTGGCGGCGCGCCCGCCGAGCTCGACTCCCTCGTGACGCGCGAAATCCGGCAATTCAGCCAGGTCGTCCGGGAGCAGGGCCTCAAGCCCGAGTGATCGTCGCCGCCTGGGGTACGATTCGGCTATGAAAAGCATCGGTCTCCTGGCGCTACCCCTGCTGCTGGCGGCATGCGCATCGATGGGCGACGCGCGGGTGCTGAGCCCGCCGGACCTCCAGCGCGTCCGCGCCGGGATGACGCGCGACGACGCGCTGCGCCTGCTCGGCGCGCCCTACCAGACGATGAAGTTTCCGCTCTCCGGGCACGAATCCCTGGACTACCGCTACCAGGACCCGTGGGGTTATCTCGCGCTGTTCTCGGTGAGCATCGGTGCGCAGGGGATGGTGATCGGGACGATGACGCAGCGCCTCAACGACGGCGGCGACCATAGCAATAGCAAGTAGCACTGGCAGAACCGCCGCAATCGTCCTCGTCCTGTGCTTCGCCTGCAACATGTTCGGCCGCGGGATCGCGGACTCGTACCTCGTCTTCCTCCTGCCGCTCTCCGCCGATTTCCACTGGAGTCGCGCCGGGGCCTCGAGCGTCTATTCCACCTTTCTCGTCGTCACGGGGTTGTCGGCGCCGCTCACGGGGATGCTCATCGATCGCTGGGGCGCGCGCGTCGTCTATCCCCTGGGATTGCTGCTCCTCGCCGTGGCGATGCTGCTCGCGGGACGCCTTTCGCAGCTGTGGCAATTCCAGGCGTGCATCGGGCTCCTCGGCGGCATGGGCGTCTCGATGCTCGGCATGGTGCCGGCCTCGATGCTCATCAGCCGCTGGTTCCGCGACCGGATGAGCACCGCGATGGGCGTGGCGTACGCGGGTTTCGGCACCGGGACGCTCGTCATCGTCCCGCTCGCGCAATACTCGATCGAGCTGCAGGGGTGGCGCGAGACCTACGGCCTCATGGGGATCGTCGCACTCGCGCTGATCCCGCTGCTTTTCCTCCTGCCGTGGCGCTCGATCGCGGGCGATTCGCCCCGCCGCACCCGAACGGGGACGCCGCTGCCCGAAACCGCGCGGGCGTGGCCGCTGAAGGAGGCGCTGCGTACGCGCCCCTACTGGCAGCTTGTCCAGGTCTTCGCCTTCACCTCGATCGGGATGATGTCGGTGCTCGCGCAGGTCGTGCCGTTTCTCGTGGACATTGCCCTTACGCCGCTCGAGGCCGCGACGGCGTTCGGCGTTGCGGGCCTGCTGTCGGTGTTCGGCATCATGGCCTCGGGGTGGTTCGCAGACCGCATCGGCTATCGCGCCACCGCCACGACGAGCTTCGCCGCCACGTTCGTCGGCATCGCCTGCCTGCTCCTCCTGTCGTACGCGCCGGCGCGCTGGCTGGTCGTGCCCTTCGTCCTCTTCTTCGGGATCGCGCAGGGCGCTCGCGGGCCGCTGGTCGCGAGCCTCGCGGCGAAGCACTTCGGCGGCGGCGGCTTCGCCACGATCTACGGGACGATGTTCATGTGCATGTCGATCGGCGGGGCGTTCGGCTCGTGGCTGTCGGGCCTGCTGTACGACCTCACCGGGGGTTATCGTGCGGGCTTCGCTTTCTCGATGGTATGCGTGGTGATTGCCGCCGCGCCCTTCTGGACGCACCAACCGCTGCGTGCCGAGCCTCGCCCTCCCGGGGAAAGGCCACCAAGGTCGGGGTAGAGTAGCGCCCATGACCGATCGCCCGTCCTTCCCGCCTGCCGTCCTCGAGGCCCTGCGCAAGGGCAACAAGCTCGAGGCGATCAAGCTCCTGCGGCAGGCGAGCAAGACCGGCCTGGTGGAGGCCAAGGCGTTGGTCGATGCGGTGCAGGGCGCGAAGGCCGCCGGCGCCCGGGCCGCGGC
>JALYSB010000158.1 GCA_030855025.1 Pseudomonadota bacterium
GCCTGGCCGGGCCCGTGATAGGTCACCTGTCCGCCTCGATCGGTAGCGACCACGGGAATGTCGCCCGGGGCCAGCACGTGCTCACGCCGGCCCGCGAGCCCGAGGGTGAACACGGCGGGATGCTCGAGCATCCACAGCTGGTCCGGCGTCTCGTGCCCGCGCCACCGGTTGAACGCCTGCATCGCACGCCACGTGGGCTCGTAGGCGACTCGTCCCAGCCGGCGGGCGATCACAGCACCATCATCACCATCGGATGCTTCGACAGCTCGGAATAGAGCGCATCGAGCTGCTCGCGCGACCGGGCATTGAGCGTCACCGTGAGCGACAGGTAGCGTCCGTTTTTCGAAGCGCGCATCTCGATGGTTTCGGGATGGAAGTCCGGCGCGTGGCGTTGCACGACGTCGGCCACCGCCTGCGCGAAGCCGTCCTCGCGCCGCCCCATCACCTTCATCGGGAAGATGCAGGGAAACGTGAGCAGCGATTCGGGCTGGGACGTCTGGCTCATGGTCGGAGTCATCCCGTGCAAATGGGACTTCGGCCCGCGGAAATCAAGCCGTCACGGCTCCCCGCTGGCGCGCTTGGGCCTTGTGCTCCTGGAAGAGCGCGTGCATGCGCTTGAAGACCGGCCCCGGCCGGCCGCTACCCACCGGCTTACCGTCGAGGGTCGTGACTGCGAGAACTTCCTTGGTCGAGGAGGTGAGCCACACCTCGTCGGCGCCGCGCAGCTGCGCTTCGGTGATCGGACGGATCTCGAGCTTGAGAGCGCCTTCGGCCGCGAGGCGAACGAGGAGGTCGTAGGTGATGCCGAGCAGTATCAAATGGTCCTGGGGGGGTGCTGCGACCGTGCCGTCCTTTACCACGAAGACGTTCGAGGCCGAGGCCTCGGTCAGCATCCCGTCGCGCAGCAAAATCGTCTCGATGGCGCCGGCATCGGCGGAGATCTGGCGCGCCAGCACGTTGCCCAGGAGCGACGTCGACTTGATGTGGCATTTCTCCCAGCGGAAATCGCGGGAGGTCACGCACGCAACGCCGTTCTCCACCTGCTCGCGCGAGGGTGAGCCGAGCGGATAGCACATCATGAAAACCGTGGGCTTCAGTCCCTTCGGCAGCACGTGGTCGCGCTTCGGCGGCACCCCGCGTGTCACGTGGATGTACACCGACTGGTTGCCGGGATGGTGCTTCAGCAGCTCGCGCGTGACCGCGAGCCACTCGTCGACGCCGTGCGGATTCGTGAGTTGGATCTCGTCCATCGAGCGTTGCAACCGCTCGAAGTGCTCGCGCCCGCGCAGCATGGTGCCGTCGTATACGGGAATCACTTCGTACACGCCGTCGCCGAAGATGAAGCCGCGGTCAAGCGGGGAGATGGAGATCTGGTCGAGGGGCAGCAGCTGCCCGTTGAAGTGCGCGATCGGAGGGTTCATGGCGAGGACCGGAACATGAGTTTGAGGGTATCCCAGCCGCGGGACAGGAAGCCGGCGACCGGCACTTCCTCGAGAGCTACGACCGGAAATTCCGCGACCGGCGCGTTGTCGCGGGTGAGCTTCATTATCCCCGCTTTCTGACCCGCGGCAAGGGGCGCCAGGAACGGCTGAGGCGTCTCGAGCGCCGCCTTCAGACCCGCGAAGCGCTCGCGCGGCAGCGTGAGCCAGATGTCGCGATCGAACCCGAGCCGCGCCGTCGAATGGATGCCTTTGTAGATGTTGGGCGTGGCCACGGCATCGCCGCGCTTGTAGAGCCGGCGCGTCTCGTAGGCCTGGAAGCCGAAGTTGAGGAGCTTCTGCGTCTCGGCGCTGCGCGCGCTGTCCGATTGCGCGCCGAGCAGCACCGAGACCAGGCGGCGCTCGCCGCGGCGCGCGCTCGCCACCAGGCAGTAGCCCGCGCTTTCGGTGAAGCCGGTCTTCATGCCGTCGACCGTGGCGTCGGTCCACAGCAGGCGATTGCGGTTGGACTGGTTGATGCCGTTGAAGGCGAACTCCCTCTGCGAGTAGAGCGCGTAGTGCTCCGGAAACTCGCGGATGAGGGAGCCGGCCAGCCCCGCGAGGTCGCGCGCCGAGGAGTGGTGATCGGGCGCCGGCTGCCCGGTGGAATTGGCGAAACGGGTATTGGTGAGGCCCATGCGCGCAGCCTGGGCGTTCATCCGGGCGACGAACGCGCCTTCCGATCCCGCGACCGCCTCGGCGAGCGCCATCGCCGCATCGTTGCCCGATTGCACGATCATGCCCCGCAGCAGGTCTCCCACCTGCACGCTTTGCCCGGCCGTCAGGAACATGCGCGCGCCCCCGGCCTTGGCCGCACCCTCCGAGACGCGCACCGCGCGGCCCACCTCGAGCGTGCCCGCGCGGATCGCCTCGAACGCAAGCCACGCGGTCATGAGCTTGGTGAGCGAGGCAGGCTCGACGCGATCGTTTTCCGACGCGCTCGCGAGCGTCTGCCCGCTCAGCGCATCGACGAGGACGAAAGCCTTCGCGGCAATCGGCGGGGGCGTCACCGCCTGGCCCGATGCGGCAAACGCAAAGCACGCCATCCAGGTGGCAAGGAGGCGTTTCATGGAACGCTACCGATGGGTGAGGATGGGGGCTACGCCGAGGGAGCGGCGCACCTTGTCGCCGATCGCGCCCGCTTCCTCGGCGTTGCGATAGGGCCCGATCCTCACGCGATGCAGGCCGTCCACGCGCGCGATCGCGATGGGTTCGAGCAGCCAGTCGAGGCTGCGGCCCACGTGGTCGCGAAAGCTCTCCGCGCTCTCGGCGCTCGAGAAGGCGCCCAGCTGCAGCCAGAGCGACGCGCCCTCGCGCGCGATGACCGGCGTCTCGACACTCGCCATTGGCGCGGGCGGGGGCAAGGATATCGCCGCGAGCTCGTCGCTTACTCCCGCACCGGGAAGGATCCTCTCGACCTCGACCAGGCCGCTGCCGGCGTTCGCGATCCCGATGCGGGTGGCGGCCGCGAACGACAGGTCGATGATGCGGTTCGACAGGAACGGGCCGCGATCGTTGACGCGCACCACCACCGATTGCCCGGTCTTCACGTTGGTGACGCGGGCATAGCTGGGGATCGGATAGGTCTTGTGGGCCGCGGTCATCGCGAACATGTCGTAGATCTCGCCCGAGGCGGTCTTGCGCCCATGGAACTTGCGCCCGTACCACGACGCCATGCCCCGCTCGATCGTGGGCTGCTTGTTCACCACCGGGGCGTACGTCTGGCCCATGACCGTGTATGGGCGGTTCGCAAAGCGGTGGAACGGCTCGTCGCGCGGCACCGCATCGGGAACCAGCGCAAGGCCTTCAGGGATGGTGAGCGGCGGCCCGTCGTCGGAATAGTACTTGCCGGAGGTGGGCGGCGGCGTCTCGACCTTTTTCGGCGGCACCGTGCCGCACGCTGCAAGCAGCAACGTCATTGCGGGAATGACGATTTTCCTCAACTCGACACCAGTTGCTTGTGGGTGGAGATCGACATGAGGATCCCGAAGCCGGCGAGCATCGACAGGAGCGCGGTGCCGCCGTAGCTCATCATCGGCAGGGGCACGCCGACCACCGGCAGGATGCCGGTCACCATTCCCATGTTCACGAACGCATAGGTGAAGAAGGTGAGGGTGATGGCGCCGGCCACGAGCCGCGAGAAGACGGTGGACGCGTTGGCGGCGATCATCAGCCCGCGCGCGATGATGAGAAAGTAGAGCACCACGAGCACCACGTTGCCGACCAGGCCGAACTCCTCGCCGAACACCGCGAGGATGAAGTCGGTGGAGCGCTCGGGCACGAAATCGAGCTGCGCCTGGGTGCCGTTGAGCCAGCCCTTGCCGAGGATTCCCCCGGATCCGATCGCGATGGTCGACTGGATGATGTGATAGCCCGCGCCCAGCGGGTCCTGCATCGGATCGAGCAGCGTGAGCACGCGCCTCCTCTGGTAGTCGTGCAGCATCGACCAGAGGAACGGCAGGCTCGCGGCGCCCGCGACGGCCATCGAGCCGATCACCTTCCACGACAGGCCCGCGAGGAAGATCACGAAGAATCCCGAGGCGAAGATGAGGAGCGCCGTCCCCAGGTCGGGCTGGCGCACGATCAGCCCCACGGGAAGGGCGAGGATCACCGCGGCGACCGCGAAATCGAGGAGACGCAGCCCCTCCTCGCGGCGATGGAAGTACCACGCGAGCATCAGCGGCACGCCGATCTTCATGATCTCCGAGGGTTGCACCGTGGTGAACCCCAGGTTGAGCCAGCGGCGGGCGCCATTGCGGATATCGCCGAAGAGCGCCACGCCGATCAGGAGCGCCAGGCCCGCCACGTATAGGGGCACGGCCAGGCGCATCAGGAGCTGCGGGTGGATGTGCGCACACACCCACAGCGCCACGAAAGCCACCGCGAGGTTTCGTCCCTGGCCCATCACCCGCTCGAGCGAGCTGCCCCCGGAGGCCGAATAGACCACGGTCACGCCGAGGGCGAGCGTCAGGGCCAGCGCCGCCATCAACGGGCCGTCGATGCGGCGCGAGACGAGCTCGAAGGCGCGGCTAATCACTGGTTTCCTCGTCCCCGCCCAGCTTCGGCTTGACCGCCGGTTTCTTGCGCAGGATGTGATAGTCGAACACCACTCGCGCGATCGGCGCGGCGGTGGAGCCGCCGTGGCCGCCGTTTTCCACCAGGATCGCCATCGCGAGCTGCGGATCCTCGGCAGGCGCGAAGGCGATGAATAGGGCGTGGTCGCGGTGCTCCTCGCGAATGCGCTTCTCGTTGTAGGTCTCGCCCTGCTTCATGCCGATCACCTGCGCGGTGCCGGTCTTGGCGGCGATGGTGTAGCCCGCATTGGCGCCCGCGCGCGCGGCGGTGCCGCCGGGGCGCGTCACGTCGATCATCGCGGCGCGGACCAGCGCGAGGTGCTCGGGTTTCACCGTCACCGCCTCGCCCTCCTTCGAGACGAGCGCGACCGTCTCCTGGGTACGCGAGTTCTGCACCGCCTTCAGCAGCCGCGGGTGCACCGGCACGCCGTTGTTGGCGAGGGTCGCGGTGGCGGCGGCGAGCTGCAGCGGGGTGGTGAGCATGTAGCCCTGGCCGATGCCGATGCTCACGGTGTCGCCCACGTACCATTTCTGCTTGAAGCGCTTCTGCTTCCATTCCTGCGAGGGATTCAGGCCCGACAGCTCGCCCTCGATGTCGATGCCGGTCGGCTGCCCGAAACCGTACTGCGCGAGGAAGCGGTGGACCGAATCGATGCCGAGCTCGGTCGCGAGCCCGTAAAAATACGTGTCACACGACACCACCACCGCCTTGTGCAGGTTGACCATGCCGTGGCCGTCCTTCTTGTGGTCGCGGTAGCGGTGCGCCACGCCGGGCAGCGTGAAGAAGCCCGGATCGGAGATCGCGAATTCCGGCGAGCGCTTCTTGTAGTCGAGGGCGGCAAGCGCCATGAACGGCTTGATGGTGGACCCGGGCGGGTACTGGCCGCGCAGCGCGCGGTTGTTGAGCGGCTTGTCGGGCGAATTGTTGAGCGCGTCCCAGTTCTGGGGGTCGATGCCGTCGACGAAGAGATTGGGGTCGTAGCCCGGTTTGGAAACGAGGGCCAGGACCTCGCCCGTCTTCGGATCGATCGCCACCAGCGCGCCGCGGTAGTCCTGGAATGCCTCTTCGGCGATTTTCTGGAGCTCGAGATCGAGCGTTACCACGAGGTTGTTGCCCGAGATCGGCTCGTGGCGCGCGAGCGCGCGGATGGCGCGGCCGCCCGCGTCGATTTCCACCTGCTCGGTGCCGGTCGTGCCGTGCAGCTCCTTCTCGTAGGCGCCCTCGATCCCCAGCTTGCCGATGTGGTCGGTCCCCTTGTAGTTGCGGGCGAGGTCGGCGGCCTCGATGCGCTTCACGTCGGCCTCGTTGATGCGGCCGATGTAGCCGATGGCGTGGGACGCGACCTCGCCCTGCGGATAGGAGCGGAAGAGCCGCGCCTTGATCTCGAAGCCCGGAAAGCGGTAGCGGTTCACCGCGAAGCGGGCGACCTCCTCTTCGGTGAGCCGGGTGCGGATCGGCAGGCTCTCGAAGTTCTTGCTTTCCTCCTGCAGCTTCTTGAAGCGCCGCCGGTCGCGCGCGCTCACGTCGATCACGCGCGCGAGCTCGTCGATCGCGCGCTCCACGTTCGGCACCTTGGACGGGGTGATCTCGAGCGTGTACGCGGAGTAGTTGGCGGCCAGCACCACGCCGTTGCGATCGAGGATGAGCCCGCGGTTCGGAACCACGGGGACGACCGAGATGCGGTTGGCCTCTGCAAGCGTGTGGAAATATTCGCGCTGCACCACTTGCAGCCAGGTGAAGCGGGCCAGCAGGATGCCGAACCCCACGAGGATTCCCACGCCCGCCAGCATCAGGCGGCTGCGGAAGACCGTAAGCTCGCGTTGCTGGTCGCGCAGGGTCTGGCCGATCATCATCCCGAGCGCTCCCGGCGCCGGCGCACGGCCGACGAGTACAGGAGCCAGTTGACCGGCGCCCAGCAGAGCGCGGTCAATACCGGGGAGACGAGGAAGGCGAGGCCCGGGAAATCGGCGCCCAGCAGCAGGTTGAGTCCCAGCATAACTGCGCAGGCGGCGATGGTGAGGCCGAGCACGTGCAGCGTCTGCTCCGGCAGGTGGAAGGAAAGGATCCGAACGCGCAGCACCTGCGCGCCGAAGACGGCGATCACGTAGGCGAGCGCGTGTTGGCCGAGGAGCATCGAATCGCTCACGTCCATCAGCAAGCCCAGGGCAAACGCCATCCCCTGGCCGATCGAGCGCGGCTCGTGCATCGTCCAGAAGATCAGGACGATGAGCACGAAGTCGGGCCGGGCGAGGAGGCCCGCACCCGACCAGGGCAGGACCGAGAGCAGGTAGGCGCCGGCGAGCGAGAAGAACACCAGTGCCACGCTCGCCGGAAGCTTCATCACGTCGCGCGCCACCGGCGTGAGGTCAGCGGGGCGCATCACGCCTCCGGGCGCTCGCGCGCTGCTTGGCGGGCTTGGTCCCGTCGGCCTTGGCCTCGGGCGGCGCCGCTCCCGCGGCCGGGATCGGCAACACCATCACGTAGCGATGGCTTTCCACGCCAGCGGCCGGCTTGGCGACGATCTTGGCGAAGACGTAGGCCGCGTTCTTCTCGACGCTGGTGACCTGCGCCACCAGCAGTCCCGGCGGGTAGGTCGCGTCGATGCCCGACGTCACGAAAATGTCGCCGTTCTGGATGTCGGCCGATACCGGCATGAAGGGGACATCGATGGAGCCGTCCTTCCCCGAGCCGACGGCGATCGCGCGCAAACCGTTGCGAACCAGCATCACCGGCACTGACTGGTCCTTCTCGGTGACCAGCGTCACCTCGCTCGTGAAGGTGCCGACGTTGGTGATCTGCCCGACCACGCCCTGGCCGTCGATGACCGGCATCCCGGGTGCGACGCTGTGGGTGAGGCCTTTGTCGACCACGACCTTGCGGGTGAACGGGTTGCGCGCCGAATAGAGGACCTCGGCGAGCAGGCCGCCCTGCGCGTAGCGGCTCTTTCCCGGTGCCATCGCAAGCAGGTGCTCCTGCTCGGCACGCAGCAGGCGCGCTTCCTGGGCCGCGGCCGATTGCTCGAGCACCTTGGTCTTGAGCTCCTGGTTCTCGCGCAGCAGCCGCTCCTGGCTCGCGAAGTAATCGGCGATGCGTCCCAGCGCCTGAGACGGCACGGCGGCGAACTGCTGCACGGGGTGGGCGAGAACCGAGAGGGAAAGCCGCACCGTCTCGAGGGCGCGAAAGCGGTGGTCGGCGATCATCATCGCAAACGCCGCGATCATGAAGAACGTGAGTCGCGCGAGGGGCGA
>JALYSB010000159.1 GCA_030855025.1 Pseudomonadota bacterium
ACCCCGCGCAGCACGCGCGGGCTGCGGCGCGCCTTGCGGTGCGGATCGTCGAAGCGCGCGCGCCGGCGCGCGAAACGTTCCAGCGCGATCAGCACGCCCACGAAGGCGAGCAGGATCATCGACAGCTTCGCCGCCGAGGCGGGTTCGCCCATCGACAGCCAGGCGCGGAATATCCCCGTCGTGAACGTCTGCACGCCGAAGTACGACACGGTGCCGAAGTCGGAGAGTGTCTCCATCAGTGCAAGCGCCGCCCCGGCGGCGATCGCCGGCCGCGCCATCGGCAGGCTCAGCCTGAAGAAGGTCGCGCGCCCGGAAAGCCCGAGCGTGCGCCCGGCCTCGGCGAGGCTCGGCGACTGCTCGATGAAGGCGACCCGGGTGAGCAGGTAGACGTAGGGGTAGAGGACGAACACGAACATCGCCGCCGCACCCCCCACGGAGCGGATCTCGGGAAACCAGTAATCGCCGCGCTCCCAGCCCGCCGCCGTGCGAATCCACGTCTGCACCGGCCCGCTGAACTGCAGCCAGTCGGTATAGGCGTATGCGATCACATAGGCGGGAACGGCGAGCGGCAGCAGCAACGCCCACTCGAGTACGCGCCGGCCGGGGAAGTCGAACGCGGTCACGCACCAGGCTGTCCCGACCCCCACGAAGCACACGCCCGCGAGCACCCCGGCCATCAGGATCAGGGTGGTGGAGACGTAGCGCGGGAGCACCGTGGCGGCCAGGTGCGCCCATGCGTCGCCCGCCGGTGCGAAGACGCTGGCGGCCACCACGACGACCGGGATCAGGAGGGGGAGGGCCAGTGCCAGGCAGGCCAGGACCCAGGCGGGAGTTCTCAGCATCGAGACACAGTATAAAACCTTTTGAATTCAACCGGATGCCGAATCGCACCGGATTCCCCGGGGAATGAACTGGCCGGCTCATTGTCGATGTTTGATATGGCCCCGTGCGTGGGCTACACTTACCGGCTTTCGATGGCCGCCCGGGACTTCCCCGCCGCGCCTTCCAAGCCGCCACCCAGAGTCGAGGATCAATGGCCAGTAAACCCAAGTTTCTGACTGAGGCCGAAATCGTCAAGATGCCGAAGTCGGAGTATATGAACGCGGCGCAGCTCAAGTTCTTTCGCGAGCGCCTTCTCGAACTCCAGAAGGAGATGCGCGACAACGCCGGCGCCACCACGGAGCACCTGCGCGAGCTCTCGTTCGCCCCAGACCCCGCCGACCGCGCCACGCTCGAGGAGGAGCACGCGCTCGAGCTTCGCACCCGCGACCGCGAGCGCAAGCTGCTGAAGAAAATCGACCAGGCGCTGGCGCGCATCGACGATGCGAGCTATGGCTATTGCGAGGAGACCGGTGAGCCGATCGGCATCCAGCGGCTGCTGGCCCGCCCCACGGCGACGCTCACCATCGAGGCGCAGGAGCGCCGCGAGCTCAAGCAGAAGCTCTACGGCGAGTAGTCCCATTGCATTGGGAAAAAGGCGCCGCTAAGGCGCCTTTTTTGTTTGGGATTTCGCGCCCATATAATCGGTCAGAGGTCCGACAATTCCTGATGAGGCAAGCAATGCGCAATGAGGGGTTTGCCGCCGCGGTGCAGCCGATCCAGGCGCAAAGCGTCGTGCACACCGACTCCCAGGGGCTCGAGGCGGGCGAGGTGGCGATTCCGGTGCGCGACGGTACGATCGCCGCCTTCCGCGCGATGCCGGCGGGCGGCAAGAACCTGCCGACCGTGGTCCTGGTCCACGAGATCTGGAGCGTGCACGAATACTTCAAGGACCTGTGCCGGCGGCTCGCGAAGCTCGGTTACCTGGCGGTTGCGCCGGACCTCTTCGGGCGGCAGGGCGACGTTGACCGGTCCGAGATCGAAGCCGTTCGCGCGGTCGTGGCGAAAGTGCCCGACGCGCAGGTCATGTCGGACCTGGACGCGGCCGTGCAGTGGGCGTCGCAAAATGGCGGCAACCCCGACAAGCTCGGCGTGACGGGTTTCTGCTGGGGCGGGCGCATCACGTGGCTCTATGCCGCCCACAATCCCAGGGTGAAAGCCGGTGTCGCCTGGTATGGCCCGGTGGCGAAACCCGCCACGCCGCTGCAGCCGAAGCATCCGGTCGACATCGCCGCGCAGCTCGAGGTGCCGGTGCTCGGCCTCTACGGCGGGGCCGACGCAGGCATTCCCAACGATACCGTCGAGAAAATGCAGGCCGCCCTGAAGACCGCGGGCAAACCCTCGCGCATCCACCTCTACCCCGACACCCCGCATGCGTTCCACGCGGACTATCGGCCGAGCTACCGCAAGGAAGCGGCCGATGACGGCTGGAAGCGCATGCTCGAGTGGTTCCTCCAGCACGGAGTCGCGTGAAGGAGCAGGTCACCGAGATTCGCAAGGAGTCCTTCGAGCAGCTGCGCCGCGTCCTCGAGGAGCGCACCCTCGGCAGCGTCTTCCAGCCGATCTTCTCGTTCCGCGAGGGCCGCATCGTGGGCTACGAGGCGCTGGTTCGCGGGCCTGAAGGCTCGATGCTGCACTCGCCCTACGAGCTCTTCACCGCGGCGAACGAAGCCGGGCTCGCCCTCGAGCTCAACATCGTCTGCGTGCAGGAGATCCTGCGGGCGTTCTCGCGCGCGGGGCTGGACGGAAGCCTCTTCCTGAACATTTCCCCGCAGCTGATCATCCAGCGAGGCTTCGAGCAGGAGCGCGCGGGGCGGTTCCTGCGCCAGCTCGGTCTCGAGCCCGCGCGCGTGGTGATCGAGCTGACGGAAGACTATCCGACCGTTGATTTCCGCTTCGTGCACGAGTCGTTGATGCTGTATCGCGCCATGGGATTTCGCGTCGCGATCGACGACCTGGGCGAGGGCTTCGCGAGCCTGCGGCTGTGGTCCGAGCTCAAGCCCGAGTTCGTGAAGGCCGACAAGCATTTCGTATCCGGCATCGCGCAGGACGCGGTCAAGCTGCAGTTCCTGCGCGCGATCCAGCATATCGCCGAGAGCAGCGCGTCCCAGGTGATCGCCGAGGGGATCGAGTGTGCCGAGGATTTCCGCATCGCCAAGGACATCGGCATCGCCTGCGGCCAGGGCTGGTTCATCGGGCGCCCGGCCGAGCGGCCGAACACGCGGCTTTCCGGCGAAGCCCAGCTCGCCTTCGCCGATGCACGCGTGCCCGTGGTCGCGGCGCCCAGGCTGCGTGCCGGCCACGCGCCGACCGCGCATGATTTCGTGCGCTCGGTGCCGCCGGTTGCCCCCACCGACACCATTGCCGCCGTGCTCGAGCGCTTCGCGGCCATCCCCTCGCTCCCCGCGATCCCCATCTCCGCGGGCGAGGCGATCCTGGGGATCGCCTCGCGCACGCAGCTGGAGCTGGTCGCGGCGAGCTCCGACGCGGCACGGCTGACTTCGCGGCCCTGCATCGAGATCGCCGACGAGGCGCCGATCCGTGTCGATGCCAGGCTCGACCTCGGAGCGCTCACCGCGCTCCTGGTGGAATCGGACTCGCGCCGGCTAGCCGACGGTTTCGTGATCGTCTCCCAGGGCCGCTACCTCGGCATGGGCACCAGCGCCGACGTGATGCGTGCGCTCCAGACCTCGCGCGTGCTGGCGGGCCGCTACACCAACCCGCTCACGCTCCTCCCCGGCCAGGTGCCGATCAACGAACACCTCGAGCGACTGCTCGCGGCCCACATCGCATTCGCCGCGTGGTTCGTCGAGATCGACCAGCTGCGTGGCCTGAACGACAGCGCCGGCTTCGAGCGCGGCGATGCGTTGATCCACTCGGCCGCCCGGCTGCTCGAGGACATGTGCCAGCCGGGCGTGGATTTCGTCGGCCACGTGGCGGGCAGCCGTTTCGTGGTCCTCATGCAGAGCGAGGACTGGCTGCCGCGCGCCGAGCGCGCCCTCGCGCACTTTCCCGACGTGGTGCGCGCGCATGTGCCCGAGGAGGTGTTGGAGCGCGGCTATTTCACCGCGGCCGGGCGCGACGGCCGGGAAAAGGTGCGGCCGCTGCCGCGCCTGGCGATCGGGATCCTCCCCGTGCTCCCGGGCGTGTTCGAGTCGCGCCACGAAGTAGTGTCCGCGGCAAAGCAGGCGGCGCAGCACGCGATGGCGCAGCCAGGCAGCTCGTTCTACGTGGACCAGCAGTACGGCAACGCGTACCCGCAGTCGATATTGTTCTAGGTCGCGAGCTATACTTCGGCGCACCCACCGCTCGTGCGTCAATGAAACTGCGCTCCCTCGCCCTGCTGCTCGCCGTCCTCGGGGCGGCATGCTCTCCCGGTACCGATGCCCCGCGGCCCGCCCTCGCGCTCGCGGCGTGCCGGATTCCGGGCATCGACTCGGCGGCGCGCTGCGGCACCCACGAAGTCTGGGAGGACCGGGAGGCGAAGCAGGGACGCAGGATCACGCTGCGAGTGGCGATCGTTCCGGCCAAGCTGCGCGCCCGCGAGCCCGACCCGATCGTGATCCTCGCCGGCGGGCCGGGCCAGGGGGCGATCTCGCTCGCACCCCAGGTGATGCCGCTCTTCACCCGCCTGAACGATTCGCGCGACATCGTGTTCCTCGACCAGCGCGGCACCGGGAAATCGAGTCCACTGGACTGCGCGGAGGAAGCGCAGCCGATGCAGACGCTCTTCGAGGACGCGCTGCCCGAGCGGCTGGTGACCAAGTGCCTGGCGACGCTCGTCGGCGACCCGCGCCAGTACGTGACGCCGATCGCGATGGAGGATCTCGACGAGGTGCGCGCGGCGCTCGGTTACGAGAAGATCAACCTCTGGGGCGGCTCCTACGGCACGCGGGCGGGACTCGAGTACCTGCGCCGCCATGGCGACCGCGTGCGCTCGATGGTGCTCGACGGCGTAGCCCCCGCGACCATGAAGTTGCCGCTGTCCTTCGTGGCCGATGGCGATGCCGCGCTCGCGCGCCTGATCGAGGCCTGCGATCTCGACGCGGCGTGCCGGAAGACCTATCCCGAGCTGCGGGTGATGATCGTGTCGCTGCGCAACCAGCTTGCGCGCCGCCCCGCCCGGGCGACCATCCAGGACCCGCGCACCGGCGACCGCGCCACCATCCAGGTCAATGAAAACGTGTTCCTTTCGGGCCTTTTCCGGCCGCTGTACGTGGCCGAGCTCGCGAGCCTGCTGCCGTTCGGCATCTCGGCCGCGGCGGGCGGGGACTTCAATCCGCTGCTCGCGCAGAACCTCGAGCTCGCCGACGACATCGCCGAGAACCTCTCCATCGGCATGCACCTGTCGGTAATCTGTGCGGAGGACATCCCGCGCATAACCCGCGAGGACATGGACCAGCTCGGACGATCGTTCTTCGGGCGCGCGCTGGTGGACGATTTCGTGCGCGCCTGCCGGATCTGGCCGCGCGGCAAGGTGCCGGAGGACTACTACACCCCGGTGCGCTCGGACGTGCCGGTGCTGATCCTGTCCGGGGGCCTCGACCCCGCGACGCCCCCGCGCCACGGCGAGCTGGTCGCGGCGAGCCTGCGCAATTCGCGCCATGTCGTGGCGCCGCAGCTCGGCCACGGCGTGAGCCTGCACGGCTGCGCGCCGCGCTTGATCGAGTCGTTCGTGCGCCAGGGCAGCGTGGCGGGCCTCGACGACCGGTGCCTGCAACGCATTCCCCGGCCGATGTTCGTGATGCCGCTCGGGACTGCGCGCTGATGCGAAATGATTGAGGCCCGCGGGCTCGCCAAGACCTTCAACGGCGTCCAGGCAGTGCGCAGCGTCTCGTTCGTGGCGCCCGACGGCGCGATCACCGCGCTCCTCGGCCCCAACGGCGCGGGCAAGACCACGACCCTTCGCATGATCTCGACACTGGTTGCGCCGACCCAGGGGCACGCCCTGATCGACGGCGTCGATGCGCAGGCCGACCCGCTTGCAGTGCGCGCACGCATCGGCATGTTGTCGGATGCGCGCGGCCTCTACGGGCGGCTCACCGCGCGCGAGAACATCGCGTACTACGGGCGGCTGCGCGGGTTGTCTGCGGCGCAGCTCAAGGACGCGACCGCGCGGCTCGCGGAGCTCCTCGACATGGGCACGCTGATGGACCGGCGCACCGACGGCTTCTCGCAAGGCGAGCGCATGAAGGTGGCGATCGCGCGCGCGCTGGTCCACGATCCGCCGAACGTGATGCTCGACGAGCCCTCCAACGGTCTGGATGTGATGACCACCCGCAACCTGCGCGAGGTGATTCGGCAGCTGCGCGACGCGGGCAAGTGCGTGCTCTTCTCCAGCCATGTCATGCAGGAGGTCTCGGCGCTCTGCGACACGATCGTCATCGTGGCGCGGGGAAGCGTCGTGGCGAGCGGGCGCGCGCCCGAGCTCCTCGCCGCGAGCGGCTGCGACAACCTCGAGGATGCCTTCGTGCGCCTGTCCGAGACGGCGCCAGACACCGCATGAGGTTCCGGGTCATCACCGTTTTCATGAAGGAGCTGCGCGACGCGCTGCGCGACCGGCGCACCGCGCTCATGGTGCTGGTGGCATCGATCCTGACCGGCCCGATCACGCTGGTGCTGGTGGCCCAGTTCGTCTCGGGGCTCGAGGAAAAGGCGTCCACCCTCAAGGTACGCATGGTCGGACAGGAGCATGCCGCAGCGCTCGTCAACTTCCTCAAGCGCAGCGACGTTGAGATCGAGACGGCGCCGGCCGACTACGAGGCGCGCGTCAAGGAAGGGCGGCTCGATGCGGTCATCGTGGTCCCCAAGGACTTCGACGAGCGCTACCTTGCGGGCGACGGCGCCAAGGTGGAGATCATCTACGACGACTCGCGCACCGATTCCGGGCCCGCCATCCGCCAGGCCGAGCGCCTGATGCGCGCCTTCAACCGGGAGACCGGGATGCTGCGCATGATCGCGCGCGGCGTGAGCCCGGACTTGACCGAGCCGGTGAAGGTGCAGCACGTCAATACCGCGACGCCGCGGCAGAAAGGTGCGTTCCTGCTGTTCCTCATCACCATGTTCGCCATCCTTTCGCCGCTCCTGGGCGGCATGACCATCGCGATCGACTCCACGGCCGGTGAGCGCGAGCGCGGTTCGCTCGAGCCGCTGCTGGCCAACCCGGTTGCGACCTGGCAGGTGGTGCTCGGCAAGTGGCTAGCGGCATGGGCGTTCGCGACCGGCGTTGCGGTGCTGACTCTCGGGGGCTTCATGATCGCGGCGTCGTTCTACGCCAAGCAGCGGCTCGCCGCGATGATGGCCTTCGGCGGGCCCGAGTTTGCGCAATTCGTGGCGATGGTGGTTCCGTTCGCCGCGATGACTTCCGCGATCCAGATGCTCATCTGCACCTACGGGCGCTCCTACCGCGAGGCGCAGACCTACGTGAGCTACCTCGCGACGGTGGTGTCGTTCGTGCCGCTCGCGGTGATGTTCTCGGGGCTCAAGGATGCGTTCTGGCAGCTCCTCGTGCCGGTGCTCGGCCAGCAGGTGGTGCTCTCGCGCGTCGTGCGCGGCGACGGCCTTTCCGCCGTCGACTGGCTGATCCCCTCCACGGTCGCATTCGCGGTCGCCGCCGCTGGCGTGGTCCTCGTCTCGCGCCTGCTGCGCGACGAGCGCATCGTCTTCGGCCGTTCCTGATTTCAAGCGTCAACCACGAAGACCACGAAGATTGCCGCGCCACGTGGCCGCAAATTTCGCGCTGTTTTCTTCGTGGCCTTCGTGGTCTTCGTGGTTCAATCTTTATCTGACATGAACGTGAAACAGAAAGCCGCGCCGGTCGATCTCGCTCCCATCTTCGGGGAGGGCGGCGTGCTGGCGAAGTCGGTGGAAGGCTTCAAGCACCGCCCGCAGCAGGTGGAGTTCGCGCAGGCGGTGCTGGGGG
>JALYSB010000160.1 GCA_030855025.1 Pseudomonadota bacterium
CGCTTGAAGGTGGCGAGCGAGACGCCGAGCTCCTTCAGGAACACGTCGATCGGCACCGGTGTCGCGCCCTGCAGCAGGTGGTCGATCTTGTAGAAGCGTTCGGTGCGGTCCATGGCGTGGCGGGAGGGGAAAGGTGTCATTCCCGCGTAGGTGGGAATCCAATCACCCCACGAGCCACTTTGCGATCGCCGCCCACGCCGCCGTCCCGGAGATCGCCAGCCGCCCGACCTGCACGAAGACGATGAACGCGAGGCCCGCGATGAACGCCGGGTGCACGCGGCGGTTCTTCACGGAGTCGAACGCGATGCACGCGATGATGAGCAGGTCCGTCAGCGCGAAGAATACCGGCGGGCCGATCTTGATGAACTCGAACGGCAGGCGCGCCATGGCGGGCGTGAGCATCGCAAGGGTGGCGAGCAGCATCAGGCGCTTGTGCCAGTCCGACCGCTTGCGCAGGACGATGGCGGTGGTGAAAAGCGCGGCGAAGGCCACCATCTCGCCCACCGGCAGCACGAGGAAGACCAGCGGCGGGATGCCGAGGGGCGCGCTGCCCGCGCGCACCGCCGCGATGCCCGTGGCGATCCCAACCCCGAACACGAGTGCCGCCAGCACGATGCCGGCGACTCCCAGCTTCCGGTGGATGTGCGTGTTCCCCGTCGCCACCAGCCGTGCCTGCACCAGAAAGAACGTGAACCACGCCGTCATCACGACGCCGTGGATGTGCCGCATCGTGCCGAGCTCGGTCGCGTCTCCGATCACCGACTTCAGGTAGTAGGTCGGCGCGAAGCCGGCGAACACGACCAGCAGGCCCAAGATCGCGGCCCAGGTGTACAGGCGGCGTTCGCCGGTGGCGCGAGCGAGGGGAATATCGAGTGGGGTGCTGGCCATGGGGCTCCCTATGCCTTTGTCGCCCCCGCGCAGGCGGGGGCCCAATTACGCTACCTCCGCGCGAACAGCGGGTCCAGCATCCCGCGCAGCTTTTCGCCCGTGGCGCCGAACTTGTCGAGGCGCCCGCCGCCGCTGTGCGCGTCATAGGTCGCTTGCCCGACGAGCAAGCCGCTCTCATAGACGCTGACCTCCGCGAACACGAGGTACATCGCCATGTCCCAGCGCCAGTTGGCGGTGTACTCCAGGTGGTGCCTACACACGGCCGGGCGCTCGCCGTCGTAGGCGGTGGTGCGGATGCCCTTCTTCTCGATCTGCGAGCGCAGCTCCTTCGAGAAGTCGGCCATGATCACCTGCGGGTTGTTCTTCACGCAGATCTCGGTGATCCCGGTGGCGGAGACGGGCTTCACGGTTTGGGTGATCGCGCAGCCGCCGGCGACGGCAGCAAGGGACAGCAGGACGAAACAGGTTCTGATTTTCATGAGGTCTCCCTGGGTCAACGAATGAGCGCGGCGAAGCGCGGGTCGGTGATGGTCTTGTAGACGAGCTGCTGCACCGCGGGTCCGAGGGCGCGGCTTGCGTTATTGCATGCCCCCGGTCCGACGAATCCCGCCTCGAAGTCGTAGCGGGTTTCGACGGCCATCGACTGGCCATTGCTCGACTGCAGCGAGAGTGCGATCTCCCACCAGCCGTTGACGATCGCGGCGCTGGTGGAAAATGCCGCCCGGGTCACCGTGCCGGTGAGCTTGACGCCACCATCGGCGTACATCCCCGCGTACTTGAGCTCGTCGTTGAATCCCTTCGCGACGAATTGCCCGATGCTCCCTTCGGGGATCGCGATGTTGCCTACAGCCCGGCACATGGGCTCGAAACTGGCCGGACCCGCGATCTGCGCCACGGCCACCTTGCTGCCGGAATATTTCGCGAGCGCGCCTTTCGCTTCCTGCGACACCATGTAGTTTGCGGGCGTCATCGTCATGCAGGCCGACAGCGCAAAAGCGCAGCCCGCCGCGACGATTGCCATCCTGATTCTTGCCTTCATTCCTCTCCCTTTTTTGTTGGACCCCCTTGGGGTGGGGAGAGTATTCCAGCACCGAGGGAAATTAACAACCGCTGTCATTCCTCCACCACCTACTTCCAGCCCGGGGGACATGGGAGGTGATCACAACTAGATTTTGCCTTTCAGCAGCGGCGCAAGCCCCAACAATCCCAGCAATGGCCCCGGCACCAGCAGCCACGCGCTCTTTGCCCCGAGCGCGCCGATCCACTCGGCGGCGAGGCTGATGGAAACGATCGTGATCGCGAAGCCGATGCTGTTCTGGATGGCGAGCGCGCTGCCGACGAGCTCGGGCGGCGCGGCCCGGGCGGAGAGCGCAGAAAACTGCGGCGAGTCGGCCACGACCGTCACGCCCCAGAACACCAGCACCGTCATCGCCACCGCCGCATGCGCCGCGACCGCGGGGAACACGAGCCCCGAGAGCGCCGATCCTGCAAGCGCCGCCGCGGCCACGCGCGCGCTCCCGACGTGGCGGCTGAGCCGCCCGCCCACGATACAGCCCACGCCCCCGGCGGCGATGATGACGAACGACCACATCGCGATGGCGAACGCGCCGGCGTCGGTCCCGAGCGTCAGCGCCACGAGGAACGGCGTGATCGTCCAGAATGCGTAGAGCTCCCACATGTGCCCGAAGTAGCCGAGCGCCGAGGCGCGGAACTCCGCGATGCGCGCGACCACGAGCGTGGCACCCCATTGCAGCCGGGATCGCCCGCGCGGAAGGTGCGGCCCGTCGCCGAGCCCGAAGATCATCGCCGCCGCGACCAGCGCGAGGAGGGAAGAGGTGCCGGCAACCGCCTGCCACGGCCAGCCTACCCCGAGGGCGCGGATGGCGTGGGGAAGCGCCGTGCCGAACGTGAGCATTCCGACGAGCCACCCAAGCGCCTCACCCGCGCGCCCCGGCTCCCAGCTCACCACGAGCTTCATGCCGAGCGGATAGACGCCGGCGAGCGCAAAGCCGGTGAGGAAGCGAAGCACGATCGCCTGCGGGAGATCGGCCGCCAGCCACGCGAACGCGCCATTCGCGACGGCGCCCGCCACCGCGCACACGGCGAACACGCGGCTCGCCGCGAACCGGTCCGCCAGCCCCGACAGCGCGAACACCAGTGTGCCGAGGATGAACCCGCACTGCACCGCGATCGTGAGCTTGCCGAGATCCGCAGCCCCGAGGCTCCACGCCCGCGCGAGATCCGCGAACGCCGCGTTGGAGCTGAACCACAGGGAGGTGCCGAGGAGCTGGGCTACGACGATTATCGCAAGCTTGGAGGTTTTCATTCTTGAGAGCTTGCCGGTTTCAGTGTCGCCCCGGGCACGTCCGCGAGCTGGCCCGCCTTACGGCCAAGGCGCCGGGGACGCTGCTGCGCGAGCTCAATGTGCGTCGCTCGAGTGGGTTGAAGCCAATCGTCCCGAGCTCTTGTAAGCCGGCGAGGTGTTATTCCCGCGTAGGCAGGAATCCAGCCCAGCTACTCCGGCCCAGATGTGACTCACCTTGGGCGAGACGTGGATCCCCTCACCGCCAGCGAGATCGGCAGGTCGCGCTGCACCTGCCCGACGCCTTCCCCGAGTTCCCCGAGCAGCAGCTCGGCGGCATTCCAGCCGACTTCCGCCATGGGGAAGCGCACGGTGGTGAGCTCGGGCGTCACCACGCTCGCCATCGGCATGTCGTCGAATCCGATGATGGAAACGTCGGCGGGAACGTCGATCTCCCGCGACCGTGCCTCGCGCATCGCGCCGAGGGCCAGCACGTCGTTGCCGCAGATCACGGCGGTGGGCCTGCGCTTGGCGGCCATCAGCGCCGCGAGCCCATCGGCGCCCGCTGCGAGCGAGTAGGGCCGCTGCACGACGGAGCCTTCCCCCAACTCGACGCCGGCCGCCGTCAGCGTGTCGCGCACGCCCGCCAGCCGCGCCGACGCGCGGTCATTGCCGCTTAGAAGGCCCGCGATCATGGCGATGCGACGATGGCCCAGCTCCAGGAGATGCGCCGCTGCGATGCGGCCCGCGCGCCGATTGTCGAAGCCCACGGTCAGGTGCCGGCCAGCGGCGCGGCTCCAGGTGAACACATGCGGCACGCCGCTCGCCCGCAAGCGCTTCATCGTGGCGGGGGCGTGCTCGAGCCCCACGAGGACGACGCCGTCGACGCCGCGGCTGAGGAACGCATCGAGCGCGCGCGTCTCGGCCTGGAGGTTGAACTCGTGGCAGGCCACCAGCAGCACGTAGCCCGATTGCTCGAGCCGGCGCTCGAGGCTGTTGGTGCTCACCGCGTAGATGGCGTTGTCGAGCGTGGGAATGATCGCGCCGATGGTCCGGGTGCGGCGCGTGGCGAGTGCCCGGGCCACGCCGTTGGAGAAATAGCCCAGCTCCTCCATGGCGGCGCGAACGCGCACCGTGGTGGCGGGCGAGATCTTCTCCGGGGAGGAGATCACGCGCGAGGCGGTGGCCTTGTGCACGCCGGCGCGGCGCGCGACGTCCGCCAGGGTCGCCTTCATGCAAGCCTTCCGGGCGCGGGCAGCAGGTTCGCCTGCGTGGCCCCATCGAAGAGATGCAGCCGCGCCGGGTCGAAGGTCAGCCACACCGTCCGCCCCGCCTGCACCGCCACGGCGGCATCGACGATCACCGACAGGATGCGCCCGCCCGCGTCCACCTCCACGAGTTTCTCCGAACCCAGCAGCTGGACCATCTGCACCTCTCCCGGAAGCGCCGCTTCCCGCGCCTCGAGGTCGAGCGCGATGTGCTGCGGCCGGATGCCCGCCACCATCGCGCCGCCGCCGAGAGCGCTACCGAAGCGATCGAGCCGCGCGACCGGCAGCAACAGGGGACGCGCGCCCGCCGCGACCAGGCGACCGTCGGCCAAAGCCACGCCATCGAGGAAGTTCATCGGCGGGCTGCCGACGAACCCGGCCACGAAAAGGTTGGCGGGATGCCCGTAGATCTCCTCGGGTGTCGCGAACTGCTGGACCCGCCCCGCATCCATCACCGCGATGCGGTCGGACATGGTCATCGCCTCGAGCTGGTCGTGGGTCACGTAGACGGTGGTGGTCTCGAGCGCGCGGTGCACGCGCTTCAACTCGCTTCGCATCGTCACGCGCAGCTTGGCGTCGAGGTTGGAGAGCGGCTCGTCCAGCAGGAAAAGCCACGGCTTGCGCACCATCGCGCGCCCGAGCGCCACGCGCTGGCGCTGGCCGCCGGAGAGCTCCTTGGGCTTGCGCGCGAGCAGGTGCGTGATCTCGAGCACCGCCGCGGCCTCGCCCACCCGGCGGCGGATCTCCTCGGGCGGCGTGCCCCGAACGCGCAGCCCGTACGCGATGTTGTGGAACACGTCCATGTGCGGATACAGCGCGTAGCTCTGGAACACCATCGCGATGTCGCGCGCGCCGGGCGACAGGTGCCCGATGGCGCGATCGCCGTGCCAGATTTCGCCCGCGTCGGGGACTTCCAGCCCGGAGAGGATGCGCAGCAGCGTGGTCTTGCCGCAGCCGCTGGGCCCCACCAGGGTGATGAACTCGCGTTCGGTGAATTCCAGGTCCACCGAGCGCAGCACCTCGGTCTTGCCGAAGCGCTTGGAGATCCCCTCCACGCGAATGCCCACGCCGCTAGCCCTTCACCGCGCCGGCGCCGAAGCCGGCGACCAGGTGGCGCTGGAGCAGCATGAAGAGGATCGCCATCGGCACGGTCATGAGCACGGCGGACGCCATCATCAGGCCCCAGTCCACGTGCACGCCCTCGAAGAACAGCATCACGCCGACCGTGAGCGGGTAATGGTCGACCGAATTCATGAACACGCGCGCGAACAGATAATCGTTCCAGGAAACGATGAGCGAGAAGATCGAGGCGGCGATGATCCCGGGCATCGCCGACGGCAGCACGATCTCCGCGAACACGCGCAGCCGGCTGGCCCCGTCGATGAGCGCGGCTTCCTCGAGCTCGATCGGGATGCTGCGGAAGAACGCCCACAGCAGCCACATGCAGAAGGGCAGCGTGGTCGAGACGTAGCCCAGCGTGAGGCTCCAGAGCGAATCCGTAAGCCCCAGGCGAGTCATCACCAGGAACAGCGGGAACACCAGGATGATCGACGGCACCATGTACCCCAGCAGGCTGAAGTACGGCACGGCCATGCGCCAACGGTAGCGGAAGCGGGTGATGCTGTAGGCGGCCAGCGTGCTGATCACGATGCTGATCAAGGTGCTGCCCACGCTCACCAGCACGCTGTTGCCGAACCAGGAAAGGAAGTACTGCGGCGGCGCCGTGGTCGGCTGGTAGTCGGCCGAGCCGCCGGCGAAGTACTGCGACTTGCCGGTGAGCAGGTGGCGGTAGTTCTCGAGCGTGGGCGCGTGCGGGATGAGCGTCGGCGCGGTGGAGAGCTCGGACTTCGGCTTGAGCGAAGTGGAAAGCGCCCACATGAGCGGAAAGCAGATGAGGAGCGTGATGGCGACGAGCACCGCGTAGGCGCAGCCGTGGCCCGCCCAACGCAGCAGCCGCGCGCGCGATCTCGGCGTCATCAATCCTCCTGGAAGCGGAAGAGGCGCATGTAGAGGATGCTGCCGGCGAAGAGCATCATCATCATGATGACGCCGGTCGCGGCACCCACCCCCATGCGCAGGTTGGCGATGGACTGCTCGAACGAGTAGATCGCCAGGTTGAAGGTCGAGGTGCCGGGCCCGCCGCGCGTGAGCAGGTAGATCTCCTCGAACTTGTTGAAGGTCCAGATGGTGCGGAACACGACCACCACCGCGAGCACCTCGGCCAGCTGCGGGAGCGTCACGTCCACGAAGCGCCGCAGCACGCCGGCGCCATCCACCCGGGCGGCGTCATAGAGCTCGATGGGGATCGTCTGCAGGCGCGCCAGCACGCAGATGGTGACGAAGGGCGTGTACTTCCACACGTTCAGCATGATGGTCGAATGCATCGCCATGTCGGGCGTCGAGAGCCAGAAGATGTTCTCGTCGATCAGGCCGATCGAGCGCAGCGCGTGGTTCACGATCCCGATATCGGGGTTGAGCATCCACTGCCAGCAGAGCGCGATGACCACGGTGGGCACGATGTAGGGGAACAGCAGCAGCCCGCGGAAAATCGAAATGCCGCGCAGCGGCAGGTGCAGCAGGAGCGCGAACGCCACCCCGATCACGGCCTGCAGGATCGTGGAGACGAAGGTCCAGTAGGCGGCGTTGCGCAGCGACGTCCAGAAGAGCGGATCGCGCAGCAGGGTCTCGAAGTTGGCGAGCCCGGCAAAGCGCTGCGCATCGGGGGCGAGCGGATCGATGTAGTAGAAGGCCATCCGGACGCTCTCCGCCACCGGATAGACCATGAAGACCAGCGCCGCCAGGACGAACGGCGCGATGAAGGCGAGGCCGAGGCGGTTGTCGGCCGCTCGCCAATGTTCCTGTTTAAGCAGCGTCAGATCACCAGCGAGAAGTGTTCCTTGCGCACCGACTCCAGCTCCTTCGCGCCCCACTTGGCCGCGTCGGCCGCCTTCCAGTTGTCGATCACGACCTTCTGGACCGTCTGGGCGAGGATCGCGCGCCCGTGCACGATGCCCGCCAGCGGGTTGACTCCGCCGAGCAGCTCGTTCGCCGTGCTGCTCGAGTTCTTGAGCGAGTCCACGTAGTACGTGTTGATGGTGCGTTTCTTGGTTTCGTAGAAGGGGTGCGTCTGCAGCGCGGGATCCGCGGCCACGTCCTTGTACACGGGCGAGACATTGGGTACCAGCGAGTGGCAATAGCGCACCGGCCACACCTTGGAGGTCTGGTAGTACGCGAGCGCCGCCTTCACCTCCTTGATGTACGCGTTGTTGGCCTTCGGAATGCACCAGCCCTGGAAGTCGTTCCAGTTCGAGCGCGAGCCCGT
>JALYSB010000281.1 GCA_030855025.1 Pseudomonadota bacterium
CCCACGCCCGATTTGCGGAATTCGGACGGCACGTACATGCCGAACAGCTGTGCCTTGTGCCGCGCCTTCTCGCGCACTTCGAACGAAAGCCCGGCGACGCCCGCGAGACGAGGACCCTGGAACGCTCCCAGGACCATGTCGGAAGGCTGGGCCTCGGCCACCAGGCGCGTCTCCCACCACGACAGCGGCAGCGACCCCCGCTCCGAGGCGGAGGACGTGAACGCATCCGGGTGGCGCTCGTAGGCTTCGAGCATCATCGTGCGGTACTGCGGCGCGTCGTCGGGGATCAGGCGGCGGATGGCGGCGGTGCCCACAGGGTGGCGTCATCTTTTTATTGGTTGGCGGGGGGCCAACGCACGCCGCCATGATATCAGCGCCCGGTGCGCGCTTTCCGGAACCGCTGCTGGTCGCGCAGCAGCCAATGCACCAGGGAATAGGCGATTGCGAGCGCTATCAACACCACGAGCAGGGCCTGCAGGTACGCGCCGCGCTCCTTGGCCCAGTAGAAGCCGCCGAAAACGAGAAGTGCCGTGAGGACGCGCACCGCGATCTCCGCCGCGTGGAACTGGAACTCGATGTCCTTCCCGCAGATGGGGCACACGCGAAAATGATCCATCTTCGCGAACTTCCGCCAGTGCAGGAACTTGCCGTCCATCGACTGGAGGCAGTTGGGACAGTCCTTCTTCATCGCATGCTTATACGATTTCAGGTGGAGGCGCGCAAGGCCTCGATCATCTCCTCGCAGCGGCCGCGCCGTTCGGCCGGATCGCTCCAGCCGCGGAACTCGAGCAGCTCCGGGGTGGATTGGCGTTGCAGGCACCGGATCGCCGCCGCCGCCATCTCCGCGGAGGCGGTGCCGAGAAACACCAGCTCGGCAAACGCGAGGGCGACCACCGCGTCGTCGTACGCGAGGATGTGGAAATGCTCGCGCTCGAGCCGGAACTCCAGCTCCTCGTCGGGTATGCCCTCGGCGAAGGCGCGATCGACATCCCATTGCTCCAGGAGCTCGGCGAGGAGCTCGGCGCCGTCAGGCTCCGCGTCCTCGTCGATCGCGGCGCGGTAGGCTTCCAGCACCTCCGCGCCGCGCTCACTGCCGAAAGGCGAGTTCTCGTCGCCGGCGTCCCAGTAGAACGGCTCCGTCAACAACCTGGCGGCGTTCGGGTGGGCGGTGTCCGGCGCGAGCTCCCAGTCGTCGTCGAAGGGGTTCATGGCCGGGCGATCTGACGTGCTCTCGCGGCCGCGCTAATGCGTCGCGCGTTCCTTCAGCTCGCGGTCGATCAGCTTCATCAGCGCGTCGAAGTCGGCGGGCTTGGTGAAGTGGTGGTCGAAGCCGGCCTCGCGCGCCTTGCGCCGGTCGTCCTCCTGTCCCCACCCGGTGATCGCCACCAGCAGCACGCCGTCCCCGCGCTTCTCGCGCACGTGGCGCGCGATGTCGTATCCGGAGAGCTTGGGCAGGCCGATATCGAGCAGCGCCACCGCAGGCTGGAACTCGTCGGCGGCCTCGATCGCCTCGGGACCGTCGTAGGCGATGCGAACCTCGTAGCCCAGCACTCCCAGGAGCGTGGCAAGGCTGTCGGCGGCGTCCTCGTTGTCGTCGACGACGAGGACTCTCGTGGTAGCGGGCACGGTAGAGGGTGTCATGGCCTGCGACTCTACTCCCTGCGGGGCATGCCCGTCACGCCGGCCCCGGCAGCCAAACCACGAACTCGCTGCCCTTGCCCACGCCCTCGCTGCGCGCGCATACCGTGCCTCCGTGCAGTTCCACGAGGCGCCGGACGAGGGTGAGCCCGATGCCGAGACCCCCCTGCGTGCGCTCGCCGCTAGCCGGGCCCTGCACGAACATTCCGAAGATGCGTTCCTGCATCTCGGGTGCGATGCCGTCGCCGGTATCGCGCACGCGAATCACCACGCCGCGGTCCTGCCGCGCCACCGCGAGCGTGATGTGCCCTCCAGGCTGCGAGTATTTGGCGGCGTTGTTCAGCAAGTTGGAGAGGACTTGCGCCAGGCGCACCGCGTCGGCATCGAGGTGAAGGGCCTGCGCCGGCAACTCGATTTCGAGGTGGTGCCGGGCGCGATCGATCGCGGGGCGGCTCGCTTCGACGGCCGCGGACACCGCGGAGCTGACCGCGATGCGCTCCTTGCGCAGCTCGATCTTGCCGCTGGCGAAGCGCGAGACCTCCATAAGATCGTCCACGAGGCGCGCGAGCTGCCGTACCTGCCGGTCGAGGACGTCGGTGATCCACTGGGCTTCAGGAGTTGCGGCGGGTTTCGACCGCAGTATCTCGACGGCATTGCGCACCGGCGCGAGCGGGTTGCGCAGCTCGTGCGCGAGCATGGCAAGGAACTCGTCCTT
>JALYSB010000024.1:0-28446 GCA_030855025.1 Pseudomonadota bacterium
GGTGCTGCGCGTCATGGCGCCGCTGCTCGCGGGCGTGCTGGTGGTCGCGGCGTGGCATGCGGCGAGCGGCACGCGCCTGTCGCTGCTTCACCTCGTGGGCCTGCTGCTGGTGGTTGCGATCGGCTCAAACTACGCCCTCTTCTTCGATCGGCTGGCCGAGGGCGGCGACCGGGCGACCGCGCGCACCCTCGCGTCCCTCGCGCTCGCCAACGTGACCGCCGTCGCATGCTTCGGCGCCCTGTCGCTTTCGAGCATCCCGGTGCTGCACGCGATCGGCTCGACCGTCGCCCTCGGCACCTTCATCACGCTCATCTTTGCCGCGATGACCTCCCGCGTTGCGATACAATTTCCGCGGGGAAACGACCAACATGCGGACGATCATCGAAACCGCGGATAACGGCCGCCGGCCGGCGCTCTTGATTGCATTGCTTGGGGCAAGCTTCAGCGAGCCCGAGGATTTCGTGCGCGAGGGCTTCCCGGCGGCAGTGCGCGCGCAGGGCATCGAAGCCGAGATCGTGATGGCCGGGACGCGGGCCGCGTGGTTCGCCGACGGCTCGATCGTGCAACAGGTCCAGGATTCGGTAGTGCTTCCCGCGCGTGCACGCGGCCACTCGCGCATCTGGCTCGCGGGAATCTCGCTGGGCGGACTCGCCGCCCTGAGCTATGCCGCGCGCCACGAAAGCGAGATCGACGGGATCGTCCTCATCTCGCCCTACCCCGCGACACGCGACGTGCTGCGCGAAATGCAGGCCGCCGGCGGGCTCAGCGCCTGGAAGCCGGTGATCCCACCCGAAGGCGACCTCGAGCGCGAGGCGTGGCTCTGGCTCGCCACGAGCCGCACGGGGCGCGCTCCCGTGCACTGCTACTTCACCTCGGGCGACCGGTTCGCGAGCGGGCAGCGAAAGATGGCCGAGGCGCTGGACCCCGGCCGCGTACACGAGCTGCCGGGCGGCCACGACTGGCCCGCGTGGCGTGCGCTGTGGGATGAATTCCTGCGCGAATCGCGCACGGTGCTGCAATGAGCGCCGTCGCCCACCCGGCAGCGGCAAGCCGCTGGCGTCCCACCCCGTTGGTCTTAGGATCGATCGCCCTGCATGGCGCCGCCGCCCTGGGCGCGATCCTCGGTCCCGAAGCCTGGCTGTGGTGGGCGGTTGCCGCGGTCGCGGGCAACCACGCGGTGCTGACGTTCTTCGTGCTCCGGCCGCGCAGCACGATCCTGGGGCCCAATATCACGCGCCTGCCGCTGGCCGCAGCGGCTCGCGGCGAGATCGCCCTCACCTTCGACGACGGACCCGATGCCGAAGTCACGCCGCAGGTGCTAAATATCCTCGATGCACGCGGCGCCCGTGCTACGTTTTTCTGCATCGCCGGGAGGGCCGAGCGCCACCCCGAGATCGTGCGCGAGATCGTACGCCGCGGCCATTCGGTCGAGAACCATTCGAGCGGCCACCAGCTCACCTTCGCGCTCCTCGGCCTGGGCGGAAGCCGCCGCGATATCACCGCCGCGCAGCGCACCCTCGGCGAGCTCGCCGGCAAGCCGCCGCGTTTTTTCCGCCCTCCGGCAGGGTTCCGCAGCCCGATGCTCGACCCGGTGCTACACGACCTGGGCATGAGGCTGGTGAGCTGGACGCGGCGCGGCTTCGATACGCGCCACACCGACGTGGAGTTCGTGGCCGAGCGGCTGCTGCGCGGCCTGCGTCCGGGCGACATCCTGTTGCTGCATGATGGGCATTCGGCCCGGGCCCCCAACGGCGCGCCGGTGGTCCTCGAGGTGCTGCCGCGCGTGCTCGACGCCATCCAACGCGAGGGGCTTCGCCCCGTCACCCTCGTCCAAGCCATCGATCCGTGAGCGACGCGCGCTTCCGGGCGCTCGCGCGGCAGGCCGCAGGGCGCTATCCCGATTTCTTTGCCCGCCGCTTCGCCTACGGCAAGCTCACGCGCGATCCCGCATTCGCGCACATCCTGGGCGCCGGGCTGGTCGCCCCCGGCGCACGCGTGGTCGACCTGGGATGCGGGCAGGGACTGCTCGCGGCGCTCCTCGCCGCAAGCGGGGTCGATGTGCGGTTCACCGGCATTGACCTCATGGCGCGCGACATCGACCGCGCGAAGCACGCCTGCCCCGGCGCAAATTTCATCGCGGGCGACATCCGCACCACGGGCTTCGGCGCGGCCGAGGCCGTCGTGATCCTCGACGTGCTGCACTACATCGACTACGCAGCGCAAGCCGAAGTCCTGCAGCGCGTGCGCACCGCGCTCGAGCGCGGCGGCGTGTTGCTGCTGCGCGTCGGCGACGAGTCGCCGTCGCTGCGCTTCCGCATCACCCTCGCCGTGGACCGAATCGTGATGCGCGTGCGCGGGCATCGCCGGGTGCGGCTCTACTGCAAGCCGCTCGCGCAGTGGACGCGCGCGCTCGAGGCGCTCGGCTTTTCTGTGACCGCCACGCCGATGAGCGCGGGCACGCCGTTCGCCAACGTGCTCCTCGTGGCGCGGTATCATGGCCGCTGAAACGATGCGCCCCGTCCTGCTATCCGCATACACGATGACGAGCTGCCTCGGACGCGGCCTCGAAGCGACTCGCGCCGCGATCCGCAGCGCGCAAAGCGGCCTCGCCCCGTGCCGCTTCGAGACCGTGGACCTGGAAACTTTCGTGGGCGAGATCGCCGGCGTCGATGGCGACAAGGTACCCGCGTCCATGGTCCGCTACGATTGCCGCAACAACCGCGCCGCCGAGGCCGGCCTCGCGCAGGACGGGTTCCTCGATGCGGTTGCCGCCGCCGTGCGCCGCCACGGGCCCGCGCGCATCGGGGTCTTCATGGGCACGAGCACCGCCGGCATCCTGCAGACCGAGCTCGCCTATCGCCATCGCGACCCGGCCGATGGATCGCTCCCGCGAGACTTCGACTACCGGCACACGCACAACACCTTCTCGATCGCCGAATACGTGCGCGAGCGTCTCGGGCTCCTCGGGCCGTGCGCGGCGATTTCCACCGCGTGCTCGTCGAGCGCCAAGGCCTTCGCCTCGGCGGCGCGCCTCATGGAGGCAGGGCTCATCGACGCGGCGGTCGTAGGGGGCGTCGATACGCTCTGCCTTACCACGCTCTATGGGTTCAACTCGCTCGAGCTCCTGTCGAAGAATCCGTGCCGCCCCTACGACACCGAGCGCGACGGCATCTCGATCGGCGAGGCGGCGGCGTTTTTCCTGGTCGAGCGCGCGAGCCGCGCTGCATCGCACGATGGCTTCGCCCTCCTCGGCATCGGCGAATCGTGCGATGCCTACCATATGTCGGCCCCGCATCCCGAGGGCCGCGGAGCGCGCATGGCGATGGAAGCGGCCCTCGCCTCGGCCGGCATCGGCGCGGATTCGGTCGATTACGTGAACCTGCACGGGACCGGCACGCCGAGCAACGATGCCGCCGAGGACAAGGCGGTGCATGGAATGTTCGGCGAGCGCGTGCCGGTCAACTCCACCAAGGGCATGACTGGCCACGCGCTCGGGGCGGCCGGCGCGGTCGAGGCGGTGATCGCGGTGCTCGCGATCGCCGACGGCGCGATTCCGGCGAGCCCGGGCACGCGCACGCTCGACCCGCAGTTGCGCGCGCGCTACCAGGTCGCGGGCCGCAGCGGCGACATCCGGCGCGTCATGAGCAATTCGTTCGGCTTCGGCGGATCCAACTGCAGCCTGGTCTTCGGCCGATACCGCGACGCGGCATGAGCCTCGCCGCGCGCATCCAGGGCGTGGGGCTGGTGGGTCCGGGGCTCGCTAGCTGGAGCGCGGGGCGCGCGCTGCTCACCGGAAGCGCCGGATATGCAGCGCAGCCGACGGTGATTCCGTCGCCCGCCGCGTTGCCGCCGACGGAGCGCCGCCGCGCGGGAAAGTGCGTGCGCCTGTCGCTCGCCGCGGGGCTCGAGGCGGCGGCAAACGCGGGCCGCGACGCGGCAGACCTCGTGGCGATTTTCGCCTCGTCCACCGGGGATGGCGAGAACTTGCACGCGATCTGCGAGACGCTCGCCTCCGAAGATCGCCTGATCTCGCCCACGCGATTCCACAATTCCGTCCACAACGCCCCCGCCGGCTACTGGGGCATCGCCACGGGTGCCACGCACGCCGCCGACAGCGTCGCCGCCTTCGACGCGAGCTTCGCGGCAGGGTTGATCGAGGCGCTCGGTCGCCTTGCGCAGGATCCTGCGCAGGCGGTGCTTCTCATCGCCTATGACGCGCCGTACCCGGAGCCCCTCTACTCCGCACGCCCCGTCCCCGATTCCTTTGCTGCGGCGTTCCTCCTGGCCGTGGACGACGCCCAAGCCGCCGGCGTGCCGATCGGGGTCGCCATCTCCACCGAGCCCGCCTGCGTCCTGGACGCGGCCCCATTCGAATCGCTGCGCCGCACGATCCCCGCAGCACGAGCACTCCCGCTTCTGCTCCAGCTCGCGCGCGGCGTTCCAGGGCGCACCGTGATCGAGTACCTCGACGGCCTCACCCTCGCCATCGAGGTCGGGCGTTGAGCGGTAGCGCACGCGACCATGCGTGGATCGCGGCCCATCTGCCGCACGCAGGAGACATGTGCCTGCTCGAGGCCGTGGTCGACTGGGACGAGAGCTCGCTGCGCGCGCGGGCCACGAACCATCGCGCGCTCAATCATCCGCTGCGCCATGGGGGCGAGCTTCCGATTGTCGCGGGCATCGAGTACGGCGCCCAGGCGGCGGCGGCCCACGGCGCTCTTTCGACGCAGAAGCCCTCGGGCGCGGGGATGATCGCCGCGGTGCGCTCCGTGGCTTTCCACGCGCGAAGGCTCGACGATGTCGCCGGCGACCTCGACATCCGCGTCGAGCAGCTCGGGGGCGGAGCATCGGGCGTGATCTATCGGTTCGCGGTCTCCTCGAGCGGGGCGGTGCTCGTCGAGGGCCGGGTGACGGTCGCCTTCTCCCGGTGAAGCGCCGCGCGCTGGTGACCGGCGGCAGTGGCGCCATCGGCGCCGCCATCTGCCGCCGGCTCGCCGCCGACGGGTGCGACGTGATCGTGCATGCCAATAGCCGGCTCGAGGCCGCGGAGGAGATCGCCGCCGCGATCGGAGCGCACGCAGTCGCCTTCGACGTGACCGACGCCGACGCCACCCGCGCGGCGCTCGACACCCTGATCGAGGACGAGCCGATCCAGATCATCGTCAACAACGCGGGAATTCACGACGACGCCCCGTTCCCCGGCATGCGGCGCACCCAGTGGCAACGCGTGATCGACGTCTCGCTGAACGGGTTCTTCAACGTGACCCAGCCGCTGGTGCTTCCCATGATCCGCACCCGCTGGGGGCGGATCGTGAGCATTACCTCGATCGCCGCCGAGATCGGCAACCGCGGCCAGGTGAACTATGCCGCGGCCAAGGGCGCGTTGCATTCGGCCTCGCGCTCGCTCGCGCGCGAGCTGGGATCCCGCGGCGTGACGGTGAACTGCGTCTCCCCGGGCCTCATCGAGACGCCGATGAGCGCCGGCGCCTTCGACGCCGCGTTCGTCGAGCGCATGATCCCGCTGCAGCGCATGGGAACTGCCGAGGACGTCGCGGGCGTGGTCGCTTTTCTCGCGAGCGATGCGGCCGGCTATATCACCGGACAGGTGATTGCGGTGAATGGAGGCATGGCGTGAACAACCAGGAGAAGGCATGGGCGTCCCCGTCGCTGCAGTGAATTCCGGCGCCCATGCGACCGACTAGCTCTTGATCCTCCTGAGCTTCGTCCATAACAACCACGGCAGCCGGACGACGAACTCGACCATCAACCGCAGGTGCATCCAGGACAGGAGCAGGTTGTCGCGGTAGTAGTTGAAGTGCGAGACGCCGCCCTCCTCGGGCCGCAGGTACTTGACCGGCGCCTTGATGTTCACCGTCGGCAGCCCGCGCCACACCAGGCGCACCGCCGCCTCGGGGTCGAAATCGAAGCGCCGCATCCAGGGCTGGCGCTGCATGACGGCGATGAGGTCCGCGATCGGGTAAATGCGAAAACCGTAGAGGGAGTCCCCGATCCCCGTTCCCATCGTCTCCAGGTTCGCCCACCCGTTGGAGAGCTTGCGTCCTTGCACGCGGATCAACGGCGCGCTCGCGTCGAAGACCGGTACGCCAAGGATGAGCGCACGCGGTTCCGATTTCGATCGCGCCATGAATTCCGGAATACGGGCAGGCGGGTGCTGGCCGTCGGAATCCATCGTGAGCGCGTGGGTATAGCCCTCCGCCGCGGCGAGACGGATGCCGTGCAGCACGGCCGCGCCCTTGCCCTGGTTCTGCGGCAGCACGATCACCCGCAGCGCCTTTTCCTCCTCGGCGAGCTGCTGCAGGCCTTCGGGCGTGCCGTCGGCGCTGCCATCCACCACGACCCAGACGGGATTCCACTGCGTGAGCGCCCCGCGAACCGTTTCGTAGACCTTGGGGCCGGGGTTGTAGCTCGGGATGAGGACGAGATGGGTGGGGGAACGCTCAACCACGGAGGCGGTGGGCTTCCTGGACCGCGAGGGCGTCGATCGGCTCGTCCGCAGTCGCGGTGCGCGCGGCAAGCTCGCGAGCGAAGTAGCGCTCGAGCTCGGCGGTGAAGGCGCGCACGTCCTTGGGGGGATCGAAGCGCCGCCCGAGGCGGATCCGGTAGCTGAGCGGCAGGCTCGGGCGCGCGGCCGGGGTCCAGCCCTTGCCGAGGAACCGGCGGTCGTCGGCCTCGATGATCACGGCCTGCACCGGCACACCGCTGCGACGCGACAATGCGCCCACTGCGTCGGTGAACGGGCCGATCGGATCTGCGGTCGAGCGCGTGCCCTCGGGAAACAGCAGCAGCTGCCCGCCAAGGCGCAGCTCCTCGCTGGCACTGGTCACGAGGCGGATGAGCGAATCGTTGCGCACATAGCGCGCCAGCCGGGACGCGGGGCCGAGGAGGAAATTGCCCAGCAGCGTGACCTTCATGACACACAAACCATTTGGCAACCGCGACATCACCAGCACGGCGTCGAGCAGGCACGGATGATTGGGCGCGATGATGAGCGGCCCCGCACCGCGCAACGCGTCGAGCGAGCGCAGGTCGAGGCGCCACGCGCCCAGTGCCTCCATGAAGGAAAGATAGAGGCGGAAGACCCCCAGGGCGCCGGCGCGCCCGACGCTGCGGCCCATGGCAGTGGGCAGGACGGGATACAGCAGCAGCGCAACGATCGCCCAGATGAAACACAGGATCGCGAGGTACGCGAGCCCGAAGTAGAGGATCCCGTAATCCCAGACGGCCTTGGCGATGAACTTGAGAGACATCACCGCCGCGCGTCCCCGTATTCGGTCACCGGCACGCGCACCGACGATTCACGGAAGATCCACGAGACGCCGATGCCCCCGGCCACGTAGCGCTTCGAGGTCACCAACGGGCTGTCCTCGAAAGCGGCGCTGCGCAGCGTGTCGTAGCGCGCGAATCCGCCGATCCAGAAGCTCGGATAGCGCTTCGAGAGCGCGAGCAGGAACTGCATGCCGGCATAGCCGCTGCCCGGCGCCGTGTACGCCGGCCGATCCGCCGTGGCGAACTGCGCGGGGACCTCGTAGAAGTGGCGGTTGTAGCGCGAGTCGGTGAACACCGGCCCCGCGAGCACGCCGAGATTCCATCCCGAAAACCCGAAGGGATTGTGGATGTCCACGTTGGCGTGGGGAAAGAACTGCCCGCCGATGAAGCGCGAATGCGACTCGACCGTGAACGCGGCGCGCAGCGGCAGCCGCAGGTCGAGCTTCGCGCCCCGGTCGGCCGCGCGCCACAGCGTGATGTCCAGCGAGGGGCCGATCTCGACCGACGGCTTCAGGTCCGGCATGCCTTCGCGCGCGCGGTTATCGGAGCTGTCCACCGGGAGCGAGGCGCCCACGCTCAGGTTCAGGTCCATGCGGTCGGTCTTGAAGAAGACGCCGCGCATGCCATGGCGGTCCGCCTTGAAGAAATCGCCGCGATAGACGAAGTACGGCGCCGGGAGCGCATAGGTGCGCGCCTGGGACGAGCCGCGGTAGTCGGGAAAGTGCAGCCCGGCCACGCCAAGCCCGGCCTCCCACAGCGGCTCCTCGCGTGCGGAGGCGATGGGAGCGAAGGCCACGGCCGCGACGAGCAATGCGATCCTCATCCGCGTCAGCCGCGCGACAACCGCATCTCGGACTCGTCGCGAATGTTGAGCGCGCGGCGCCGCCAGGCGGTGAGCGTGCGGCCCAGGTGCATGAACGAGATCATGTAATACGCGAAGCGAAAGAAAAACAATCCGCGCCGGAAGCGAGTCCCCCGGAAGAGGTCGCCGGCGAGGATCGTCAGCAGCGACTTCTTCATGTCGAACTTGTCGCTCGGCTCCATGAACATCTCGCGCATCGTGGGGTTGGTCACGCGGTAGATGAACCACGAGAACTCCTTCGGCCCCGTGCGCATCACCCAGTCGAACCGCGCGCGCGCGCGCGCCTCGGCCACCTTCTCGCCCTTCAGGCGCGCATCGATCACGTCGGCGGCGGCGAAGCCGCTGTTCATCGCGAGCATCACGCCCGAGGAGAACACCGGATCGATGAAGGTGTAGGCGTCGCCCACGAGGACATGGTTCTCGCCCTGGCAGGAGTCGCATTCGTAGGAATAGTTGCCAGTGGCGGTGGGCTCCTCCGCCAACTCCGCGTCCACCAGCCGCTCGGCGAGCTTGGGCGAGAGCGCGATGGTGTCCATCAGGAATTCGCGCACCGGCTTCTTGCGCGACTTCATGTAGTAGGGCCAGACCACGGCGCCCACGCTGGTCACGCCGTCCTTGAGGGGGATGAACCAGAACCAGCCGTGGTCGAACCAGAAGATGATGATGTTGCCTTCGAGGTCCCCGCAGTCGCGCTTGGCGTTGCGAAAGTGGCCGAAGATCGCGGCGCTGTTGTGCTCGGGATTCTTGCGCTTCATCTTGAGGCGGTTGCCGAGGAGCGTATCGCGCCCGGTCGCATCGACCACGAAGCGGGCGCGATACTCGTGCACGCCGCCCTCGGAATCGGTCGCGCTCACGACGGGCGGGGAGGTGCGACTGCCGAGGTCCACCTCGCGAACGCGGCAGTTCTCGCGCGCCTCCGCGACCGCACCGGCGGCGCGGCGAAAGAGGATCTCGTCGAATTCGGAGCGGCGTACCTGGTAGGCGCCGGGCATCGACGGATCGGTCGCGTCGGCAAACTTGAAGCCCGAGATGCGATCGATATCGGGCGCGACGAACGTGGCGCCAAGCTTTTCCATGCCGATGGCTTCAATCTCGCGGGCAACGCCGAGCTTCTCGAAGAGCGGCATGTTGGCCGGCAGCAGCGATTCTCCGATGTGGAAGCGCGGATGCGAGTCCTTCTCGAGCAGGACCACGCGGTGGCCCCGCTCGGCCAGGAGGGTCGCGGTGGTCGAACCCGCAGGGCCACCCCCGATCACGACGACATCACACTCTCGTTGCACGCGACATTCTCCTTTGCGGTGGCGTAAACATTGTAATGTAGAATTCCTCTCGTGCTCGACAAGAATCAGGCTGCTCGAACCGATGCGCGGGCCCCGATCACGGTCCTGCCGCAATACTGGTCCGACGAAGCCACCCGCCGCCGCTATCTCGACAGCCTCTTCGACGGGACTGCGGGCGATTACGACTTCGTCGAGCGCCTCCTCGGCTTTGGCAGCGGGCCCTGGCACCGGCGCTCGGCCTTGCAGCGCGCGGGCTTGCGCCCCGGCATGTGCGTTCTCGACATCGCCACCGGCACCGGGCTCGTCGCCCGGGAAGCGCTTGCGATCGTGGGGCCCGAGGGCAGCGTCATCGGGCTCGACCCGAGCGCGGGCATGCTCGAGCAGGCCGGGACCCTCGATATCCCGTTGATTCGTGCGCTGGGCGAGCGCTTGCCGTGCGCGGATGCATCGTTCGATTTCGTGAGCATGGGATTTGCCCTGCGCCATGTGGCCAACCTCGACGCGCTCTTCTCCGAGATCCGGCGCGTGCTCAAGCCCGACGGCCGCGCGTGCATCCTCGAGATCACCTATCCGCGCAATCCGTTTTTGAAGGTTCCGCTGCGCGTATTCATGACCGGCATCGTGCCCGGGGTCGCGCGCCTCTGGGGCCGCCACGACCACGCGAAGCAGCTGATGAAGTTCTACTGGGACACGATCGAGGCGTGCGTGCCCCCCGAAGCGGTGATGGGAGCGCTCCAGGGCGCGGGGCTCGTGCGCACGCGCCGCGTGGTGAGCCTCGGCATGTTCTCGGACTACACCGGCCGGAAGATCACTCCCGCCACGACGGGTCAAGCCGGTCCAGCTTCCTGAGGATTCCGGGCCAGGCGATCATGCCGCCCGACTGGCGCAGCACCACCTTCGAGGCCTGACGGATCCCGTCGACGATCGGCTGCGCAATCGCAATGAGCTCACCGCCGCCTGCCTGCGCACGGACCTGCACCTCGCACGCCTTCTGCAGGATGTACATGTACAGGAAGGCGTCGGCGACGGACTCCGCGCAGGTGAGCAGGCCGTGGTTGCGCAAGATCAGATTGTGCTTGTCGCCGAGGTCGGCCACGAGCCGCGCCTTCTCCTCCGGGTTGAGCGCCACACCCTCATAGCCGTGATATGCGAGGCTCGAGAGCGGGAAGAGCGACTGCTGCGACAGCGCCAGCAGCCCCGCTTTCTGGCAGGAGACCGCGACACCCTCCATCGTGTGCAGGTGGATCACGCAATGTGCGTCCGCGCGCGCCTCGTGCACCGCGCCATGGATGGTGAAGCCCGCGGGATTGATCTCGAAGGGCGAATCCATCGCCTTGTTGCCCGCAGAATCGACCTTCACCAGGCTGGACGCCGTGATCTCCTCGAACATCATTCCATAGGGATTGATGAGGAAATGATGTTCGGGACCCGGCACGCGTGCCGAGATGTGCGTGAAGACGAGATCGTCCCAGCCATACATCGCCACGGCGCGATAGGCGGCGGCCAGATCGGTGCGCACGGCCCATTCCTCGGGCGGGACGTGGGCCTTGGCGGAGCGGATGAGCGAGGGGTCGGCTTGCATGGTGTCAGACACCAATTTTCCCATGATTGCCCGTATCTGCGAAAATTGGTGTCTGACACCGGATTTTCCCATGCCTATCGTCATCGACCACATCGACCACATCGTCCTCACGGTGTTCGACCTCGACCGCACCCTCGATTTCTACTCGCGCGTGCTCGGGATGGAGCCCGTGACCTTCGCCGGCGGGCGGCGCGGGCTCGCATTCGGGACCCAGAAGCTGAACCTCCACCAGGCGGGCCGCGAGTTCGAGCCGAAGGCGCTCAAGCCGGCGCCGGGCGCCATCGACCTGTGCTTCATCGCCGCCACGCCGCTGGAAGAAGTCATCGGCGTGCTCCGGTCGGAAGGGGTCGCGATCATCGACGGCCCGGTGTCCAAGACCGGTGCGCTCGGCCCGATGATGTCGGTGTATTTCCGCGACCCCGACGGCAACCTGGTCGAGGTGTCGAACTATTCCGAGGGATCCGCGCCGTCATGAGCTCTCCGGACATCGCGGGCCTGCGCAACGACTACGCGCTCAAGACGCTCGAGGAGTCGGCCGTCGACCCCGATCCGCTGCGGCAATTCGGCGTCTGGATGGTGGAGGCGATCCACGCCCAGGTGCCCGAGCCCACCGCGATGAGCCTCGCTACCGTCGGCCCCACCGGGCGCCCCGCCGGGCGCATCGTGCTGCTGAAGGGCGTCGATCCGCGCGGCTTCGTGTTCTACACCAACTATGCGAGCCGCAAGGGACGCGAGCTCGAGGCGCGCCCGCTGGCGGCGCTCACGTTCCTGTGGAAGGAGCTCGAGCGCCAGGTGCGGATCGAGGGTCCCGTCGAGAAGGTGGCCATCGCGGAATCGGACGAGTATTACGCCACGCGGCCGCTCGGGTCGCGCATCGGCGCGTGGGCAAGCCCGCAGAGCGAGCCGATCGCCGACCGCGGCTGGCTCGAGCGCCGTTGGGCGGAGCTCACGGCGCTCTACGGCGAAGATCCCCCGCGCCCGCCCCACTGGGGCGGCTATCGCGTGAAGCCCGACTTCCTCGAGTTCTGGCAGGGCCGCCGCAGCCGCCTGCACGACCGCATCGCCTACACGCGCGCCGCGGACGCCTGGAAGATCGCGAGGCTCGCGCCTTGATGAAGCTCGAGGCTTACGCGCCGCCCGCGGCCAGTGCCAAGGCGCTCTCGCCCACCGAGCTCCTCGCCACGCTGCGCGCCGCCCTCGATCCCTGGCAGCCGGGTACGCCCTTCTGGATCTTCGCGTACGGCTCACTCATGTGGAACCCGCAGTTCGCCTGGGACGCGCGCCACGTGGCGACGATCCGCGGCTATCACCGCTCGTTTCGCGTGTGGTCGCGCATCAACCGCGGCACGCCCGAGAATCCCGGCCTGGTGCTGACCCTCGAATGCGGCGGGAGCTGCCGCGGGCTCATCTACCGCATCGCCCCTGACCGCGTGCAGGAAGAGATGTCGCTCATCTGGAAGCGCGAGATGACCTATGGCTCCTACCGGCCGAAATGGATCAACTGCGTGGTCGGCGACGAGACTTTTCGCGCGCTCGCGTTCACGGTAAACCGCACGTGCTCGGGTTACGCCGGGCAAATCCCGATGGAAGTGGTGGTCGAGGCGATCGCCAGCGCCAAGGGGCGTTATGGCCCGGCGTACGACTATCTGTTCAAGACCACGGAAACGCTGCGCGAGTACGGCATTCGAGACACCCGCGTCGAGCAGCTGACCAGCCTCGTGCGGCAACGCATGGCGGCGGCGACCTAGGCTTTCGGGATGTTCGCATTCCACGCTTGCGCGTAGCGCTTGAGGACGGCCGCGTCGTCTTCCTCGCCGAGGCCGCGTGCCACCGTATCGTGAAAGATCTCGCGCGCGCATTCGGCCATCGGCGCCGTCAAGCCGAGGTTGCGCGCCTCGTGCACGAATAACCCCACGTCCTTCAGCAGGACCCGGGCGGCCGCGCGCGGTGCGTAATCCCCGCGCAGCGCGCGCGCCATGCGGTCGGCGAAGATCCAGCTGCCGCCCGAGCTCGCGTTCACCACGTCAGCCGCCACGTCGAGCACGAGCCCCAGCTTCGACGCCAGCGCCATCGCCTCGCAACCGGCCGCGAGGTTGGCGGCGGCAAGCATGTTGTTGACCACTTTCATGCGCGAGCCGTCGCCCGGGCGCTCGCCCATCCGAAAGCATTTCGAGCTCATCGCCTCGATCACCGGCGCGCAGCGCGAGAACGTCGCGTCGCTCCCCGAAGCCATCATGCTGAGCGTCCCCGCGTGGGCGCGCGCTGGCCCTCCCGAGATCGGCGCATCGAGCATGTCGATCCCGCGCCCGGCGAGGCCCGCCGCAATCACCTCGGTGTCCGACGGCGCGATGGTGCTGCACATCATGACCACCGAAGAAAATGGTGTCAGAGACGATTTTCCGCGGGGCGGAAAATCGTCTCTGACACCATTTTCCAATACCTGGCGCGTCTGCGCGGCATCGACCACCAGCGTGATCGTCACCTCCACGGCGCTGAAATCGCGTGTGGCCCCGTGGGCCACCGCCTGCGCCTCGCGCTCGGGGACGATGTCGCACACCGCGACCGCGAAGCCGCGCTCGAGCAGCGCCTTCGCGACTCCCATGCCCATGACGCCGACGCCGATCACGCCGACGCGGGGCTTCACACTCGCGCCCGCGGATCGACGCGTGCGATGCGCGCCATCAGGTAATCGACCTCGGAGCGCGCTTGCGCGGAGAGCGCGGCCCCAGGCTTGCGCAACGTGTCGGAGGCGATGATGCCGCGGCGCATCATCACGTACTTGCGCACCGCCATGCCCGGCCCCGGTTGCTGCTCGTAGCGGATGAGCGGCAAATGCGCATCGAAGAGGTCGTGGGCCTCGTCGCGCTTTCCTTCCTTCGACAGCCGCACCACGTCCACCAGCATGTCGGGGAAGCAGTAGCCGGTGTTCGCGCCGTCCGCGCCGCGTTCCATCTCGAAATCGAGGAAGAGGCCATTGTTGCCGATGAGGATTGGGAGGCGCCTGAGCGAGCCGTCCTTCTCCCAGGCCCGCAGCTGGGAGATTTTTTCCAGGCCCGGCCAGTCCTCGTGCTTGAGGAACCAGCAGGCCGGGTTCTCCATGGCGATGCGGCGGATCACGGCGGGCGTCATCTGCACCGAGAACGTGAGCGGGTAGTCCTGGATCACGAACGGCACGTCGGCCCCGATCGCCTCCGAGGCCTGCTTGTAGTACTGCACGATCGAATCGTCCGTGCGCAGCGTATTCGGGGGCGCGATCATGACGCCGGCCGCCCCCATCGCCATCACATCCTGGGTCAACGCGCGCATCGCGGCGAAGCCCGGCGCCGACACGCCCACGACGATCGGCACCTTGGCGCGCCCGAGCACGCGCTGCACGATACCGACGGACTCGGCGTGCGTCATCTTCGGCGCTTCTCCCAGCTGTCCGAGCACCGTGATTCCGTCGACACCCGCTTTCAGGAAGAAATCCGACATCCGGTCGATCGACGACTCGTCGATTTTCCCGTCGGATTGGAACGGCGTCGGCGCGATCACGTACACGCCCCGGGCTTCGATCATCGGCTTCACGCCTTGGTCTTCTCGTAGCGTGCCTTGTTCTCGGCGTTGGGGGGGTAGAGGCCGGGGAGCACGTGGCCTTTTTCGACCTCGGTCATGATCCAGCCCTCGAGGCGTTCCTGCTCGGGAGCGGTGGCCACGAGCTCATCGATGAACGCGGCAGGGATCAGCACCGCGCCATCGCCATCGATCACCACCCAATCGTCGGGGAACACCGCCACGCCGCCGCAACCGATCGGCTCCCCCCAGTTCACGAAGGTGAGGCCCGCGACCGAAGGCGGTGCCGCGGCGCCGTCGCACCAGACCGGCAGGCCCGTGGCGCGCACCCCCGCCACGTCGCGCACCACGCCATCGGTCACCAGCGCCGCCACGCCGCGCTTCTTCATGCGCGCGCAGAGGATATCGCCGAAGATGCCCGCGTCGGTGACGCCCATCGCATCCGCCACGCAGATGCACCCCGCGGGCATCGCCTCGATCGCGGCGCGCGTCGAGATCGGCTTCGACCACGATTCCGGCGTGGCCAGGTCCTCGCGCGCCGGCACGAAGCGCAGCGTGAAGGCGCGCCCGACAATCCGCGGGTAACCCGGATCGAGCGGCCGGGTTCCCCGCATCCACACGTTGCGCAGCCCCTTCTTGAGCAGCAACGTGGTGATCGTCGCGGTCGTGATCTTCTCGAGTGTTGCGACGATGTCGCGGTCGGTGGCCATAACGCTCCTTCGCGTGCGCGAAAAGGAGGAATTTTACGCGAGCTTTGCCAGGAACCCCCTGATGCGCTTCGCGTTGGCTCCCAGATCGCTCATGCCCACGCGCGAGACGCTGCGCACGTCGATGCGGCTGCCCGGGCCCTCGGCACGCACGCGGACCACGATGTCGTCCTTGAAGCCGAACCAGGTACTGGTATCGATCGCCTCGACGCGTCCGGTGGCTGCGTCCGCGACGACCACCTCCCAGCCCATCGCGCGCGCCGCGTCGATCGCGCGCTGGGTAGTCTCGCGCGGCGCGGACTTCACGATCACCGGCTTGATGTCGGCGTAGGCGCGGCGCTGCTGCGCGGCCACCGGCTCACCGCCATAGGCGAAGCCATTGGGCGCCTTCCTGCGTTCCTCGAGCAGGCCCACGAAGGCGGGCGGGTCGGCAGTGTCGGTGCTGATGTCGTGGATCGGCGGCACGCGCTTCGCCTGCCCGAGCAGGATCAGCGGCGGGGCGATGGTGGCGACGGCGAGGCAGAGCGCGAGCACCGCCATCCAGGGCCGCGCGCGGAACCGCGGGAAAGCGAGAAGGAGGAGCAATCCCAGGGCGCCGACCGCCGCGGCGATTCCCGCGAACCATCCCCATTTTACGAGCGCGAGTCCGGCTTGCCACCCCCACATCCCCTGGCGGGTCCCGGGCCCTGACACGAGGAGCATTGCGAGGGCGAGGACGGCGAGTGCGAGGACGATCCAGCGGGCCTTGGCGAGGGGATCGGGGCGCGGTTGCATCGCGGCATTATGCCTGCGCGAGCCGGGCGCACTCTCAATCGATGCGCAGGCGCGCGTCCCCCTTGGCTTCGAGGACCGCGAGCCCATCGCCCACCAGCCAGACGCGCTGCCCGGCCGCGAGACAGACGTCTTCGGGCTGGGCTTCCTCCGTGATCCAGAGGTGGCCGGCCTCGCAGGTCACCTGCAGCCCGCGCGGCCCTTCGAGCTTCAGCAGCTTGCCCGCGGGGAGCTCGACCCGGAACGGCGTGGCGTCGATCCTCACAGGGCGCGCGTCGCGAGGACCGAGCCGTGGCGCGCGGCGAAGTCGCGAGTATCGGTCATGGAGCACGCCGCAGCGGCTGCCCCGGCGAGCACGAAGCCGATCAGCGCCATCAGCATCCAGAGCGCGATGGGGCCGCGGCTGCGGCGCAACTCCTGGGGATCTGCAGGTACGTCGGGAAAGTCCATGTCCAGCCTCCGGTTCGATGTGAGGCAGTTTGTTACTTGGGCGCCGAATCTCTAAACGCTAAATCTTTCGTTTCTTGTTAGAATTACTCACATGGCCAAACGCCTTCCACCCCTCTCCTCACTGCGCCCGTTCGAGGCCGCGGCGCGCCATGAGAGCTTCTCGCGCGCCGCCGAGGAGCTGCACATCACGCACGGCGCAGTGAGCCACCAGGTCCGCGCGCTCGAGGAGCACCTGGGTGCGGCGCTCTTTGCGCGCCACGGCAAGCGGGTGGCGCTCACCGCCGCGGGACGCACGTTCGCCGAACGCGTGCGCGGGGCGCTGGAGGAGATCGCGCAGGCTGCGGATGCCCTCCGGGCACGTCGCGAGGATCGCTTGACCGTGAGCGTGCTGCCGTCCTTCGCCTCGCGCTGGCTGATGCCGCGGCTGATCCGCTTCATGGACGCAAACCCGAAGATCGCGGTGATCGTAAGCGCCACGACGGCGCTGGCGGATTTCTATGGCGACGAGGTCGACATCGCGATCCGCTTCGGCAACGGCCCCTGGCCGCCGCTCGTCTGCGAGAAATTCCTCCACGACGAGTACTTCCTGGTCGCAAATCCCTCGCTTTACCGGGGCAAGCTGCCGCGCACGCCGAAAGAGCTGGCGGGCGCGCGCATCATCCGCGAGGAGCGCGACCTCTGGGAAGCGTGGTTCAAGGCGGCCGGCGTGCCGTTCGACGCGCCGATGCAGGGGCCGAGCTTCAACGACTCGACCTTCGCCCTCCAAGCCGCGGCTCGCGGCGAGGGGATCGCGCTCGCCCGCCGGTCGATCCTCGGCGAGGACCTGGAGCGCGGAACCTTGAAGCGCCTGTTCGACATTTCCCTGCCCTCGCCCACGAGCTACTGGTTCGTGAGCCCCAAGGAAACCGCGGCGATGGGCAAGGTGAAGCTATTCCGCGAGTGGGTGCGCGCCGAGCTGGCCGCGGGGCCGACGCGCGGGCTGCTTCAGCCGCGGCCGAGGACGTAGCGCAGGCCCGTCCTCCACGCCACGCAGGGGCAGAGCACCGCAGCGGTGCATCAAGGCTCGCGGTTGCCGTTATTGGTGGGCTGCTGGTCGCCGCGCGTCTCCGGGGAACCCTGGCCTTGGCCGGCGCCGCGATTGCGATTGCGGTTCTTGTTGCGGCGGTTGCGGCCCGGCTTGCCCTGTCCGGGCTGCCCGGCGGTCTTCGGACCCTGCCCCTGCGGCTGGCCCTGCGGCGGCGCCTGGCCGGACTGGCCCTGCGCGTGTGCCTGGCCCGACGCGTTGCCTTGCGCGGGCTTGCGATGCTTGCGCGGACCGCCCTGGCCATGCGCCTGGCCTTGGCCGCGGCCCTGCCCTTGCGGTTGGGATTGGCCCTGCGCGCCCTGGCCCGGGCCGCGCTTCTTGAATCCGAACGCCTTGCCGCCGCCGTGGGGGCGGCGCGCATTGCCCTTGGGCGGCGGCTCGGCAGCGCTCGGGTAGTAGGTGCCGCGGTTGCCGTCGGGCTCGGGCGGCGCGCCCGCCTGGCCGCGCGTGCTCACCTTGTTGCCGATATCGTCGTCGATTTCGTGCGCGCGCGCCTCGCGATGGCGATCGATGCGGTTGCCGATGTTCTCGATCGCATCGTCCTCTTCCTCGGTGCGCGCCACTTCTTCCGGCGGCTCGTTCATGCCGGCGAAGCTGAGCAGGTCCTGCACCGGCTCCTCCTCCATCTCGCGCATCATGCCGCGCTTGATGTGGCTCGGCAGCTCGACCGGACCGAAGCGCACGCGCATGAGGCGGCTCACCATCAGCCCGGCCACCTCGAACATCTTGCGAACCTCGCGATTCTTTCCTTCGCGCAGGACCACGTGGTACCAGTGGTTGGAGCCCTCGCCGCCGCGATCCTCCATGGAATCGAACTTGCAATTCTCGCCCTCGATGTCGACGCCGTTCTTCAGGAGCATGTCGACCTGCTCCTGCGTGAGCTCGCCCATCACGCGCACCGCGTACTCGCGCTCGACCTCGAACTTCGGGTGGGTGAGGCGCTGCGCGAGCTCCCCGCTCGTGGTGAAGATCAGGAGCCCGCCGGTGTTGAGGTCGAGCCGTCCGACCGCGACCCAGCGTCCGCCGTGCACCTTGGGCAGCTTGTCGAAGACGGTCGCTCGCTTCTCGGGGTCATCGCGGGTGACGATCTCGCCCTCGGGCTTGTGGTAGAGCAGCACCTTCGGCAGCTGCTCGCCGTAGCGCAGGTTGATCGGGTGGCCGTCGAGCTTCACCTTGTCGCCCGGGCCCACCGAGTCGCCGAGCTTGGCGACCTGCCCATTGATGGTGATGTGGCCCTGGGCGATGAGGATCTCGATGTTGCGCCGCGATCCGTGGCCCGATTGCGCCATCACCTTCTGCAGGCGCTCGCGCTTGGAGGGGCTGCTGCCGCCCTGGCGCTCCTGGCCGCCGCCCTTGGGGCCGCGGTTGCCCTTGCCGAAGCGGCCCTTGCCGCCGCCCTGTGGACGGGCCCATTCCGGCACGACGCCGCCGGGCCACTCGAGTTTGTGATTGGGATGGGGTCTGTCACGCATGGCTGCGTTGCTCCTGGCTATCGTCGTTCTCGGGGGTCTCGGGCTCGTCGATCAAGGATTCCTGCTCCGGCTTGGGAGCGGCCTCGATCGTGACGAGGGTCGGCGCCGGCTCGAGGGCGGACTGGATGTCTTCGAGCGGCGGAAGCTCCTCGAGCGAGCGCAAGTTGAGGTCGTCGAGGAATTTTCGCGTGGTCGCGAAAAGGGCGGGGCGTCCGGGGGTCTCGCGGTAGCCGACAGGCTCGATCCAGCCGCGTTCCTCCAGCGCCTTGAGGGTGGGGGGGGACACCGCGACGCCGCGGATGTCCTCGATGTCGCCGCGCGTGACCGGCTGGCGGTAGGCGACGATGGCGAGCGTCTCGAGCACCGCGCGCGAGTAGCGCGGCGGCTTCTCGTGGGTGATGCGGTCGAGGAATTCCTGGTACTGCGGCTTCACGCGGAAGCGCCAGCCCGAGGCGACCGTGGTGAGCTCGATCGAGCGCTCGGCCCATTCGTCCTTGAGCTCGTCGAGCACCTTGCGGATGTTGTCCGCGTCCACCTGCCCGGAGAACAGGCGCTTCAACTGCTGCACCGTCAGGGGCTCGGTCGACGACAAGAGCGCGGCTTCCAGCACGCGCTTGACGTGGGGGACGGACCCCGGTTCAAGCGCGGATTGCTCCCGCAAGTCGTTCGGGCTCACGAAATCGGGGTCCGTCCCCGGTTCTTGCGGATTGGTTTGTTCGTTCATGGGTTCAGGCAATCGTCAAAGTCGCGCGCTCGGACTTGAGCTTCACGTAAATCGGGTCGAAGGGACTTTTCTGGCTGACCTCGATCAACGCCTCGCGCGAAAGCTCGAGGAGCGCGAGGAAGCTCACCACCAGCACCGGCACGCCGTGCGCCGGCTCGAACAGCTCCGAGAATTCGACGAACGCGCCCGGCGCGAGCGCCTTGAGGATCCGGCTCATGTGCGCGCGCACCGACAGCTGCTCGCGCGAGATCTTGTGGTGCCTGGTCATGCGCGCGCGCGCGAGGATCGAGCGCCAGGCTTCCGACAGGTCCGGCACCTCGACGCCCGGAAGCCGCTCGGCCAGCGCCTGCTCGATGTAGACCTCGACCAGCGAAAAATCGCGCCCCGCCACCGGCGCCTCGGCGATCGCAGCCGCACCTTTCTTCATGCGCTCGTATTCGAGCAGGCGCCGCACCAGCTCCGCGCGCGGGTCTTCGGGCTCGGCCGCATCGTCACGCTTGCGCACCGGCAGCAGCATGCGCGACTTGATCTCGATCATGAGGGCGGCCATCAGCAGGTACTCGGCGGCGAGCTCGAGCTGCGTGGTGCGCATCATCTCGACGTACTGCATGTACTGCCGCGTGAGCTCCGCCATCGGGATGTCGAGGATGTCGAGCGAGTGCCGGCGAATGAGATAGAGCAGGAGGTCGAGCGGGCCCTCGAACGCCTCGAGGAAGACCGACAGCGCTTCCGGCGGGATGTAGAGGTCCGCCGGCATCTCGGTCATCGGCTCGCCGCGAATGCGCGCGAGCGGAAGCTGCAGGTCGAGCATCGGCTGCCCGGTCAGGAGATCGTCGTTGGCGGCGTGCGTGCTCATCGCTTCCCGTAGAGGGCTTCGGCGGCGGCGCGGCTCATCGCGGCCGCATCGTGCGCGGTATCGGGCACCTCGGTGAATTCCCAGCCGAGCTTGACGCCGAGCTCCTGCGCCGCCGCGGTCGCGGCCTTGAAGAAATTCTCGCCGCGCTCCAGGCGTCCTTCGCCCTGCTTCTTCGCGCCCGCGCTCCTGTTCAGGTTCTCCGCGTCGGGGTCGCTGTCCTTCGCGCCCACGAGCAGCAGCACGCGCCGTGCGAGCGCCTGGCGCAGCTCGCTCTCGCCCGCGGGCGAATCGACCAGCGAGTACGGAAACGGATTCGCGCCCTTGTCCTTGCGCCACTCCGGCATCGTGTACCAGCCGGGGTTGGCGGCGACCATCACCGACGCGCGGTTGTCGGGCCGGAAGAACGCCATGCGCTGCACGAACTGCCCGCCGGCCGAATGGCCGAAGATCCGGTAGTCCTTCTGCCCATCGCGCACCTCGTCGAACAGGTGCTCGATCGCCGCGAAGGCCCACTTCTCGCGGTCCTTCTGCGCGGCGATGTCGCCGAGGTTGTAGCCCGCCGCCTTCGGCCAGTGCTCGCGCGTGAACTCAGGCGCGACGAGCATGAAGCCGTGGCGGTCGGCCGCGAGCTCCCAGTGGCCGAGGTAATCGTAGGCGTTGCGTTTCTCGCCGTGCATCACGAAGAGGATCGGGCACGTGGTGTCGCACTTTCGCGGGCGATAGGTGTAGACGCGGATCGGGCGGTCGGGACGACCCTTCGCGTCGGTGAACACGAAGCTCCAGCGTCCCGAGGGGATCGGGGTCGCCGCGAACGCGGGCACTGCCATCGCAAGCAGCAGCCCGACAACGAAGATTTTCTTCACGAGTAGTTCAGTCCCATCGCCTCGCGCACGTCGCGCATCGTCTCGTCAGCCATGTCGGAGGCTTTCTCGCAGCCGTCCTGGATCACGTTGCGCACCAACGTGGGGTCCTCCTCGTACTGGCCGGCGCGCTCGCGAATCGGCTTCAACTCGGCGTTGATCGAGTCGATCACCGGCTGCTTGCACTCGAGGCAGCCGATGCCCGCGGTGCGGCAACCGTTCAGCACCCAATCCTTGATGCCCGTATCGGAATACACCAGGTGCAGGTTCCAGACCGGGCAGCGCTCGGGCTCCCCCGGGTCGGTGCGGCGCACTCGCGCCGGGTCCGTCTGCATCTTGCGGATCTTCTGCGTCACCGCCTCGGGGGCCTCGCGCAGCATGATCGCATTGTCGTAGCTCTTGGACATCTTCTGCCCGTCGAGCCCGAGCAGCTTCGGCGTCTCGGTGAGCAGCGCCTCGGGCTCGGCCAGGATCATGCGCCCGCCGCCCTCGATGAAGCCGTAGAGCCGCTCCTTGTCGCCGAGGGACAGGTTCTGGACATCCTCGACCAGGGCCTGGGCCTCGCCGAGCGCCGCCGCGTCGCCCTGCTCCTGGTACTTCTGGCGCAACAGGCGGTAGAGCTTGGCCTTGCGCGGGCCCATCTTCTTCACCGCCGCCTCGGCCTTCTCCTCGAATCCCTTTTCCCGCCCGAACAGGTGATTGAAGCGCCGCGCGATCTCGCGGGTGAGCTCGATGTGCGACACCTGGTCTTCGCCCACCGGGACGCGGTTGGCGCCGTAGATGAGGATGTCGGCCGCCTGCATCAGGGGATAGCCGAGGAAGCCGTAGGTGAGCAGGTCGCGCCCATGCTCGGCATGGCGCTCGACCAGGTCCTTGTAGGTCGGCACGCGCTCGAGCCACGCGAGCGGAGTGAAGAACGACAGCAGCATGGTGAGCTCGGCGTGCTGCGGGACGCGCGACTGGATGAAGAGCGTCGACTTGGTCGGGTCGATGCCGGCCGCGAGCCAGTCGACGAACATCTCCCAGACCGTTGCCTCGATGACCGCGGGATCCTCGTAGTGCGTGGTGAGCGCGTGCCAGTCTGCGGCGAAGAACAGGCACGGGAACTCGTTCTGCAGGCGCACCCAGTTCTTCAGCGCCCCGTGGTAGTGGCCGAGGTGCATCGCCCCCGTGGGGCGCATGCCTGAAAGTACGCGATCCTGGAACATGATCTTCGTCGCCCTCAGCCCAGGCCGATCCAACCAAGCGTCTGTCGATACATGCCGCGGTACAGCGGGTTCAGAACCCAGCCGATGACCCCGGTGAACAGCAGCACGAGCAGGATCACCATGCCGAAGCGCTCGGTGTTCTGCCATGCGTACGACATGCGATTGGGCAGCACGCTCGCGACCATGCGCCCGCCGTCGAGCGGCAGGATCGGCAACAGGTTGAGGAGCGCGAACATGATGTTCACCTTGATGCCCGCATCCGCCACCGCGAGCCAGAACCCGCCTGCAAGCCCGGTCGGCGAGACCGTGCGCGCGAGCACCCACGCCACCACCGCCCACACCACCAGCTGCGCTAGGTTCGAGCCCGGCCCCGCCGCGGCGACCCACAGCATGTCGGCCTTGGGGCGGCGCAGGTTGTTGAAGTTGACCGGCACGGGCTTGGCCCAGCCGAACATGAACGGGGACAGGGCGAGCGTGACGATGGGCAGGACGATCGTGCCCAGCAGGTCGATGTGCTTCACCGGATTGAGCGACACCCGGCCGAGCATGTAGGCGGTGGTATCGCCGAAGTGCTTGGCCACGTAGCCGTGCGCCGCCTCGTGCAGGGTGATCGCGAAGACCACCGGGATCGCGTACACCAGGATCGTGATGAGGATGTTGTGCAGGTCCATCAGTGCAGCAAAGCCTTCACGAAGCCGAACGCGCGGATGTCGCCGCGGCCCTCGCGCACCAGGCGGGGTGCGTCGCCCGACAGGTCGATCACCGTCGTCACCTCGCCATTGCAGGGTCCCGAGTCGATCACCAGGTCGAGCGCGTGCTCGAGGTGCCGCCGGATCTCGGCGGCGTCGTTGAGCGCCACGCCGTGGGCGGGCAGGATCATGGTCGAGGAGAGCAACGGCTCGCCCAGGACCTCGAGCAACGCGAGCGCGACCGGGTGGTCGGGCACACGCACGCCGATCGTGTGCCGCGAAGTCAGCAAGCGCCGCGGCACGTCGCGGGTCGCGCGCAGGATGAAGGTGTAGCTGCCGGGCGTATTGGCGCGCATCAGTCGGAATTGCAGGTTGTCCACTTTGGCGAATTGCCCCACTTCGGAAAGGTTGCGGCAGACGAGCGTGAGATGGTGGCGCTCGTCGACGTCCCGGATGCGGCGAATCTTCTCCATCGCTGCCTTGTCCCCGATGTGGCAGCCGAGCGCGTAGCAGGAGTCCGTCGGATACGCGACCACGCCCCCCGCGCGAATGATTTCCACCGCCGAGCGGATGAGCCGCGGTTGCGGGTTCTCCGGATGTACCGAGAAGAATTGCGCCATTCAACGCGCCGGCTCCCCGCCGGCGCCCTCTTTATCGGGCGGCTTTCAGTGCGCCCAGGTGGACCACACGGGCGTGAGCGAGGCGTGCAGCGGTGGCAACCGCCCCGGCTCGCACGGGCTTTCGCCCGGCCCGTGGTAATCGGCCCCGCGCGACGCCAGAAACCCGTACTCCAGCGCCACCCGTTGCCACATCGCATACTGTTCCGGGCGGTGGCTGCCCGTCACCACCTCGATGGCCGCGCCGCCATAGGCCTTGAACTCCTTCAGCACCTCGGCACGCATCATCGGCTTCAGGTCATACCTGCCGGGGTGGGCGAGCACTGCAACCCCGCCGCTGCCGCGTATCCAGCTCACCGCATCCTCGAAACCTGCCCAGCGGTGCGAGACGTATCCGGGCTTGCCGCGGGCGAGGTACTTGTCGAACGCGCCCTGGATGTCCTTTACCGCGCCGCGCTCCACCAGGTGGCGCGCGAAATGTGTCCGGCTCAGCAACCGCTCGTTTTTCGCGAGCGCAAGCGCCGCATCGAACGTGTTCTCGAAACCCAGCTTGCCCAGCGCATCCCCGATTCGCTGCGCCCGCCCGAGGCGCCCCTGGCGGATCGAATCCAGCCCCTGCTGCAGGACGGCGGCCGCGGGATCGATGTTGAGACCCACCACGTGCAGCACGGTATCGCCCCAGCTGACCGAGATTTCCACGCCGGGGACGAAGCCGATGCCGGCGTGCTGCGCGGTCTCGCGGGCTTCGTCGAGCCCCTCGGTATTGTCGTGGTCCGTGAGCGCGATCGCGTCGGTCCCGGTGCGGGCGGCGAGTTCGATCAGCTGCTTCGGCGAGAGCAAACCATCCGAACACGTCGAATGGTTATGCAAATCAAAGTTTTCCAAGCGCCACAATTTCGAAAAGCATCGCGGATTGTATCAAAATGGCGGTCTTTCTGCCGGCATCCATGACCATCCAGACCATCCAGTTCGGCGACGAGGGCCAGGTCGCCACCCGCGAGCTGTTGAAGCGCTTCGAAGCCCTGCGTCCCGAGGTCGCGGGCCATCTGAGAACCCTCGAGGCGCTCGACCGCCAGTACGGCGGCTCGGGCGTGCTTCCGGTGGAAGACGCGGGCGACCTGGTGGCAGCGGCGCTCGCGCAGATGGCACACCTCGAGACGACCGACGAGTTCGCCGACCTCACGCTGGGCATCGCCCTCTGGGCGCTGCGCCATGGGATCCCGATCGACGTGGTGGAGCCGGTCGCCAACGCGCTCGCCGTCCGGTCCAACCGCGCCGCGACTGCGCAGGAGCTGGCCGCGGTCTTCGGGCTGATGCAAGGATTGATTGCGCACGTGGAGCCGCGGCTTGGCCCGGACCTCGAGCGCTCCAACCCCGAGCGCCCGTGGCGCATCCTGCACGCGAACCTCGCCATCACCGCGATCCGCACCGAGGACCCCGCCCTGATGGACTACGCCTTCGATGCCCTCGACCGCGCGCTCCCCGATGAGGCGGCCGGGTTCTATTCCGAAGCCCTCGCGCGCTCGCTGAATCCGCGCATCTCCCCGGTGGTGCGCGAACGAATCTCGGCCCGCCATCTCAAATGGATAACCGCTGGGTAAATCTGCTATAATTATCAGTTGCTTAATGCCGTTCGCAGCGGGCTGGACCGAAGCTTAAGGCGCCGCAACGCGCCCCCTTCAGGCTCTCCCCCGCAAACATCATCCTTCGTGAAATTTCTCTTCGACTTTTTCCCCGTCATCCTGTTTTTCGTGGCCTACAAGTTCGCCGACATCTTCGTGGCGACCGGGGTGGCGATCGGCGCGACCGTCGTGCAGATCGGGTGGGTCCTGGCGCGCGGCAAGAAGGTCACCGGGTTGCAATGGGCGAGCCTCGCGATCATCGGAATCTTCGGCGGTGCCACGCTCCTGCTGCGCGACGAGAACTTCATCAAGTGGAAGCCGACGGTGCTCTACTGGCTGGCAGGCGCGGTGTTCCTCGGCGCCCTTGCGTTCAAGAAGAATTTGGTGAAAGCCGTCATGAGCGAGGGCGGCCTCGAGCTCCCCGAGCGCGTCTGGAGCCAGCTGGCGATCGCCTGGGCGGTCTTCTTCATCTTCAAGGGCGCGCTCAACCTTTACGTCGCCTATGCGTTCAATACCGACGTATGGGTGAATTTCAAGCTTTTCGGCGGCATGGGGCTGATGCTCGCGTTCGTGCTCGCCCAGGCGTTCTGGCTGTCGCGCTACGTTGTCGACGATGCGAAGGCGCAGCCCGCCAAGGGCGAAGGGCCGTGATGCACGCGGTCGAGCACGCCATGCGCGAGCGCCTCGCGGCGCTTTGCCCGCTGTCGCTGGATTTGCGTGACGACAGCGCGCAGCATGCGGGCCACGCCGGCAGCCGGCCCTCGGGGGGCAGCCACTGGCACCTCGCAATTGTTTCGGAAGCCTTTCGTGGGCAATCGCCCGTGGCGAGGCATCGAATGGTTTATGAGGCGTTGGGCGACCTCATGAAACGGGACATCCATGCCCTCAGGATCGAGGCGTCCGCGCCCGAGCAGTCGTGAACCTCACTAGACCAAAGGAAATTTTCATGCAACGTACCCTCAGGAACCTCGCCGTCGCCCTCGTGGCCGGCACGTTCGCCGTCGCGGCCGGGGCGCAGGACAAGGCCGAAAAAGCGCCGAAGGCCCGCCCGGACTCGGGCGAGAAGTCGGCGAAGCGCGCCCCCGCCAGTGCCGGTGGCGCCGGCCGCGTCGTGGTGAACGGCGTGACCATCCCGCAATCGCGCATCGACGCGATGAACAAGGAGCTCTCCGCCCAGGGCCAGCCCGACAATCCGGAGCGCCAGGCCGCGGTAAAGGAAGAGCTCGTCAACCGCGAGGTCCTCACCCAGGCCGCGTTGAAGCGCGGGCTCGACAAGAATCCCGAAGTGGTCGCGCAGATGGAGATGGCGCGCCAGGCGGTTCTGGTGCGCGCGCTCTTCGAAAGCGAGATGAAGGCGAGCCCGATCACCGATGCCGAGCTGCAAAAGCAGTACACGACCTTCAAGGGCTCGATGGGCACCAACGAATACAAGGTGCGCCACATCCTGGTCGACAAGGAAGACGATGCCAAGCAGATCATCGCCGACCTGAACAAGGGCGGCGACTTTGCCAAGCTCGCCAAGGAGAAGTCGAAGGACCCGGGCTCCAAGGACAACGGCGGTGATCTCGACTGGGGCCCCTCCGCCCGCTATGTGAAGCCGTTCGCCGACGCCGTGACCGCGCAGCCGAAAGGCAAGGCCTCGGCCGCGCCGGTGAAGAGCGACTTCGGCTACCACGTGATCATCGTCGACGACGTGCGCCCGCTGAAGGTGCCCGAGTTCACCGAGATCAAGGAGCAGTTCCGCCAGCGCGCGCAGCAGCAAGCGATCCAGAAGATGGTCCTGGACCTGCGCCAGAAGGCGAAGATCGAGGAGCGCTGAAAAGCGCGACGAGATCTGAGCCCCCGCGCAGGCGGGGGCCCAATGAACAAAGGGGCAGCCGCTCACGGCTGCCCCTTTTTCTTTAACCCTTTCGGCTTTCCATTGCGTTTACACCCTGGACCCGCCCTTCCGGCGGCCCAGGAGACGCCATGAACCCGCTTCGCACCCTCGCCGCCGCCGCCCTCGCAGCCGCGAGCCTCTCGGCCCACGCGGTGGGCAGCCTCGCCGACATCACGATCTACGACCGCGCGACCCACCGCGAGCTGCCGGTGTACTGGCACGAGGGCCGAGCCTACGTGGTCGGCAAGCCCGGCAACGAATACCAGATCCACGTGAAGAACCGCTCGGGCGAGGACCTCCTCGCGCTGATGTCGGTCGATGGCGTGAACGTCGTCACGGGGAAAACGGCGAGCGCCACCGAAGGCGGCGGGTATGTGATGTCCGCTTACGAAAGCCACAGCATCCGCGGCTGGCGCAAGAGCATGGAGGAAATCGCCGCGTTCTACTTCACCTCGCTCGGCGATTCGTACGCCGCGCGCACCGGGCGGCCCAACAACGTGGGCGTGATCGGCGTCGCGCTCTACCAGCGCAAGCTCCCCCATCCGCTGCCGTCCGCGGAAGCTCCGGTGCAGATGCCGTGGCGCCACAAGCGAGAGGGGCAGGAAGCCGACGCGCAGTCGGGTGCCGCCATGCCTGCCACGCCGCCCGCGCTTGCGGATAAAGCGACGGCCGAGAGCCATGCGCAGGCCGACGACCTCACGCGCCCGCGCGCCTCGCGCTCCGCCCCGCTCGGCACCGGCCACGGCCGCCGCGAGGAATCGCGCACCCACGCCGTCGGCTTCGAACGCCGCTCCCGCGAGCCCGTCGAGACGATCGCGATCTACTACGACAGCTATCGCAACCTGGTGGCGCAGGGCGTGCTTCCGACTTACGGCACAGGACCGCGCAACCCGAATCCGTGGCCCACGAGCTTCGTCCCCGATCCCCGCTGACCGAACCGGGGG
>JALYSB010000024.1:28456-30937 GCA_030855025.1 Pseudomonadota bacterium
CCCCGATTTTCTGCCCTGTGGAAAATCGGGGTCCGTCCCCGGTTTAACATGGAGGAATGGGGGAGTCGGACGAACAGCTGATGCTCGCGTACGCCGGTGGAGACGCAAAGGCGTTCGAGGCTCTCTATTCGAAGCACAAGGGGCCGGTATTCCGGTACGTGCTGCGCAGCGTGAAGGGTCGCGGTGAAGCCGAAGAGCTGTTCCAGGACATCTGGGAGCGCGTGATCGCCGCGGCCGCGCGCTACACCCCCCAGGCCAAGTTCGCCACGTGGCTCTACACCATCGCGCACCACCGGCTGGTCGACCACTGGCGCACCAAGGGGCTCGTGGTGGTATCGATCGACGACGAGGAAACCGCCGCGCCGGAGCCGGTGGCGCCTCCGAGTGCCGAGCCGCACCGGATCGCAGAAGCGCGCGACACGCTCGGCCGGCTCGCCGCCGCGCTCGCCGCGCTGCCGCTTGCGCAACGCGAGGCGTTCCTGTTGCACCATGAGGGAGACCTGAGCGCCGCGCAGATCGCCGCGGCGACCGGCACCAACGAGGAGGCGGCGAAGAGCCGCCTGCGCTATGCCATGAGCAAGCTGCGGGACGCACTGGACGATGACTGACTCCGACGACCGGATCGCGCGGCGCTATCGCGGCCTCGCGCGCGAGGAGCCGCCGCCCGCGCTCGACGCGGCAATCCTCGCCAAGGCCCGCCAGGCGACTGGGGACGGACCCTCATCGGGTTCGCCCGAAGCAACGCGGGTCCGTCCCCGGTTGCAGCGATGGGCAGGGCCGATGTCGATTGCGGCAGTGCTCGTCCTCGGCATCGGCGTGTCGCTGCGCATGCAGCTCGAGCAACCCGGGATCGAAACCTCGGTGCCGGCCGGTGAGCCCACGCCCGCGCCGGCGTCGGAGTATTCCCTGCCCCCCAGCGCCGAGCCCTTGCCTGATCCCGCGCCCGCCGCCGCAGCGCCGAACGCCAAGCCCGCGCCCGCGCCGAAGGCCGCCCGGCAAAATCGCCAGGATCCCGCCCGAGCCCCCAAGCCGTTCGCCGATGAGCCGGTCCTCGAGCGCTCGCGCGATGAGAGAACGACATCCCAAGCGGTTCCGGCCGCGCCCCCCGCCCCCGCCTTCGTCCCCGCCCCCGCCCAAGCGCCCGCGCTCGAATCGCTGCAGGGCGCGCCCGCGCGGCCCGCAGCAGCAGCGAGTGCCCAGGATGCTGCCGCGCAAGGCGCCCCGCCGCTGCGCGCCAAGCGCGAGGCGGTCGTGCCCGACTCGGTGGGGACACGCGAGCTGCGCAAATCGATCGCGCCGCAAACCGATGCCGATCCCGATCGCGAGCTCGAGCGCATCGCCCGGCTGCGCGAGGCCGGCAGCCACGCGCAGGCCGACGGGGCACTTGCGGAGTTTCGCCGGCGCCGCCCCGACTACCGCATCCCCGAGGGGATGTGGGAGCGCGTCAAGCCGCGCTGATGGCCTCCGAGACCCGCCGCGCCGCGAAGGCGTTGATCGAGCGTCGGGTAGAACGCTTCGAAAGCCGGCACGCCGCGGACGAATCGAAATCGCGTCTCGATCGCGCGCTCGCGAACGTCCGCCCCGAGGGCCGCGTGGTGTTCACCGCGCGGTGGGACGCGACGGGGCCGCGCTGCGTGCTGAACGCGGAATTCGCGCCCGCGCCCGGCATCCAGCGGTTGCTGAAAGTGACCTCGGCAGCGATGACCGCGCTGCTGGTGGCAAGCGCGTGGATCATCTTCACGCCGCGGCCCGAAGGCGATGCGGCTGCGTTCCTGCTGCCGCTCTTCACCGGGCTCGCGATCCTCGCCCTTCCGTTCGCCTTCGTGGCGCTGGGCTCGAACCGCGAGGCCGAAGAGGCGCGCATTCGGAAGGCAATCCGCGCGGCGCTGGTCGACGGCGACTAGAGGAGGCAGCTCATGCGCTCTTCGCGCAGGCTCGCGAATCCCTGGCGCTCGTAGAAGCGGCGCGCCCCGGGATTGTCGAAGTGGGTGGCCGTGTCGATGCGGGTGACGCCGACGCGGCGTAGCTCCGCCTTGAGGGAATCCAGCATCGCCGAGCCGATGCCCCGTCCCTCGAGTCCCGGGCGCACGTTCACGTCGTCTAGCTTCGCCACGATCGAGCCGCGCGAGGTCGAAATGGCGTAACAGACCACGCAACAGCCGACCACCCCGTCGCCGGAAAGCGCCATCCATACGAAGCCTAGCTCGGGGCGATCGATGAAAAGCTGCAATGCGCGCTTGAGCGCGTCGGGGCCGCCGTCGCCGTAGACCGAGGCGACGTCGCGGTAGTGGAGATCCTGCTGCAGGAACGCGATGAACAGGGCTTCGGCCGCGGCAAGATCGTGCGCGGTCATTCGAGCGCACGCGATCGACCCTCCCCCAAGGGGGAGGGAGCCCTTCACGCCACCCACGCGCGCGCGTTGCGGAAGATGCGCATCCACGGCGAATCCTCGCCCCAGCCGGGTGGATGCCACGAGAAGAG
>JALYSB010000161.1 GCA_030855025.1 Pseudomonadota bacterium
GCCGCGTGACGTGCGTGCCCTCGCACGCGCTCGAGTTCGTCGAGGCGGCGGCAGCGCGGCGCGCGGCGCAAGCCGGGCGGATCGAGGCGCGCACGCCGGTCGACCGCCCGCTCGACCTCCTCACGCAGCACCTCGTCACGATCGCGGTCGGCGAGGGCTTCGAGGAGGAGGCGATGAAAGCGGAAGTGCGCTCGACGCGTGCCTTTCGCGACCTGACCGATGCTGAGTGGGGGTGGGCGCTCGACTTCGTGACGCGCGGGGGCGACGCGCTGAAAGCCTATCCGGAGTACCACAAGGTCGAGCGCGACGAAGGCGGGGTGTTTCGCGTCCCCGACGTCGCCATCGCGCGGCGCCACCGCATGTCGATCGGTACCATCGTCTCCGACGCTGCGGTAAACATCCAGTACATGCGCGGCAAGCGCCTCGGCAACGTCGAGGAGTCGTTCATCGCGCGCCTCGCCAAGGGCGACAACTTCATCTTCGCCGGCCAGCTGCTCGAATTCCTGCGTGTCGAGAACATGACGGCCTACGTGAAGCCCGGCAAGCCCGGCTCGGCGGTGATTCCGCGGTGGGATGGCGGCAAGTGCCCGCTGTCGAGCGAGGTTTCGGAAGGCATCCGCGAGCTCCTCGAGCTGTGGACCACTGAAACCGGGGACAGACCACGTTTTTCGAAGTCTGGATCCGATGAAAAACGTGGCCTGTCCCCGGTTTCTGAAGTTCCCGAGATGCGCGCGGTGGATCGACTGCTCAAGCTGCAGCAGGCGTGGTCGCGGGTGCCGAAGCGCCACGAGATGCTGGTCGAGCAGACCGAGACGCGCGAAGGCCACCACATCTTCTTCTATCCGTTCGAGGGCCGGCAGGTGCACATGGGGCTCTCGGCACTCCTTTCGTACCGCTTCGCGAAGACCCGTCCGGCGACCTTCAGCCTGTCGTTCACCGACTACGGCTTCGAGCTCGTCTCGCGCAGCCGCTTCGAGCTGCTGCCGCTCCTGAAGGCCGGCATCCTGTCGACCGAAAATCTTCTCGAGGACATGCTCGCGAGCCTCAATGCGGCGGAGCTTTCCAAGCGGCAGTTCCGCGAGATCGCGCGCGTGGCAGGTCTCGTCTTCCAGGGCTACCCCGGCCAGCCGAAGACCAATCGGCAGGTGCAGGCCACCAGCGGGCTCATCTGGGAAGTGTTCGCGCGCTGGGACCCCGCGAACCCGCTGCTCGGCCAGGCTGAACGCGAGGTGCTCGAGCGGCAACTCGAATTTTCCCGGCTTGCCGAGGGGCTGCGCCGCATGGTGAAGGCACCGATCGTGCTTCGCCAGACCCACAAGCCTTCGCCCTTCGCGTTCCCGATCATGGTCGGGCGCTTCCGCGAGAAACTCACCAGCGAGAAGCTGCGCGACCGCGTACAACGAATGCAGCTCGAGTTCGACAAAGCCGCGCCCCCCGACCCCGAAGAGCAGCCAGGTCTCTTTGACTAGCTCTTTTCTCTGTGGTCTCTGTGGTCTCTGTGTTTCGCGTGTTCTTCAGTCCAAGCATAAACACAGAGACCACAGAGACCACAGAGTAAAATTGTGCGATGACTGAATGTACGGTGGTGGGGGAGAAGCTGGTGTTGCTGGCGGAGCGGGCGGTGTTCTGGCCCGCGAAGAGAACGCTGTTCGTCGCCGATTTCCACCTCGGCAAGGCGGCAAGCTTCCGGCGCGCGGGCATCCCGCTGCCCTCGGGCACCACCACCGAGAACGTGGGCCGCCTCGACCGCGCCATCGAGGCCACGGGTGCGCGGGAGGTCGTCTTCCTCGGGGATTTCCTGCATAGCGCGGAAGGGCGCGCGCCGCGCACCTTCGCGACCTTCGCCGAGTGGCGCGAGCAGCGCAAGTCGGTCGCGCTCACCATCGTGCGCGGCAACCACGACAAGAAGGCCGGTGATCCGCCGGACGAATGGGGGGCGCGCTGCATCGAGGCGGGCGAGCGCCTCGGCCCGTTCGTGCTCAACCACGAGCCGGGTCCCGTGCGGGGCGGCTACGCGCTCTCCGGCCATATCCATCCCGCGGTGCGATTGTCCGCGTCCGGCGAGAAATCGCTGCGCTTGCCGTGCTTCTGGTTCGGTTCGCGCTACGGTGTGCTGCCGGCCTTCGGCGCGTTCACCGGCAACGCCGAGGTGCGCCCGCGCCGCGGCGACCAGGTGTTCGTGATCGCCGAGCAGGAAGTCCTGCAGGTGGCCTGAGATGTCCAACGGCCTCCTGCTCGTGGTTCGTCTCGCGTTGAGCCTCGCCACCGGGGCGGCCATGGTCTGGATCGGCTGGAAGCTCGGCGGCAAGACATGGGCGCTCATCGCGCTGATTGCCGCCGCGCCCGTTCTCGGAATCGCGATTGCACGGCCGCTGGTGGAGTTTGTCCACGAGGTCTTCGGCTGGCTTTCGGCGCAGCCGCTGAAGCGGTGGGAGGGGAGCTACTACGAGTTCAATGCGGTGCAGGTGCGCGTCTACGAAGATGAGGGACAGCCTTGGTTCGCAGCCGCCGACGTGATGAAGGCGGCCGGCATCCCCCGCATCCCGGATGCGGTGCTTCCGGTACGCCGCAATGAGTGCCGCATCATCGCCGGCACGAAGCTCGTCGGATTCACGTTCGCAGGCCTGGAAAAATTCGTCGCCGCCCACCCGGGTCCCGAGGCCGGGCGGTTCCTGCTGTGGGCGCAACGCGAAGTCGTCGGGCCCTGGGAGAAACGCCGGGCCCGATAGGCGCTAGCGCTGCGGGGGAAAGATATCGCCGAAGCGCGTCACGAACACGCCGCGCTTGCGGTCCTCGAGGAAGTGCTCGAGCGTGCGCCGGACCATCGCGAAGGCCAGCTGCTCCCAGGGGATCTCGTCCGCGGTGACCAGCTTGACCTCGAGGCTCTCGATGCCCGGCGAGACCTCGGCGTCGAGGAGCTCCGCGAGGAACATCATGTAGACCTGGCTGATGTGGGGGATCGAGTAGACGGTATAGAGGTCCTCGATCCTGACCCTCGCGTTGGCCTCCTCGAGCGCCTCGCGCGCGGCGCCTTCGCTGGCCGACTCGTTGTTTTCCATGAATCCTGCGGGGAGGGTCCACAGCCCGTACCTAGGCTCAATGGCACGTTTGCACATCAGGATCCGGTCGCCAAATAGGGGGAGGCAGCCGACTACGATCTTGGGGTTCTGGTACTGGATAGTGGCGCAGGCGTCACACACCGCGCGCGGCAGCGAATCGCCCTCGGGGATGCGGTAAGTGACGCCGGAACCGCAGCTGTTGCAGAACTTTATCAAGGTCGGTTATGTTATCATAACCCCATGAAATTTCAGTAGAAATGCAGTCAAAACGATGAATCAAATACTTACCGCAATCCTCGCCGCGGCGATGCTTGCCATGGCGGCCCCCGCGGCAGGCCAGGACACCTTCCGGGCCCCGCGGATGGCGCCGCTGGAGGCGGTCGCGCTCGAGGCGCCTGCGGAAAAGGCGGCCGCGCCGCGCATTGAGGCGTCGGGTCTCCTGCGGGTGGCCGACGTGCGCGCGCTCCCCAAGGCCGCGCCCGTCCTCCAATGGACTCCGATCGCTGGCGGTTTCGTGGCTCGTCTGACGGCGCGTTCCGATGCCGCCGAAGGGCTGCGCGTCAGGCTCGACCTGCGGGACATGCCCGGGGTGATGGAAGTGCGCGTGCAAGGAAGCGATTCGCAGCGCGTGGAGACGATGGCGCTCGACCCATGGCTTGGTAGCGAAGCGTGGACGCCGTGGACCGTCGGCCCGTCGCAGCTGATCGAGCTCTTCAGCCCCGTGGCTCCCGCGGCGCACGCGGTGAGCATCGGCGCGCTGTTGCACTTCACCGACTCTCCGGTCGCCAAGGCGGCTGCAACCTGCACCTTGTCGACGGCCTGCACCAGCGGCGAGCCCCCCCTCGACGCGATGATCGCCGAGCGCAAGAAGTCGGTCATCAAGCTGCAGTTCGTGGCCGGCGGCGGCGGCTTCAACTGCTCGGCCACGCTCATCGACACGCCGCGGCGCCCCGCGCCTTTTGTGCTGACCGCCAACCACTGCATCGAGGCGGCGGCGGCGGCCAACAGCATCACGGCATTCTGGTTCTACGAGTCGACCTCGTGCGAGGACTCCACCACTGCGCCGGGCCGCATCCAGGTCCCCGGGGGGATGCAGCTTATCTTCACCAACTTCAACGTCGATGCGACGCTCCTGCGGATGAACCAGGCGCCGCCGGCCGGGTCTTCGTTCTCGCCGGTAAACCCGGCTCTCTTGGCCGCGGGAGTGCCGGTGGTGAGCATCAGCCATCCTCGCGGCGACTCGGCGCGCTGGGCCACCGGCACAAGCGGGGCGGCGCTCCGCGACAACGAACGGCCGTACGACATGTACAGCGTGAATTTCGTGCGCGGCATCATCGAGCCGGGATCGAGCGGGTCCGGAATCTTCACCCAGGCCGCGAACGGGCGCCTCGAGCTGCGCGGGATCCTCTCGCAGGGCGCACTCGACCTGAGCTGCACGCAGCCCAACCTGTTCACGCTCTATAGCCGCATGGAAGTTTTCCATCCCCAGATCGCCCAATACATCGGCGCGGCATCGGTCGCCCCGGACGACGCCCCCAATCGCCCGCAGGAGGTCACGAGTGCGGTCTCGCCCGTTCCCCTCGATACGCTTGCCGAACCCCTGGTGCTCGCCAACCGGAGCATCGACTACCCCGGGGACATCGACCTCTTCAAATTCACAATTGCCGCGACTTCGTTCGTGAGCGCCTCCACGCTCGGCTCGCAGGACACCGTGGGAACGATCCTCGACAGCAACGGCGTGGCGCTCGAATCGGTCGACGATGCGCAGCGCGGCGACACCAATACCGGCATCACGCGCGAGCTCGGCCCGGGGACCTACTATTTCAGCGTGGCCCACTGGACGCCGGCGCTCACGGGGGCGTATGACCTGCAGCTGCGCGCCGACCGCGTCAACGAGAACTACACCGACCTTTGGTGGAACGCCGCCGAATCGGGATGGGGAATCAACCTCAATCACCAGGGCAACATCGTATTCGCGACGCTCTTCACCTATAACGCCAACGGCACGCCGGTCTGGCTGGTGATGTCCAACGGCGCGAGACAGCCCGACGGGTCGTACCAAGGCACGCTTTATCGCACGACCGGCCCGGCGTTCAACGCCTCGCCGTGGACTGCGTTCACCGCGCAAGAAGTCGGCACGATGCGCCTTGCCTTCAGCACCACGATTGACGCAACGCTCACCTATACGTTCAACGGCGTGAGCGTGACCAAGAGCATCACGCGGCAGGCGTTCAGGCAGCCGGCAACGTGCACCTGGTCGGCTTTCGATCGCAGCTTCGCGCGCAATTTCCAGGACCTGTGGTGGAACCCGGCCGAACCCGGCTGGGGCGTGAACCTCGCGCACCAGGAGGACACGCTCTTCGCGACCCTCTTCACCTACGCGGCCAACGGGCAGCCTCTGTGGCTGGTGATGTCCGACGGCGTTCGCAGCGGGGCTGCCTATTCGGGCACGCTCTATCGCACCACCGGACCGGCATTCAACGCGGTGCCCTGGACCCCGGTCAACCTCGTCGTCGCCGGCACCATGTCGTTCACGTTCGCCGACGGCAATTCGGCGAGCCTCACGTACACGGTCGACGGCGTTTCCGTCACCAAGCAGATCAGCCGGCAAGTCTTCGCGCTCCCGAAGACGCAGTGCGAGTCCTGAGCGCCGCGACCGAAGCCGTCATCGAGTCGCTCGACCACGAAGGGGTGGGGGTCGCGCACGTCGAGGGCAAAGTCATCTTCATCGACGGCGGCGTGACCGGCGAGCGCGTGGAGTTCGAGCGGCGGCGCAGCCGCGGCAGCTACGACCTCGGTTCGGTCACGCGGGTGCTGCGCGAGAGCTCCCAGCGCGTGGCCCCGCGATGCCGCTATTTCGGCCTCTGCGGCGGATGCGCGATGCAGCACATCGATGCGAGCGCGCAAGTGGCGGCCAAGCAGCGCGTGCTCGAGGACAACCTCGCGCGCATCGGGAGAGTGAAGCCCGACCAGATCCTGCCCCCGGTCATCGGCCCCGCGTGGGGGTATCGCAACCGCGCGCGCCTGTCGGTGCACTACGTCGCCAAGAAGGGCGGGGTGCTGGTGGGATTCCACGAGCGGCGCTCGAGCTTCGTGGCGGACACGATGTCGTGCGAGGTGTTGCCGCCGGCGGTATCGAAGCTGATCCCCGAGCTGCGCGAAATGTTCACCTCGATGCAACTGCGCGATCGCATCGCCCAGATCGAGCTTGCCGTCGGGGAGGACGTGACGGTGCTCGTGTTACGCAACCTCGAGCCGATTCCCGATGCAGACGCGGCGAAGCTGCGCGCTTTCGCCGATCGCCACGGCATCCAATGGTGGCTGCAGCCCAAGGGCCCTGACACTGCACACCCGTTCCATCCGCTGGCTGCCCCGGCGCTCGACTATGCGCTGCCCGAGTTCGGCCTGCGGATGCGGTTCCGGCCCACCGATTTCACGCAGGTGAATGCCGGGGTCAATCGCGTGCTCGTGAAGCGCGCCGTGGACCTGCTCGATCCCCAGCCGGACGAACGCGTCGGCGACCTCTTCTGCGGGCTCGGGAATTTCTCGCTCCCGCTCGCCACGCGCGCGGCGTTCGTGGCGGGCATCGAGGGGGCCGCGGGCCTCGTCGCTCGGGCCTCGGAAAATGCGCGATTGAACGGCCTCGACGCTCGCGCCATGTTCCTCGCGCACGACCTCTACACCGATGCGCCCGGAGCCCTGGCGCGATTGGGGCCAGTGGACAAGCTCCTCATCGATCCGCCGCGCGATGGCGCGATGGAGATCTGCAAGGCGCTGCCCGAGCCGGGGCCGCAGCGCATCGTCTACGTCTCCTGCAGCCCGTCCACCCTGGCGCGCGATGCGGGGGTGCTGGTGAACGTCAAGGGCTACCGCCTCGCCGCCGCTGGCGTGGTCAATATGTTTCCCCATACCGGGCACGTGGAATCCATAGCGCTCTTTTCGCGCTAGAGTGCCTCTCGAACCCGAATACCATCCGACTGCCTCCGATCAAGGGGGCGGTGTCATCTGGAGGAGAAGCCCCAATGAAGACTGACATCCGGCGACGCCACTTTCTTGCCGCTCTTTCCGCCTTGCCGATCGCCTCCGTCGCGCCGTCTCTCGCCCTGGCCCAGGAGAAATGGCCCACCAAACCGGTCAAGCTGTTCGTGGGCTTCCCGCCGGGCGGCGGCGCCGATGCCATGGCGCGCCTGATGGGCGCCAAGCTCTCCGAGCGGCTCGGCCAGCCGGTCGTGGTGGACAACAAGACCGGCGCCACCGGCACCATCTGCTCTGACTTCGTCGCCAAATCCGCTCCCGACGGCTACACGCTGCAGCTTGCGCATATCAACTCGAATGCCATCGGGCCGTTGATGGTCGCCAAGGGCAAGTTCCATCCCACCGACGACTTCACGCCCATCGCCCTGTTCGGGATCACGCCGCAGGTGCTCGCTCACCATCCGAAGCACAAGTTCGCAACGGTCCAGGGGCTGGTGGACTATGCGAAGAAAAACCCGGGCAAGCTCACTTTCGCTTCCTCCGGGGTGGGCAGCGCGCAGCATATCGCGGGCGAGGACTTCAAGATGCGTGCCGGCGTGGACATGCTGCACGTGCCCTTCAAGGGAACCGGCGAGGCGCTGGCCGCGCTGATTTCGGGCGACGT
>JALYSB010000025.1 GCA_030855025.1 Pseudomonadota bacterium
GCTCCTGCCAGCGGAAACCGTGGTCTGTCCCCGGTTTTCAGTCGACGAACAGGTCCTGAAATAACTCGACACCAGGTGTTACCGCGTAGCGGGAGAAGTCCTTCGTCCCGGCGCGCTTGAGCACCTCCTCGTCGATGTAGAAATTCCCCGTGTTGGCCTTGGCGTCGCTCGTGAGGATCACGTGCGCGGCGTCGGCCATGATCGCCGCGTGCCGGCTCGCCTGCAGGATCGCCGCCGGGAAATGCACCTCGACCGCCGCCGTTGCGATCGTGGTGCGCGGCCAGAGGGAGTTGACCGCGATCCCGTCGCCGCGAAACTCCTCCGACATGCCCAGCGTGCACATGCTCATGCCGTACTTCGACATCGTGTAGGCGACGTGCCCCGCGAACCACTTGGCGTCCATCGCCATCGGCGGGGAGAGCGTGAGGATGTGCGGATTCGAGGATTTCTTCAGGTGCTGGATCGCGGCCTGCGAGCACAGGAACGTGCCGCGCGCGTTTACGCCGAGCATCAGGTCGAAGCGCTTCGCGGGCGTGGCGAGCGTGGGCGTGAGGCTGATCGCGCTGGCGTTGTTCACCACGATGTCGAGCCCGCCGAACTCCTTGGCGGTGCGGTTGATCGCCTCGACTACGGCATTCTCGTCGCGCACGTCGAGCTGGATCGCGAGCGCTCTTCCGCCCGCGGCCTCGATCTCCGCGGCGACGGTGTGGATCGTCCCGGCGAGCTTGGGATGGGGCTCGGCGGTCTTGGCGGCGATCGCCACGTTGGCGCCGTCCTTCGCCGCGCGCAGGGCGATCTCGCGGCCGATCCCGCGCGAGCCCCCGGTGATGAAGAGAGTCCTGCCCTTGAGCGTCTTCATGGATTTCCGATCCGCGTGTCTTCCGAGGCGGGGATGATACCCCGGGCCACGTACAGGCTGCGCAAGTGCGAGCGGAAGGCCGGCATCTGCAGGGCGAACACGATCCCGGTCGCGAGCGCCACGGCCCCGCTCAGCATGAAGGTCTCGCGAACACCGATGTGCTCCGCAAGCCAGCCCGCGACGTAGTGCCCGAACGGCGCAACCCCGATGAAGAACATCGTGTAGTAGCTCATCACGCGGCTGCGCTTCTCCTCCTCCACGATCGACTGGATGATCGTGTTGCACGCCGCGCCCGTCATGAACATGCCGAAGCCCGCCATCATCATGAGGAAGACCGAGGCGTAGACGTTGGCCGAGAACCCGAAGCCGACCATGCCCAGTCCGGCCACGAGCGGCGCCACCGGCAGCCAGCGCGCGAGCCCGCGCACGCTGGGGCGCCGCGCGAGGCTCACCGCCGACAGGAAGGCCCCGAGGCCAACGGCGCCGATGAAGAGTCCCACCAGCGCCGCGCCCTGGCCAAAAGCCTGCACCGCCATCGCGGGCATGAGCGTCGCATAGGGGCTGACCGAGGTGCTCACGGCGGCGAGCGTGAAGAGCATCCTGCGCACCGGCAACGTTCCCATGGCGTAGCGCCAGCCCTCGGCCAGGTCGGCGAGCGGGTGGCTCGGCGCGCGCGTCGTGCGGACGTGGATCGTGAGCCCGGCGAGTGCGATCAGCACCGCGAGGTAGCTGAGCGCATTCAGGGCAAAGCAAACGGTCTCGTCGAATACCGCGATCAGCAGCCCGCCGATCGATGGGCCGATGAGGCGCGTGCCGTTCATCAGCATGGAGTTCAGGGCGATTGCATTCGGCAGGTCCTCGCGCCGGTCGATGAGCTGCACGAAGATCGACTGGCGCGTGGGTGTCTCGAAGGCGTTGCACACCCCGGAGAACAGGGCGAGGCCGGCGAGCAGCGACGGCGTGATGAGGTCGGTGCCGGTGAGGATCGCGAGCGCGGCCGATTGCAGCGCCAGCAGGCTCAGCACGGCCATCAGCAGCTTGCGGCGGTTGACGCGATCGCCCAGGACGCCCGCGAAGGGCGCGAGCACCAGGTGCGGAATGCTCTGCAGGAAGCCCACCAGCCCGGTGAAATGGGTGGACCCGGTGAGCCGGTAGGCGAGCCACATGAGGGCCACGGATTGCACCCAGGTGCCGATCATCGACACCGCCTGGCCGGTGTAGTAGCGCCTGAAGTTGGGCGAACGCAGCGCGCGGAGGCTGTGGGGCAGCGCCAAGGGGTGCTTCTTTCTCCTACGCCAGCTTGGCGAGCTGGGTGCGAAGGTTCGAGTGCTTCGCTTCCGTGTCGGCGAGGCGTGCCTTTTCCTGCTCGACCACCGCGGCCGGCGCCCGATCAACGAAGAAGGCATTGCCGAGCTTCGCGCGTTGCTTCACGAGGTCCGACTCGATTTTCTCGATCTCCTTCGCGAGGCGTATCCTCTCCGCGGCGCGGTCCACCTCGATATGCAGCATCACCTTGCCGCTCGGGGTCACGGAAACCGGCGCGTCCTTCTCCGGAAGGTCCGTCACGAAATGAATCTCGGACAGGCGCGCGATCCCCGCGATGGCGTCCTTGTGGGCCGGGAGAGTTTCCGCGTAGCCCGCCACATACAGCGGCACGCGCGCCGCGGGGGCGACGCCCATCGTCGAGCGCAGGTTGCGCGCCGCGTTGACGATATCCTTCACGCCCGCCATCTCGCGCTCGGCGGCCGCGTCGATCCTGGAGGGCTCAGGCTCGGGATATGGTGCGACCATGATGCTCGCGCCGGTCTTGCCCGCGAGCGGCGCTACCGTCTGCCAGAGCTCCTCGGTGATGAACGGGATGATCGGATGGGCCAGGCGCAAGGTCGCCTCGAGGACGCGGATCAGGGTGCGGCGCGTGGCGCGCTGCGCGGCATCGTTGCCGCCGGCGATCTGCACCTTGGCGATCTCCACATACCAGTCGCAGTATTCATCCCAGACAAACTCATAAACCGCGCGCGCCGCGACGTCGAAGCGATACTCGGCAAGGCCTTCGGCGACGGCGTGCTCGGCACGCTGCAGGCAGCTCGCGATCCAGCGGTCGGCGGCGGAAAACTCGAGCGGGAGCGACTCGTCGAGCCCCGTGTCCTTCCCCTCGGTATTCATCAGGACGAAACGCGTCGCATTCCAGAGCTTGTTGCAGAAGCTGCGATAGCCTTCGGCGCGCTTCAGGTCGAAGTTAAGCGTGCGCCCGAGGGTGGAGAGCGCGGCAAAGGTGAAGCGCAGCGCATCGGCACCGTAGGACGCAATGCCCTCGGGGTAGTCGCGCCGGATGCGCTTGGCGGCGGACTCCTTGTGCGAGGCGAGCATCAGCCCCTGGGTGGACTTCTCCAGGAGCGCGGCCAAGTCGATCCCGTCGATCACGTCGAGGGGGTCGATGGTGTTGCCCTTGGACTTCGACATCTTGTTGCCTTCGGCGTCGCGCACGATGGCGTTGATGTAGACGTCGGAGAACGACGTCTCGCCGGCGAACTGCAGGGTCGTCATGATCATGCGCGCGACCCAGAAGAAGATGATGTCGTTGCCGGTGATGAGGACGGTGGAGGGCAGGTAGAAGCGCCGCTCGCGCTCGAACGCGGCATCGTCGGGCCAGCCCAGCGTGGTGAAGGGAACGAGCGCGGAGGAGAACCAGGTGTCGAGCACGTCCGGGTCACGCCCCGCGGCCTCGATGCTCGTGCCCGCCGCCCGGGCCTTTGCGCTGGCCTCCTCGAAGGTGCGGCCCACGAACGGCGTGCCATCGGCTGCGTACCATGCCGGGATCTGGTGTCCCCACCAGAGCTGGCGCGAAACGCACCAATCCTGGATGTTCTCGAGCCACTGGGTGTAGACCTTGCCCCACTCTTCGGGGACGAAGCGCGTGTCGCCGCGCGCCACCGCATCCAGGCCCGCGCGCGCCATGCCGTCCATGCGCATGAACCACTGGTCCGAAAGCATCGGCTCGACCACCGCGTCGGAGCGCTGCGAGCGCGGCTGCATGAGCTTGTGGGGGCGGGTGGCGTCGATGAGCCCGGCTCGCTCGAGGTCCGCGAGCACCCGCTTGCGCGCGAGGAAACGGTCGAGGCCCTGGTAGGGCTGCGGCGCGTTCTCGTTCACGCGCGCCTCGAGCGTGAAGATGTTCACGAGCGGCAGGCCGTGGCGCGCGCCGACCTGGTAGTCGTTGAAGTCGTGGGCGGGCGTGATCTTCACGACTCCGGTGCCGAATTCGCGGTCCACGTATTCGTCCGCGATGATGGGAATCAGCCGATCGGCGAGCGGCAGCCGGACCTTCTTGCCGACCAGGTGCCGGTAGCGATCGTCGTCGGGATGCACCGCAACCGCGGTGTCGCCCAGCATCGTCTCGGGCCGCGTGGTGGCCACGACGAGGTGCGAGCTGCCATCCTCGAGCGGATAGCGCAGGTGCCAGAGGCTTCCGTTCTCCTCGCGCGACTCGACCTCGAGGTCCGAGACCGCGGTTTGCAGCACCGGATCCCAGTGGATCAGGCGCTTGCCGCGGTAGATGAGCCCCGCCTCGAAGAGGCGCACGAAGACTTCGGTGACGGCGCGGGAGCGCGGGGGATCCATGGTGAAGTACTCGCGCGACCAGTCGCACGACGCGCCCAACCGGCGCATCTGGCGGGTGATGGTGGAGCCCGACTCCTCCTTCCACGCCCAGACGCGGCGCACGAACTCCTCGCGCCCGAGGTCGCGGCGGCTCTCCCCTTGGCTCTCGAGCTGGCGTTCGACCACCATCTGGGTCGCGATGCCGGCGTGATCGGTGCCCGGCTGCCACAAGACGTTGTACCCCTGCATGCGGTGGTAGCGCGTGAGGATGTCCATCAACGTCTGCTGGTACGCATGGCCCATGTGCAGCGTGCCGGTGACGTTGGGCGGGGGCAGCTGGATCGAGAACGACGGCCGGGACTCGTCGAAGCCCGCCTTGAAGTAGCCGCGCGATTCCCAGAAGGGATACCAGCGCGACTCGATGCCGTGGGGATCGAAGCTTTTTGCGAGTTCCATGGCGTTACTTGAGGTGGCGGCTCTCGAGGGCTCGGGCGACCGCGTCGCTGATCGCGTTGGCAAGCTCCGGGTGCAGGTCGCGGATGGCGCTCGCGACCGCCGCATGCAGTTGCGGCACGAGGTGCTCGGACAGGCGGCGCTCGAGGTCGGCGGCAAGGCGGCCCTCGACCTCAGCCATAACGCGCGTGAAAACTTCGCGCGCGAGGTCCGAGGAAGGCTCGCGGGCTGCTTTCGCGCCGCCCGCGACCAGCTCGGTCAGCACCGGGACGGCCCCGGTGTCCGTGCCGGCGGTGCCGCGCCGCATCAAACCATCGGCTTGGCCGAAGATGTCTTTTTCGCCTGCCACGTCAGTGCTCCTTGCGCCGTTCGGCCTCGATCGCATTCACGCGGATATCGTAGCCGCGCTGCCGATAGAACGCGTAGCGCGCGCGGGCGCGCTCCTTGTCGCCTTCGTCGATTGCGACGATCTCGAGCAGCCGCTCGAAGGACGAGAAAAACGGCGGCCATTCGTCGCCGAGGTTGAGCAGCACGTCGTGGTGCGGCAGGCCTTCGCCCGTGGGCGTGAGCACGATCGGCGTCTGGGCGGCGATGGCCGCGCCCGCGAAGCAGTGCGGCACGAAGCGCGTCTCCTGGAAGGTCCACAGTGCCCGGTCGAAGGTCTCGAGCGTCTTCATGTCCGGCGAGTAGACCACCAGGCGGCTCGCGCGCTCGAAGGCGGTGGTCGCGAGCCGGCAGGCGAAGCGCAGCTTGTCCTCGGCGTAGTGATAGAAGTCGATGCGAGTCACGCTTTCACGAGGCCCGCTTGATGAGGAAGTGCGCCAGGAGCGAGACCGGCCGCCCGGTCGCGCCCTTGTCCGCGCCCGACTTCCACGCAGTGCCGGCGATGTCCAGGTGGGCCCACGGATAGGCCTTGGTGAAGCGCGACAGGAAGCACGCCGCGGTGATCGAGCCGCCGGCCCTGGAACCGATGTTGGGGATGTCCGCGAAGTTGCTCTTCAGGCCCTCCTGGTATTCGTCCCAGAGGGGCATGTGCCACGCGCGGTCCCACGCGGTCTCGCCCGCCTGGATCAGCTCGCGCGCGAGCGGGTCGCTGTTGGAGAAGAGGCCGGTGGCCACGTGGCCCAGCGCGATCACCATCGCGCCGGTGAGGGTCGCCAGGTCGATCACCGCCGCGGGCTTGTACTTCTCGACATAGGTGAGCGCGTCGCAGAGGATCAGCCGCCCCTCGGCGTCGGTATTGAGGATCTCGACGGTCTGGCCCGACATGGTGGTGACCACGTCGCCGGGCTTGACGGCGTTGCCGCCCGGCATGTTCTCGGTCGAGGGGATCGCGCCCACGACGTTGAGGGGGAGCTTCATGAGGGCGATCGCCTTCATCGCGCCCAGCACGCTCGCGGCACCCCCCATGTCGTACTTCATCTCGTCCATCTCGGCGGCGGGCTTGATCGAGATGCCGCCGGTATCGAAGGTGATGCCCTTGCCCACGAGCACTACCGGGGGCTCGCCGCGCTTGCCGCCGTGGTACTCCATCACGATGAATTTAGGCGGCTGCCGGCTGCCGCGCGCGACCGCGAGGAAGCAGCCCATGCCGAGCTTCTCGCAGTCCTTCTGCTCGAGCACCTCGACCTTGATGCCGTGGCGCTTGCCCATCTCCACCGCCTGCTCGGCGAGGTAGGTGGGCGTGCAGTGGTTGCCCGGGAGGTTGCCGAGGTCCTTGGCGAGGCCCACGCCCTCGGCGATGGCGGCGCCGCGCGCGATGGCGATCTCGCCGGCGGCGATCTCGCTGCGGCGCGCCACGTGCAGGACCACTTTGCGCAGCGCACGCTTGGTCTCCGGCGCCTTGCTCTTCAGCTTGTCGAAGCGGTAAGTGCCCTCCATGGTCGCCAGCACCGCCTGCTCGACTCGCCAGCCGGTGTCACGCCGCTTGAACGCAATGTCGGTGAGGCATACCGTCGCATCCGATGCGCCCGTGGCACGGAGCGCTTTCACCGCGGCGGCCATGGCGGTGCGAAACGCGCGCTCGCTGAACTCGCGCTCGCGCCCGAGCCCCACGAGGAGGATGCGGTCGGCGGCGATCTTCGGGACGTTGTGCAGGAGGAGCGTCTTGCCGAGCTCGCCCTCGAGGTCGCCGCGGCGCAGCACGTCGCTCAGGTACTGGCCCGAGGCGGCGTCGATCGCCTGCGCGGCGGCCGAGAGCTTGCGGCCCTCGAAGACGCCGACCACCACGCACCCCGTGCGCTGCTTTTCGGGGCTGCCGCTCTTTATGCTAAATTCCATTTGTTTTCCTCGGCTTGGAGGAGCTGCGAAGGGGCGAATTATCGCACACCAGCTTCCATCGCCCCCGCGTTATCCTCCCAATCTCCCCGTGATCTTCCACCGCAGCCTCATTCGCGAGTTCAGCCTCATCGCCATCTCGGTGGTCGGCGTGCTGCTGGCGATCATCCTCACGCGGCTCCTGATCACGCTGCTCGGCAAGGCCGCGCTGGGCGACGTGCTGCCCGAGGCGGTGCTGGGCCTCATCGCGTTCGGAATCCTCACGTACTTGCCCGTCCTCCTCGGGATCGCGGTCTTCGTGGCGGTGCTGCTGGCGCTCACCCGCAGCTATCGCGATAGCGAGATGACCGTGTGGTTCACTTCAGGCCTGTCGATCGCCGCCTGGATCAAGCCGGTGCTGCAGTTCGCGCTTCCGGTGGCGATGATCTGCGCGATGCTCTCGCTCGGGCTCGCACCCTGGTCGCAAGCCCAGAGCGTCGAGTACCAGCGGCTCCTGGCGAGCCGCGACGAGGTGTCGAGCGTGACCCCGGGAATCTTTCGCGAATCGCGCGGCGCCGACCGCGTGTTCTTCGTCGACAAGTTTTCCGAGGGCGACGACGTGGTGAACAACATCTTCGTGCAGTCGACGCAGAACAACCGCCTCGGCGTGATGGTGGCCCAACGGGGGTTCGTCGAGACCGCCGCGAACGGCGACCGCTTCGTGGTGCTGCTGAATGGCCGGCGCTATGAAGGCACGCCGGGCGCGCTCGACTACCGCACGGTGGATTTCGACCGCTATGCGCTGCGCATCGAGCCGCGCGAGGCGGCCCGCGAGAAGCCCTCCAACAAGGCGATCGGCACGCTCGACCTCCTGGCCGAGCGCAAGCCCGAGCAGATCGCCGAGCTGCACTGGCGCCTGGCGCTCCCGCTGGCCGTCCTCATCATGGCGCTCTTCGCCATCCCGCTCGCCGCCGTGAACCCGCGCTCGGGGCGCTCGTGGAACCTGATCTTCGCGGTGCTGATCTACGCGCTCTACAACAACCTGCTGTCGGTGTTCCAGGCCTACACGGCGCAGGGCAAGATTCCGGGCTGGCTCGGGCTCTGGCCGGTGCACGGAGTCATGATCGCGGTGGTGATCTTCCTCTTCTACCGGCAGCTCTACGGCTTCCGCTGGCAGATGCTGCGGCGCTGAGAGCGTCGCGTTCGGACGCCCCGGCAAGGTATAATTTCGGGCTGTTTTCCGCGCGTTCTCCCTCTGCCTTGGGAGAGGGTAGTCCTGTGGTGCCACCGGAGAGGTGGATGAGCGGTTTAAGTCGCACGCCTGGAAAGCGTGTTTAGGCTAATTACCTAACGCGGGTTCGAATCCCGCCCTCTCCGCCAAGACCCTTTCTCAAGACTCTCAGATAGCCCACAACCCGGGCTTCGGATGATGCGGCGACGCATGAGGGTGAGCTACTGAGATGAACACGCCTGAGGCCGGAGCGCTCGGCAAACACTTTATGGCGAGTTGCCCTAACAAATCTTCACTGCGGTAATGACCTCGCTCACGACCTCGGTGGGGATCAACCACTCCCGGTAAGCCGTTGTGTCCTTCCATTCAAACGCGGACAGTGCCTTCGCGGATAGGTTGAGGTCGACTGACATGACGCAATCACACTCCCGATCAACGTCATTGGGCGGCCGGTTGGAAAACCAAACCCCGTCAAGCCCGAAGTCGGAGCTGAAACGATTCGCGAGGTTGAGAAAGCCTCCCCTCAGAATCAGCGCCGCGATCTTGCGGGTGGTTCGGTGGTAGAGCTTCATGGCCGTCGAGCAGCACGCACGCTCACTCTCCATACGCAGGCGTGAAGTAGGCGCCCAAGGATAGTCAATTGGCAAATGGGTGCGGGACCGAACACTTCTCTGCGTCCTAGCCGATGGCTACCTGGAAGTGATCGGCCGCCACTCGGAACCCGCAGTTGCTCGCGGAGCTCGAGGGCGTGTTGGAGCCGCGCGCAGCGACGCGGTAGCGGTTGCAGTAGGAGTCGTGGCACAGGAACGAGCCACCGCGCGTGGAGCGCTGGGCCGTCGGATGCGCCTGTCGCGGGTCCACCGGCGACGTGTCGCGATGGTAGGTCGGGCTGAACCAGTCTTCGCACCATTCCCAGACGTTGCCGGACGTGTTGTGCAGGCCCCAGCCGTTCGGCTCGAATGCGCGCACCGCCATCGTCCCCGGCCGGCGGTCGGCCTCGGGGCGATTCGGGAAATCGCCCTGCCAGATATTGCAGCGAGGCTCGCCCCGTGGCCGCAGCTCGTCGCCCCACGGATAGCGCTGCTGCGCGAGGCCGCCGCGCGCGGCATATTCCCATTCGGCTTCGGTGGGCAGGCGCACGCCCGCCCATTCGCAGTACGCCTTGGCGTCGTGCCAGGACACGTGGACTACCGGGTGCTCCATGCGGTCGCGAACATGGGAGCCGAGGCCCTCCGGTCGCTGCCAACACGCGTCTTTCGCGGAGAGCCACCACGGAAGCCCCGCAGGAACCTGGCGGATCGATTCGCGTAGTGCCGCTGGCACCTGCAGGTAGAAGACGAAGGATTGGCCCAGCTGCTCGGCCTGGGTGACGTAGCGGGTCGCGCGCACGAAGTCGCCGAACTCGCGGTTGGTGACGGCGGTGGCGGCGATGCGAAACTTGCTGACAGTCACGCGCCGCGCCGGGCCCTCGCCGTCGGCGACGAAGCCTTCATCCGAATCCGTGCCCATCAGGAACTCGCCGCCGTCCAGCATGAGCAGTTCGCCCGTCGGTGCGTTCGCGCCTCGCGCCGCCACTGAAGCGGGCGGGGATGCGACGGCAGCGCGCGCGGGGATGCAGCAGGGCTTGCTTTCCATCGCCGGTGCCTAGGCCTCTTCCTTCTCCCAGAACGCCGGCGGCGCCTTCTGCTCGCGCATGAGCTGCAGGATCTTCTCGCGAGGAATCACGTCGCAGCGTTTCGCCCATGCCTCGTATTGCGCCGCCATGTCGCGCACGCGCTCCGGATGTTTTGCCGCGAGGTCGTGCAGCTCGGTGCGATCGCCCGCCATGTCATAGAGCTCCCACGGCTTCGGATAATCGCGCACCAGCTTCCACTGGCCGATACGCACCGCGGCATTGCCCTCGTGCTCCCAGAACATCGGCGGGCGGGTTTCCGGGTCGCGCGCGAATGTCGAGAGGAGGCTGTGACCTTCGAGAGGCGCCACGTCGCGGCCGGGCCACTCGGTCGGATACGGTGTTTCGGTGATGTCGAGCAACGTCGCCATGATGTCCGGGAGATAGCCGGGCGAGTGCCGCACCTCGTTGCGGCCGGCAATCCCCTCGGGCCAGTGGAAGATCAGCGGCGTCGCGATGCCGCCCTCGTGGATCCAGTGCTTGTACATGCGGAAGGGAGCGTTCGACAGGTTTGCCCAAGCCGCGCCATAGCTCTGGTAGGTATTCTCCGGCCCCGGCATGCGATCGGGGGTGTTGCCGAAGTGCACCGGGTCGCCGGCTCGCGTGTGGGACTTGGCGATCATCAGCCGGTTCACCAGCTCGTCCACGGTCACGCCCTCGGGGATGTCCTCGGCGCAGGCGCCGTTGTCGGCCATGAAGATCACGAGAGTGTTGTCGAGCTGGCCGCTGGCCTCGAGCGCACGCAGGATGCGCCCGATGCCCTGGTCCATGCGGTCGATCTGCGCCGCGTACACCTCCATGCAGCGCAGCAGCCAGGTCTTGTGCTCGGCCTTGCTCCACGGCGGCTGGGTTGGGTCGCGATCGGTGAGCGGCCATGCCTTGTCGAGGATGCCGGAGGCAACGAGGCGTTCCAGGCGCTCCTCGCGCAGCTTGTCCCACCCCTTGTCGAAGCGGCCCTTGTATCGCGCGATGTCCTCGTCGTGCGCGTGCAGCGGCCAGTGGGGTGCGGTGTAGGCGACGTACTCGAAGAACGGCTTGTCGGGATGCGCCCTGCGATGTGCGCGGATGAATTCCACCGCGTTGTCGCTGATGGCGTCGGTGTAGAAGAACCCGGGCGCCCTCGCCTCGTGCTCGATGTTCTCGTTGCCACGAGTCAGGGTGTTCGGATCGTAAAAGCTGCCGGCGCCGATGATCGTGCCGTAGAACGCGTCGAAGCCGCGCTGCATCGGCCAGCTGTCGGTGGGTTGCGTGAGGTTGCCCGACACGTGCCATTTGCCGCTGAGGTAGCTGCGGTAGCCATTTGCCTTCAGCGCCTCGGCGATGGTGACGCAGCGGTGATTGAGGTTTCCCGCGTAACCCTCGGGGCCGAAGTCGTAGGTCAGCACGCCGACGCCGGTCTGGTGGGGGTGCAGGCCCGTGAGGAGCGAGGCGCGCGACGGGCTGCAGCGGGCGGTGTTGTAGAACTGCGAGTAGCGCAGCCCGCCAGCCGCCAGCCGGTCGAGATTGGGTGTCGCGACCTCGCCACCGTAGCAGCCGATGTCGGAAAAGCCCATGTCGTCGTTGAGAATGAGCACGATGTTGGGTTTGCTCGCCATGCATGAGTCCCTTCTTTAAATCCGCAGCCCGGTGGCGCGGTCGAACAGGTGGGCGGCTTGAGGATCGAAGGCGAGGTGCACGCTCTCGCCCTCGGCGAGGCCGGGCAATTCTCCGGCGCGTATTTTCACGCGCCGGCCCTCGACCTCGAGGTTCACGACGCTGCTGTCGCCGAAATCCTCGATGAAATCGACGCGCGCCGGGATGCCCTGCGCGGCGATGCGCAGGTCGCCGGGGCGCACGCCCAGGGTCACCTCGCGCGTAGCCGCGGCGGATGAGGCGGCCGGCAACGTCGCGCCCGCGACCTGCACGCCGGCAGGAGAGAGAGTGGCCGGCAGCAGGTTCATGGGGGGCGTGCCGATGAAGCCCGCCACCGTCACCGTGGCCGGCTTGCGAAAGATCTCGTGGGGCGTCCCGACCTGCACGATGCGGCCCTCCATGAACACCGCCATGCGGTCGGCGATCGTCATGGCCTCCTCCTGGTCGTGGGTCACGTACACCGCAGTCACGCCGAGCGAACGCTGCAGCTTGCGAAGCTCGGCGCGCGTCTCCAGGCGCAGCTTGGCGTCGAGGTTCGAAAGCGGCTCGTCGAGCAGGAAGAGACGCGGTTGGCGCACGATGGCGCGCGCCAGCGCGCAGCGCTGCTGCTGCCCGCCGGAGAGCTGCCCGGGGCGGCGCTCCAGCAGGTGCGCGATGTCCACCTTCGTGGCGGAATCGCGCACCGCGGCCTCGACCTCGGCGGCCGGCATGCCGACCATCTTCAGCGGGAAGCCGATGTTTTCGGCCACCGTCATGTGCGGATACAGCGCGTAGCTCTGGAATACCATCGCCACGTCGCGCTGGCCGGGCTGGGTGTGGGTCACGTCCACGCCGTCCATCAGCACGCGGCCGGCATTCACCTCTTCCAGCCCCGCGAGGATGCGCAGCGTCGTGGTCTTGCCCGAGCCCGAGGGCCCCAGCAGCGCGAAGAACTCGCCCGCGTGGATGTCGAGGTCGACGCCGTGCAACGCCGTGACCGGGCCGTGCTTCTTGACGATGCCTTCCAGGCGAACGCTCGCGGAGCGGCTCATCGGCGCCCGCCTCCTTTCACGGCGCCCACGGTGAGGCCCTTGACGATGTGGCGCTGCGCGAGCAGCCCGATGAGGATCACCGGTGCCATGGCGAGCATCGCCCCGGCTGCCAGTCGCGCCCATTGCGTCTGCTCGACCGAAATGAAGTTGAACATGGCGACGGTGACTGGCCGCACGCGGTTGCCACCGAGCACGACGGCGAACAGGAACTCGTTCCACGCGTTCAGGAACACGAATACGGTGGTGACGGCGATGCCGCCGCGCACCTGCGGCAGGATCACGTACCAGAGCGTGCGCAGGCGCCCGGCGCGATCGAGCAGGGCCGCCTCTTCCATCTCGAAGGGCACGTCCTCGAAATAGGAAACCATCAGCCAGATCGCGAACGGCAGCGAGAAGGTGAGATAGATCGCGGTAAGTCCGGAATAGGTGTCGAGCAGGCCGATCTTCTGCAGCACCAGGTAGTAGGGAATGATCAGGCCCACCGGCGGCAGCATCTGCGTGGCGAGCACGTAGAAGCCGGAGCCCTTGCGGCCCGGGTAATGCAGGCGCGCCAGCGCATAGGCGGCGGGCACGGCGATCAGCAGGGTGAGCAGCGTCGAGGCCGTGGCCACCACGATGCTCGACCACAGGTTGGGCAGGATCGACGAGGTGCCGAAAATCACCTCGCGGTAGTTGTCGAGCGTGGGCTTGAAGAGCCACACCGGCGGATAGGCGAGCACGTCGCGCTCGGTCTTGAACGAGGTGATCAGGCCCCAGATGACCGGGAACGTCCAGACGGCGAGCAGCATGCCGGCGACGGCCCACAGCGCCAGGCGGCGCGCTACCGAGCGGCTCATCGCGCCCTCCGCAGCCGGAACATGAAGTACGAGATCGCGAGCGTGATGCCGAGCAGGACCATGGCGAGCGAGGCGCCGTAGCCCAGGTTCAACTCGGTGAAGGACGTGCGGTAGGCATAGAGGTTCAGGATTTCCGTGGCGGAGCCCGGCCCGCCGCCGGTGGCGGCGAAGATCGCCGCGAACGCGGAGAGAGCCGTCACCATCCGCAGGATCACCACCATCATGATGGCGGGGCGCACCAGCGGCAGCGTGATGTGCCGGAAGCGCTGCCAGGCGCTGGCGCGATCGAGCCGCGCCGCCTCGTAGACATCGGGAGGGAGTGTCGCGAGCGTGGCCAGCAGCACCAGGAACGCGAACGGCGTCCACTGCCACGTATGGATCGCTATCACCGAGATGAGCGCCAGCTGGGGGTCGCCCAGCCAGTTGTGGCTCCCGAGGCCGAGCGCGCGCGTGACCATGTCGACCAGCCCGAACTCGGGCGAGAGCACCAGCGTGCGCCAGAAAAGGCCCACCACGACCGGGGCCAGCACGATCGGCAGGATGGCCGCCACCCGGAGCACGCCCTGTCCCCTGGGGATCTGCAGCACGAGGAGCGCGAGCGACAGCCCCAGCACCACCTGCAGCACCACGGTCGACCCGGTATAGACGACGGTGAGCCCGAGTGAATTCCAGAAGCGCGGGTCCGCGCCCATCTTGGCGTAGTTGTCGAGGCCGACGAAGCCCGACATCCACGGCATCCCCAGGTCGATGCGATTGAGGCTATTCCACGCGAGGTAGAAGAGCGGCGCGGTGGTGGTGGCAAGCAGCACGAGCAGCGCCGGCGCGAGCAGGGCCAGCGCGAAGCGCCGCTCCTGCCGCGCCAGGGTGTCGCCACGCCCCGGAACGTGAGCCTGCAGCACCGCCATCGCGTGCGCGTCAGCCTTTCAGGATCTGCTGGATGCGGGCCTGGGCCTCGTCGAGCGCTTCCTTGGGCTTTTTTTGTCCCACCAGTGCGGACTGGATCGCGGTCGCCATGGTCTCGCCGATGGCGGGCCACTGCGGCACGCGCGGGCGCCATTCGACGTCGGTGTCCTGCTCCAGCGATTCCAGCGCGGCGGGGATGAAGTTCACCCCGGCGCCACCCATGGCGGCGGCGAACTCCGCCGAGCGCCACGACGACAACCGGTTCAGGCCCGAGCGCTTGGCGGGTCCGGCGAACTTCCAGGAGGTGCGTGCCTGGGTCTCGGCCGAGGTGGCCCAGGTGATGAAGAGCCACGTCGCCTTCTTCTGCTTGTCGGTCAGCGCCGCGTTGATCGGGAAGCCCCAGTTCCAGATCGAGGTGACGCGCTTGCCATTCGGGCCCTTCGGCCAACGCGCGAAGCCGATCTTGCCGATCACCTTGGACTTCTCGGGATTGTTGAGCACCGCCGCGGACGAATGCGCGTCGATGTAGGTGGCCACCGTGCCTTGCGAGAAGGCATCGGCGATGTCGGGCCAGTTCCAGTTGCGCACCGCCGGCGGCGCATAGGCCGTCAACGCATCGACGTACCACTGCAACGCGCGCACCGCTTCGGGCGAGTTCACGACCACATCCTTGCCCTGGAACCAGGTGCCGCCAAAGCCGCGGAAGATCGACGGGTAGATGTACATGTTCTGCCCGGCACCCGAGAAGCCGCGCAGCGCGAGCCCATGGACGCGATTGGCGGGATCGTTGAGCGCCTTGGCGTTCGAGAGCAGCTCGTCGTAGGTCTCCGCGGGCTTCAGGCCCTTGGCGTCGTAGAGGTCCTTGCGGTACACCTGCACCGTGACCTCGCCGTCAAAGGGAATCCCATACGGCTTGCCATCCACCGAATCGGCGTCGCGCCACGCCTGGATGATGTCGTCGTAGTTGAACCAGGCCTTGTCGGTGAGCGTGGCATCGTTCAGGTACTTGTCGAGCGGCTCGACCCACTTGTTCGCGACATAGAGCGGGTAGTACATCGGGTCGGCCGCGTGGGTTGAGTAGGTCGCGGTTTTCGACGACAGGTCCAGCATGGCTTTCTGGCGGATCTGTCCCGGCGGGACTTTTTCGATGCGCACCTTGATGCCGGTGAGCGCCTCGAACTGTGGCAGCAGCGTCCCCAGGTTGTCGAAATAGCTCGCGGGGATCACCGCTACCGAAATCGATTCGCCCTCGACCTGCTTCCAGTTGATCTTCGCGCTGCGGTAGGGCGCGAGGTCGTCTGCCTGCGCGAGCGCGCCGGCGACGAAACCCGGCAGCGTCGCCAGCATGCCGAGCGAGGCGGCCTGCTTGAGCGCGCGGCGGCGGTGGGGTTGGAAGGGAGCCTGGGGGATGCGGCGCTTCATGGACTGTCTCCTGTTGTCGTACGGATGGCGACTACTTCGGTGCGAAGGCGACCTTGAGGGTATCCGCATCGAAACCAGTTGAGCCTTTGCCTTCGGTGGCGTAGCGATACAACGCCGCGGAGTAGATCCCCGACAGCGCGGCCTGGATGAGCACCGTGATGCCGACGGCAAGCACCGTTGCGACGACCGCGACCGCGATCAGGACCAGGCTTTGCGTCATGGCGCTCAAGCCGATGAGGACGATGCCGCAGAGGATCACGGCCATGAGGATCAGGCCGAAGACGAGGCCCATGCCAGCCTGCCCGATCACGTTCTCGCCCCACGTGTCCTTCAGGAGGGTAGCGCTTTCCTTGATCGCGTCGATCGGGCCGACATCGCGCGCGGCGAGCACCGGCACCACGAGGAAGGTCGCGATCGACCAGCCCACGCCCAGCATGCCCACGATGATCTTGCCGACGAAGCCGACGCGCTCCTGGATCGCGCGCAGGATCATGCCGACGGTTGCCGCGATGAAGGCGTAACCGAGGATCGTCACGAGCTTTGAGGTCGCCAGGCGCATCCCGTCGCCGAAGGTGGGGTCGCCGCCCCCCAGGCGAATCATCGCCGCGCCGACCAGCGCAGTGTTGAAGAAAAAGATCACGCTGTACTGGGCGAAGTAGAAAAGGAAGGCGATCACGTAGACGAGCGGGGGCGTGCTGCCGTCCGCGCGCTCCAACCCGTCGATCGAGGCCAGCCCGAAGACGGGGAGGGCGAAGCAGGCCAACACCACCACCAGCGCCGCCGTGGAAATGAGCGGGAACCACAGGAGCTCCTTGTCCTTCTGGAGGACCGAAGCGCTTGCCTTGACCAGGTGCCAGCTGCGGGAAAGCCGAGCGAACATGAGGTTCTCCCTGTTTAAGCGTTGTTTTGATGTGCCTGCGGGGCATTCTCCCTCAAATCGGGCGCCCCGGCGCTACAATCGGACCCATCTACAACCTCCTCTGGAGAAGCCCGGTGATCCGATCCCTGCTTGCCGTTCTCGCGTTCGTCCTTCCCGCCACCGCCTTCGCCCAGGACCAGGGCGTCCTCGATTCGTGCATCGCTTCCTGGGGCAAGTCTTCGCCCTTCAAGAAGGGCAAGGCCGCCGACAGCGTGATCGGCACCGGAGTCAAGGTGTTCGGGATCGGCGCGGGCCAATCGGGCAACGACGCGCCGACCGACCGGCCGGCCCTGATCCTCATCCGCCCGGCTGTGAACGTGGCGGGCAGAAGCACGATCCGCCTGTCGAACCCCAACGGCTGGTATTGCTTCCGCTCGAACGTGACGGTGGCGGGCGCGATGAACATCGAGGCGCATTGCAAGGCGCACATCGCGAGCGCGAAGGAAGACGGCACCTCCGTAGGCGCGGTCGACCAAAGCGGCAAGGGCGTCGCGGTGTTCGGGGCGCTTCGCGTGACGCGGTTCGATTGCCCCGAAGGCAAATCGAAGTAGTCCCGGCGGCCGATGGTGCTCGAGACGGCGCGCCTCGCGCTGCGTCATCTGACGCCCGCCGACTCGGCCTTCATCCTCGAGCTCGTCAACGACCCTGGCTGGTTGCGCTTCATCGGCGACCGCGGCGTGCGGACCCTGGCTGACGCGCGTGCCTACATCGAGAAGGGTCCGATGAAGCTCTACGAACGCCTGGGCTTCGGCCTCGACGTGGTCGCGCTGCGCAACGGCACGCCGATCGGTCTCTGCGGCCTCATCAAGCGCGACAGCCTCGAGGACGTGGACATCGGCTTCGCATTCCTGCCGGCGTTTCGCGGTCGTGGCTACGCGAACGAGGCCGCATGCGCCGTGAGGGATTACGCGATCGAGGTGCTGGGGCTCGAGCGCATCGTGGCGATCACCTCGCCGGACAATGACGCGTCAGCGAGACTTCTCGAGCGCCTCGGGTTCGCCTACGAGAAAACGATCCCGTGGCAGTCCGCGGGCGAAGTCTCCCGCCTTTACGCGTTGAACGCGTAGCACGCGCCTACCGCGGAGCGCGGCTTCCGGCTTTCATCAGGGACCGGTCCACCCACTGCGCGGTGAGCTTCTCTTGCAGCGAGTTCTGTCCGAGGCGCTGGCGCAGCCCCGCGAAGTCGACCTCGTCGAGCGGCTGGTCCTGGTTGAAGCACGAGAACACGTAGCGCACCTTGCCGGTGGACGGGTCCACCTGCGGCTGCAGGCATTGCGCGCAGATCTCTTTCATCATGCATTGCATCGGCGAGTTGATCGAGCCGATGGCGATGTGCGCGGCCTTCACATAGGGCGCGAGAATCGTGCGGCGCGCCCGCGCGACCGCCCCCATCATGCCGTCGGAGCCGATGGCGACCAGCCGGTCCGCATCTTGCAGGCGGACTTGCGCCGGACCCAGCGCGCCCGAGGCATGGGCGGCCATGGCCTCGACGATATTGCCGACGAAGGCCTTGTCGCCCGCGCGCGCGGGAGCGAAACCCGGCGCCTCGTCGCAGCACCACACCACCTCGTCGGCCGCCGCCTCGATCTCGTGCACCTTGTAGCGGTCCTGCAGCTTCTTGTAGCCGGCGAAGTAGAGAACGCGCGAGCCGGCCGCGCGCAGCGCCGCCCCGATCGAGAACAGCACCGCGTTGCCGAGGCCGCCGCCCACCAACGCGACCGTCTCGCCGCCCGGGGTCTCGGTGGCGGTGCCGGTGGGGCCCATCAGGACGACGGGCTCGCCGGGCTTCAAGACCGCGCACAGGTCGCTCGAGCCGCCCATCTCGAGCACGATCGTCGATACGAGCCCCTTCTCGCGGTCCACCCAGGCGCCCGTGAGCGCCAGGCCCTCCATCGCGAGCGCCGTGCCGTCAGAAGGGACGGCGTGGGCCTCGAAGTTCTGCAGCCGATAGAACTGTCCGGGGAGAAACTTGCGCGCGGCGGCCGGGGCGTGAACCACCACCTCGACGATCTTGGGGGTGAGGCGTTCGACGTGATGCACGGTGGCGCGCAGCTCGCGATTCAGGTGCGCCAGGAACGGCGCGCTTTCGGTAGGCGCGCGGGCCGGGCGCTGCGCGAGCACGCGGCTGACCACCGGATAGCCCTGCTTGGCCGATCCCATCGCCTTCACCACGTTGCCGGAGAAAGACGGGTGCAGGTCGCCGAAGTAGCTCATGAAGCGGCCCTCGGAATCGCGTGACATGAGGACCCGCGGTGTGGCGGGCTTTGCCGAGCGTTCGGGAGTGACGGGCTCGCCCGCGTCGTCCACCGCTTGAAAGTAGCGGCCATCGAGCACGAAATGCTCGGGGTCCTCGCGGGCCAGCACCGTATTGGGTTGGGTGCCGGCGGCGATGAGGATGGTGCGCGCGGGCAGGTCGAGGTCCTGCTCGGTGGTAGTGCCCGCGGCATCGGTGAGCTTGGCGCGCACCGCGAGCGCCGTTGCGTGCCCGCTCGCGTCCACCTTGACCTCGATCGGGGTCAGGTTCTCGGCGAAGCGAATGCCTTCCTCGAGCGCCTTCTCGATTTCCTCGTGATTGAGCGTGTACGACGGGCTGTCGATCAGCCGCTTGCGGTACGCGATCGTGGCACCGCCCCATAATTGCAGCAGCTCGAGGATCCGCGGCGCCCGAGCCTCGCGAGCCGCGGCCGCGCGCTCGGCGCGGATGGCGATCGCGTGAGTGAGGTATTCCTCGGCGACCCCGGTTTCCTCGTCGTTCCATTCGTTGCGCACGCCGCCCTGGCTGCGCTCCCCGGCGAGCTGTTCGTAGCGCGCGAGGAATTTTTCGACTTGGAGGGGGTAGTAGGCGAGCGACTCGGTGGCGGTGTCGATCGCGGTGAGGCCGCCGCCGACCACGACGATGGGCAGGCGCACTTGCAGGTTGGCGATCGAGTCGGTGCGCGCCGCCCCGGTGAGCTGCAGGCCCATGAGGAAGTCGGATGCGGTGCGAACGCCGCGCACGAGGCCGTTGGGCATGTCGATCACGGTCGGCTTGCCCGCCCCGGCGGCGAGCGCGATGTGGTCGAAACCGAGCGCAAATGCATCTTCGGCAGTGAGGGTTCCGCCGAATCGCACGCCACCGATCACGGCGAACTGCGCGCGCCGCTCGAGCAGCAGGCGCGCCATCTTGAGGAAGTTCTTGTCCCAGCGCACCGTGATGCCGTATTCGGCGACGCCCCCGAATCCCGCCATCACGCGTGCGTCGAGGGGCTCGCGCAACTCGGCCACGGCGTGGATCGGCCGGAATGCGACGCGATCACCGCGGGCATCCACGCCACTCAGCGCCGGATCGAGCGGCTCGATCTTCAGTCCGTCGATGCCGAGCACCGTGTGGCCGTCATTCAGCAAATGGTGGGCGAGGGTAAACCCGGCGGGCCCCATGCCGACGACGAGCACGCGCTTGCCGGTAGCGGGCAGCGGGAGCGGGCGGCGCAGGTTGAGCGGGTTCCAGCGCGTGAGCAGCGCGTAGATCTCGAAGCCCCACGGCAGCTCGAGGATGTCCTTGAGGGTGCGGGTCTCGGCCTGCGGGATGTTCACCGGCTCCTGGCGCTGGTAGATGCACGACTTCATGCAGTCGTTGCAGATCCGATGCCCGGTGGCGCAGACGGTGGGGTTGTCGATGATGATCATCGCGAGCGCGCCGATGGCCCAGCCCTCGGCCTTCAGCTTGTGGAATTCGGAGATGCGCTCTTCGAGCGGGCAGCCTGCGAGCGGCACGCCGAAGGGGCTCTTCTTGAAGACTACCCGCCCATCCCCAGCGGGCTTTTCCATCAGGCCTTTCGAGCAGGAATCCTTGCCTTGCTCGTGGCACCAGATGCAGTAGTTGGCCTCGTCGAGGGCACCCGCAAGCCCGGTTCCGGGATCGGTGAGCGCGAAGCCCTCGCGGCGGCGAATGTGGTGCAACGTGTGGACGGAATATCCGGCGCGGGTCTCTGTTTGCACCGGGACGAGATGCATGGGATCGACGCGCTGAGGGGGCCGGAACAGCACGCCACCGCGGAAACGCCGGCGGCCCTCGGGCGTGTGGGCGGCCCAGGCGGCGAATCGCTCGGCGAGGGCCAGCTCCGCGTCGTGCCGGGGTTCGTCCTGGATCCATTCGAGCACGCTGCGCGCGAAGGCCAGCTCGTCGAACGTGCCGCCGAGGCGCGCGGCAACCTCGGCCTCGAGCGCGGCGCCGTCGAGCCCGGCCGCCTCGTCGGCCTTGATCTTCAGCATCGCGCGGCGCTGCACGAACTTGCGCTTCACGCGAAATAGCGGCGCGAGCGCGTGATGGCTCTCCACCAGGTCCTGCCACTCGTCCTCGATCGCGAAGAGCCGCGCCACGAAGCGGTCGAGGTGCGGCGCCACCGCCATCAGCAGGTCGGCTTCGGCCTTGTAATCGAGCTGCAAGGTTCGTGCGCGAGCGGCGACCAACCGGTCGCGCAGCGTAGCGTCGGCCTCGGCCAGGAATTGCGTGAATGCCAGGTCAACTCGCTCGAGGCCCTCGCGGCGGTGGAGATCTTCGAAGGAGAGCCCGAAAGCGAGGGCGAGGGACGGCGGAGGGGGGGACATCGAGGTGCGGCAATTCCAAAGGACGCCAATTTTATCGGAATCCGAAGTGCGGCACCGTTCGTAACGCAGTCAGACGCCCCGCCTTTGCTATCATTTCAGGAGTCATTCGTCCGCAAACCCACCCCGAAGGGGAACCCCACCATGGATCGCCGCGATTTCATTCGCATGACCGGAGCCGTTTCAGCCGGATTCGCCCTGCCGGGCGCCGTTTCGAGCGCCTTTGCGCAGGCTGCACCCGCATGGAAGACCTACGAGGTCACCACGCGCGTCGAGGTGATGAAGCCCGCGGGGGTGACCCGCGTGTGGCTGCCGACACCGCTCACCCAGGACACGCCTTACCACCGGTCCCTCGGCAATTCCTGGGTGGCAGACGGCGGCACGGCCGCGCAATCCGTCGATGCCAAGTACGGCGCAGGAATGGTCTGGGCCGAGTTTCCCGAGGGCGTGCGCCCGGTGCTCACGCTCACCAGCCGGTTTGCGACGCGCGACATCGCCGTCGACCTGTCGAAGCCCGGAACAGCGCCCGCCGAGGATCGTGCGGTGCTCGCCCAGTACACCGCGGCGAGCGACCTGCTGCCCACCGACGGCATCGTGAAGGAAACCTCCTCGATGATCGTGAAGGGAGCGCGCGGCGATCTGGAGAAGGCGCGCGCGATCTACGAATGGGTCGTGGACAACACGGTGCGCGATCCGAAGACTCGCGGCTGCGGCGTGGGCGACATCAAGTTCATGCTGGAGAACCAGGCCCTGGGCGGCAAGTGTGCCGACCTGAACGCGCTCTTCGTGGCGCTGGCCCGCGCTGAAGGCATCCCCGCGCGCGACGTCTACGGCGTTCGCGTGGCGGGCTCGGCCCTGGGCTACGGCAGCCTCGGGCGCGCGGGTGGCGACATCACCAAGGCACAGCATTGCCGCGCGGAGTTCTACCTGCCCACGCACGGTTGGGTGCCGGTGGATCCCGCCGACGTGCGCAAGGTCATTCTCGAAGAGGGCGGCGGCAAGGCCGTGAACGATCCGATGGTCCTGGCGGCGCGCAAGCGTCTCTTCGGGTCGTGGGAGATGAATTGGCTTGCCTACAACTATGCGCACGACCTGTCGTTGCCGAAGTCGTCGAAGGGCAAGATCGGGTTCCTCATGTATCCGCAGAGCGAGACCGCCGAGGGTCGCCTCGACAGCCTCGATCCGGACAACTTCAAATACACCATCAGCGCGAAGGAAATCGGCTGAGCCCGATCCTTCGGACAGCCGCTGTCGCGCTTGCGATGGCGGCTGCAAGCGTTGCCGCCGAGACCCAGCTGAAACCCTGGACCGGCAAGCAGACCCCGGCGCTGGTGCGCGACGACCTCGCGGGCAAGCGCGTCGACCTGAAGGAGCTGCGCGGGCGCGTGGTGCTGGTGAATTTCTGGGCCACGTGGTGCGAGCCTTGCCGCGAGGAGATGCCGTCGCTCGAGCGCCTGCGAGCGAAGCTGAGCGGCCGCCCGTTCGAGGTGCTCACGGTCAACTACGGCGAGGGCCCGGCCCGGATCAACGAGTTCCTGCGCAAGCAGAAGATCTCGCTGCCGGTGCTGCTCGATCCCGAAAAGGAATCGGCCCTCGAATGGAAGGCAGGCGGGCTGCCGATGACGTTCCTGGTGGATGCCACCGGACGCGTACGTTACTCGGCGTTCGGCGAGTGCGACTGGAGCGAGGGCGAGCCCTTCCGGGTGGTCGAGAACCTCGTCTCCGAGGCGCCGCGTGCCGGACGGTAAGCCGATCCCCTATCGCATCGTCGACCAGTCGAGTGGCGATCGCGGCGACGAGCGCGGGCGCGTCATCGCGGCACTGCTCGAAGCCCCGGCCCGCGTCGAGCCCAAGTATTTCTACGACGACCTGGGATGCGCGCTGTACGGTGCGATCTGCCGCCTCCCCGAGTACTATCCCACGCGCACCGAGGTGGCTGTCTTCCGTGAGCATCGCTCGGCGATCGCCGAGGCGCTCGGTCGCGGCCGCCAGTTCGTCGACCTGGGGGCGGGCGATTGCTGCAAGGGGCAGGCGTGGCTGCCGTTCCTGGCCCCCGCGCGCTACATCGCCGTCGACATCGCGCGCTCCGAGCTCGAGCGATCGCTCGCGCGCATGGCGCCGGATTTCCCCGAGATCGAGATGCTCGGCGTGATCGCCGACTTCGCCGCGGGGCTGCCGCTCGACGACGTTCTCGACCCGTCGCCCGCGACCTTCTTCTATCCCGGATCGAGCATCGGCAACTTCACGCCTCCCGATGCGGTGGCCTTTCTCGCCAACGTGCGGATGCAATGCGCCTCGCGCGCCGGCAGCGGCCTCTTGATCGGCGTGGATGGCAAGAAGGACAGCGCGCTGCTCGACGCCGCCTACGACGATGCACTGGGCGTGACGGCGGCGTTCAATCGAAACGTCTTGGTGCACCTGAACCGCCGCTTCGGGTTCGATTTCGCCGTCGATGGTTTCGTGCACCGCGGTTTCTACAACAAGGCCGAGGGCCGGGTGGAGATGCACCTCGAGGCGCTGCGTGACCAGGCCGTGGCACTCGGCGATCGGCAGCGCCGCTTCGCTCGCGGCGAGCGGATCCATACCGAGAACTCCTACAAATACGATGCGCCCGAGTTCGAGGCGCTGCTGCGCCAGGCAGGCTTTGCCGAGGTTCGCCAGTGGGCGAGCCCGGATCGCGGCTACTTCGTTTTCTACGCGACCTGAGCGGGGCCCGCGCCGCGCACGCGGCCGGTCGCCACGTAGTGCTGGGTCCAGCCCGACGTCACCACGCTGAAATCGTCGAGCAGCTCGGCCAGCAGCGACCACGGCGCTTCGAACCCCTCGAAATTCGTGATGTACGCGCGGTGCGAATACCGCAGGTACCAGTTGGCCGGGAAGAGCCACGGGGCGTAGAGCTTGGTGCTCGTGGCCGCGACGCGGGCGCCGGCGCGCGCCTGGCCGAGAAGGTTGTCGAGCGCGCCCCGGGAGCGGATGAGATCGTGGGTGTAGCTGAAGAGGATCGCGTCGGCGGGCACCGGCAGCCTCACGGCTTCGCCCGTTGCGCGGTTCAATTCCACGTGTGCGAACTGGGCCGACGGCACGCGCTCGCGTGCAACGGCGAGCATTTCCGGCGACGGATCGAAACCGATCACCCGCCCGCGAGCGCCGACGGCGGCCGCGAGGGGCGGCAGGCACCACCCAGTGCCACAACCCGCGTCAACCACCGTTTCACCGGGCTGCAATCCCAGCGATTCGATCGCTCGCATGCGCACGGCGTTGATGCGGCGAGTGAAATGGTCGTAACGGGGCGCGAGCTCTCGATAGTGCGCGACCGCGCGATCGAGGTCCGCAGACATCAGGCGTCGCGCGCGAGGCGCACGCCCGAGAATTGCCAGCGCGCCTCGGCGGAAAAGAAGTTGCGGTACGTCGCGCGAATGTGGGACGCGGGTGTTGCGCACGAACCCCCACGCAGTACGTACTGGTTGCTCATGAACTTGCCGTTGTACTCGCCGACGGCCCCCGGCGCCGCACGGAAGCCCGGGTAGGGCGCATAGTCGCTGCGCGTCCATTCCCAGACGTCCCCAAAGATCTGGGCGATGGCGCCGTCGGCGGGTGCTTCGCGCAACGCGAGCGGGTGCAGCGCACCGCTTTCGAGAAAGTTGCCCTCGCGGGCGGCCGTGGCGGCGGCGACCTCCCACTCGGCTTCGGTGGGCAGCCGCGCCTCGGCCCAGCGTGCGAACGCATCGGCCTCGAAGAAGCTCAGGTGGCAGACCGGGGTGTTCGGCTCGATCGGGGCCATGCCGTGGAGCGTGAACGTGTGCCATGCGCCATCGATGCTTTCCCAATAGAGCGGGGCGTGCCACTCGCGGGCGCTCACCAGGTCCCAGCCCGCGGACAGCCACAGCTCCGGGCGACGGTATCCGCCGTCCTCGATGAAGCGCCGGAAATCGCCATTGGTGGCGGGGTGGGATGCGATCTCGAATGGGTGGATCCAGGCCGTGTGGCGCGGTGACTCGTTGTCGAAGGCGAAATCCGCGCCCTCGTGTCCGATCGCGCGCGGGCCGTCGGCGAACGCGATCCAGTGCATCTCTCGGGCGCCGATGGGCGTGAGGGGCCAGGTCTTCTGGTACGCCGGACGCATCGGGTTGCACGACAGGAGGTGCTTCAAGTCCGTGAGGATCAGTTCCTGGTGCTGCTGCTCGTGGTGCGTGCCGAGCTCGATCAGCTCGAGCAGATCGTCGCCAAGCCGGCCGCGCTCGAGGAGCCCTGCGACCTCCGCATCGACCTGATCGCGATAAGCGAGGACCTCCGAGAGCGCGGGACGCGAGAGCAGCCCGCGCTGCGGGCGGGGATGCCGGTCGCCGACGGCGTGGTAATAGGAATTGAACAGCACCTTGAACGCGGGGTTGAACGGCGCGCGCTCCGGATCGTGGCGCGCGAGCACGAAAGTCTCGAAGAACCAGGTGGTGTGCGCGAGGTGCCATTTCACCGGGCTCGCGTCGGCCATCGACTGGATCGCACAATCTTCGGCCGACAACGGGGCGGCCAGGCGTCGCGTCGCGCCGCGAACCGCAGCGAATCGCTCGGAGAGCGTGCCGGGACGCGCGAACGGGACGGGATGGGAAGCCACGGTCAGCGCACGGACACTTCCGAGGGACCGGCAACGATCTCGCCGATCACGGTGGCGCGGTCGAATCCATCGGCGCGAAAGATCTCGAGCACCTTGTCGACCGCGGAGGCATCGCACGCCACCAGCAGTCCACCGCTCGTTTGGGGATCGGTGAGGATCGCCCTCTCGGCGCCACCGATGCCGGAGCCCAGTTTCACGCGAGCGCCATAGCCGGTCCAGTTTCGAGCCGACGCGCCGGTGACGATTCCCTCGCGCGCGAACTCGAGCGCCTGGGGCAGGAGCGGCACCGATTTCCAGTCGATCACCGCGCCGGCTTTCGAGCCTTTCGCGATCTCGAGAAGGTGGCCGAGGAGTCCGAACCCGGTCACGTCGGTGAGCGCGTGGACCTCTTCGAGCTCGCCCAGGCGCGTGCCCGGCGTATTCAGTTTCGTGGTGGCGGCGATCATCGCCTTGTAGCCGTTGTCGTCCAGCTTGCCCTTCTTCAACGCCGCACTATGGATGCCTACGCCCACCGGCTTGCCCAGCACCAGCTTGTCGCCGGGCTTCGCGCCCGCGTTGCGCTTGAGGTTCCTGGGATCCACGAGCCCGATCGCCACCAGGCCGTAGATCGGCTCGACGGAGTCGATGGTGTGGCCTCCCGCGATCGGGATGCCCGCGCGCGCGCACACCGACTCGCCGCCCTCGAGGATCTTGCGGATCACCTCGAGCGGGATCTGGTTGACCGGCATTCCGACGAGCGCCAGAGCGAAGAGGGGTTGCCCGCCCATCGCATAGACATCGGAGATCGCGTTGGTGGCCGCAATCGCGCCGAAGTCGAACGGGTCGTCGACGATCGGCATGAAGAAGTCGGTGGTCGCCACGATTGCCTGGCGCTCGTTGATCATGTAGACCGCCGCGTCGTCGCTCGTCTCGATCCCCACGAGGAGCGCCTTCGGCACGAGGCCGGGGGCCGACTTGGCGAGGATCTGCTCCAGCACGCCCGGGGCGATCTTGCAGCCGCATCCGCCGCCGTGGCTGAACTGGGTGAGACGCACTTGCATGTCCATCGGGTGCCTTTCCATCTGGGTCAGTCGTGATTTTACGCCCGGGCTTACGCGAGGAGCCGTGACAGCAGCCGGCGCACCGCGCGCGCCTCGGCCGCCGGGCTGAAAAGCGGGCGCCGCACGGCGCACTGGCGGGCGAGCGTGGCGAGGAATGCGCGGTCCTCCCACGCTTGTACGACCCCACTCGCCAGCGCGGATTCATTCCCGGCTTCGAAATACCCCGCGTAATCCGGGCCCAGCATGCCCACGTTGCCGGAAATCCGGCTCGCCAGGACCGGGGTGTGGCCCGTCACGGCCTCCACAATCACGTTGGCCCCTCCTTCCATGGCCGACGGATGCACCAGCAAGTGGGCGGCTTTCATCGCTGCGCGCGTGAGCCCGTGGGGCAGGGCGCCCAGGTAGCGGTAGCGCGATTCGCGGGCGGCAAGCTGCCGGGCTTCGGTTGCGAGGCGCGCGTCGAGGGGCGCGCCGATGTGGCGCAGCACGAAGGGCAGCGACGCCGGCAGCCTCGCCACCGCGCGCAATAGCGTACGTGGATCCTTCTCTTCGCGCAGGTGGCCTACGGCGACACATACCAGGCGGTCGCGCGCCTTGGTTTCCTTGCGCAGCGCGACTGCGGACTGGAAGATTACCTCGGCCTTGGCGCGCCACGCATCGCCAAGTAGGCGCAGGGCGTCTTCCTGGAGCGTCACGATGCATCGGGCGAGGTCGAGCGAGCGCGCGGCCTCGCGGGATTCCGGCAGGTCGCGGTAGAGGTCGGTCCCGGTCAGCATCACCGCGATCGAGCGTCCCGGCGCGCGTGCGTGGAATTCCGCGACCGAATCGGCGCTGCGCCGCGCGTGCAGGGCGATGAGCGCGTCGGCGGGCTTTCCGTCCCATCGCGTCTGTACAATGATCCGGCAATGGCCCTGCAGCATGGCGGCCCACCGGGCCGCGGTGCGCCAGTTGCCGTTGTTCTCGGTTCTTGTCCCGGGCGTCACGATGCACACCACAGGCTTGGCGAGGGAGCCCATCGGGCGATTATACGAAGGAGACCGGCTCGCGGCGGCTTTGCGCGATGCGCGCGCGCGTACGCTCGCGATCTACTCACACCTGGACCTCGCCTCGCTCGAGGTTCCCTGCTTGCCGATCGTGAACCCGCCCCTGTGGGAGCTGGCCCACATCGCGTGGTTCCAGGAGTTCTGGTGCTCGCGCTATTCGCCGAGAGCGGCAGGCGCGGTGCGTGACTCGATCCTGAAGCCGGCGGACGCGCTCTTCGATTCCGCGAACGTGCCCCACGACTCGCGCTGGCACCTCGCCTACCCGGCGCCGCGTGTCCTCCTCGGCTTCATGGCAGATACCCTCGATGCGACCCTCCAGGCGCTGGCGCGCTCGCCCGTGGAGGAGCGGTATTTCTTCGAGCTCGCGCTGCTGCACGAGGACATGCACGGCGAGGCGCTGCTCATGACGCTGCAGGCACTGGAGCTGCCGGCGCCGCCGATCCCGGGGCTCGAAGGCGCGTACCCGCCGCGGAAGACGCGCGATGTGCGCTTCGAGGGCGGCGAGTTCCTGATGGGGACGCAGCCCGGGGCCGGCCACTTCGTCTTCGACAACGAGAAATGGGCGCACGGCGCGCGGGTCGCGCCCTTCACGATAGCGGGCGCGTTGGCCACGCAGGGCGACTTCGCCAGCTTCGTGGACGACGGCGGCTACGGCAGGCGCGATCTCTGGAGCGCTGCGGGCTGGGCCTGGCGCGAGCTTCAGGGCGCGCAGGCGCCATCGCATTGGCGGCGGGGGAGCTCGCAATGGGCCGTGCGACGGTTCGATCGGTGGGTGCCGCTGGACCCGGATTCACCGATGATCCACGTCACGCTGCACGAGGCCGAGGCGTACTGCCGCTGGGCGGGCCGCCGGTTGCCGACCGAGGCCGAGTGGGAGTTCGCCGCAGGCACTGGCGGCGGCCTCGATCAGCTCTTCGAGGGCGCCTGGCAGTGGACTTCGAGCATTTTCGAGCCATATCCGGGATTTCAAGCCGATCCGTACAAGGAGTACTCGGCACCGTGGTTCGGCACTCACCAGGTCCTGCGCGGCGGCAGCTTCGCCACGCGCCCTCGCCTCGCGCACCACCGCTTCCGCAATTTCTACCTGCCCGGGCGCGGCGATGTTTTCGCGGGATTTCGCACTTGCGCGATCGATGCGGGGTAGCGCTGTGTCATAATTCTCGTGGCGGGCCTCCTCGCATTGGAGGCCGATGAACCTGGTCAGGTCGGGAACGAAGCAGCCACAGTCGTTTCCTTCAAGTGCCGAGGGTCAGGCTCGCCATTCCGAATTCTTCTCGCCGATGGCCTATCAAGTACTCGCCCGCAAGTGGCGTCCCCGAGTCTTCGAGGAAATCGTCGGCCAGCCGCACGTCGTCACCGCGCTCGTCAACTCCCTCGACTCCAAGCGCCTTCACCACGCGTACCTCTTCACCGGCACGCGCGGTGTCGGCAAGACCACCTTGGCCCGCATTCTCGCCAAGGCGATCAATTGCGAGACCGGCATCACCTCGAATCCGTGCGGCAAGTGCGGCGCCTGCACCGAGATCGATTCGGGGCGCTTCGTCGACCTGCTCGAAGTCGACGCCGCGACCAACACCAAGGTCGACGAGATGCGTGAGCTCCTCGACACCGCGCAATACATGCCGGTGGCAGGGCGCTTCAAGGTCTACATTATCGACGAGGTGCACATGCTCTCGCGGCATGCGTTCAACTCGATGCTGAAGACGCTCGAGGAGCCCCCGGAGCACGTGAAGTTCATCCTCGCGACGACCGATCCCCAACGCCTGCCGGTCACCGTCCTGTCACGCTGCCTGCAATTCAACCTGAAGCCGCTCTCGCCCGCGCTCATCGCCGGCCACCTCAAGCACGTGCTCGGGGCGGAGGGCGTGGCCTTCG
>JALYSB010000282.1 GCA_030855025.1 Pseudomonadota bacterium
GTGGGCGCCGCCGCCCGAGCGACGCCCGGTCCGCCGGTCCCCGGCTACGTGCCGCACTCCGAGTCGGGCCTGTCCCCCGGCGAGGTTCCTCGCGCGGGGGCCCATTTCTGGTGGGTGCTGGTGCTGGTGCTGGGCGCCGTGGCCGTCCTCGCCTTGATCTGAGCCTACTTCCCGAGGCGCACGATCCGCATCTCGCTCTTCACCAGGTCAGGCACGTAAACCGTGTCGCCCATCACGCAGAAGTCGGCAGGACCCTTGAAATCCTTGGCGAGCTGGGTCATGCCGCCGCCGAGCGACCAATAGTTGAGCGAGCCCGTGTTCCAGTCGGTCACGAGCAGTCCGCCATCGCGCGTTTCGTAGATGCCTTCAAGGCGGCCAAAGGGTTGGACCAGCGTCGCAATCTCGCCGCCCCGGCCGATGGTGTGGATCCCCCGAGGCTTGTCCGCCGCAAGAGAACCGACGACGATCAGGGTGCCGTCGCGCGCCGGCCAGATGCCGTTGGGATTGATGTCCTTCTTCGTCCAGGCTTGCGTGATCCGGGGCTGCACGCCCGCGTCGAGGAAGTCGGCGGGCTCGATGCGATAGAGCGAATCGCTGCGATTGTCGGTCACGTACAGCACGCCGCCGCTCACCGCCGGGTCGTTGGCGAACTGGATGCCGGGGATCGCGAGCTTGCGGCCCTGCTTCGTCCGCGTGTCGAAGATCCAGACGCCGTCGATGTCGGTCACCCACAGGCGAGTGCCGGCGATCCAGATGCCTTTCGGCTTGTTCATCGTCACGTTGAACACGCGCTCCTCGAGCACGCGGCCGTCGGGCGAGACCTTGCTGATGTAGCCCTTGCCGTCCTTCTCCGCGGGCTTGAGCTCGGTGCCGCCGAAGTTGCCGACGTAAAGGACGCGCTCCGTCGCATCGCACCCGACCGACTCGGGGAACACGAATCCGGTCACCGCGCGGTCGGAGACGACGCGCCAGGGGCGCGGGTCGTAGTGCTCGGTGCGGTCGTAACGCTCCTGGTGCACCACGGCGCATCCCGCCAGGGCGATCGAAACGCAGGCCAGCAATGATTTCGCGTGCATGTTTCCTCCTGTAGGAATGCCTTTTCCGGAAAAATGAGAATACCGCATGGTCACCCTGGGGAGAGCCGCCTACTTGCGGCGGCCTTCCGGACCATCGCTTGCGCCTCGGGTCGGTCCTTGTAGCCTTCGAGATAGACCTTCACTTTCTCGGGGGGCAGGCGATAACCCGCCGCGACCAGCTCCTCCAGCCCATCGTGGCCCATCCAGAGGCCCGCCTCGAAGGGCGTGAAGCCTCCGGAATTGACGGCGTTGATCCTGGCCCCCGCCTTGATCAGCGCCCGGGTGAGCTCGCGGTCGCAGCCCGCGCCTGCGGCCGCCATCAGCGGCGTGTTGCCGTTGTCATCGACCGCGTTCACGTCCGCTCCACGCTCCAGCAGCAGTTTCACCAGTACCAGCGCCTGCGGCTTGGTGGGGCGCTGGCTCGGCGCGCAAGCGCGGCCGCTGAAAATCATCGCGCGTATGGGTGAGCCCATTCCCGCCACCGGCGCCAGGGGCGACCTGCCGGCGTCCAGGAAGGCGCGCACCACCTCGACATCCATCTCCGTGAGCGCGCGGGCGAAGTAGTGCTCCTCGAACGGGATCTTGCGGCCGCGCAACACCGCCAGGCCGCTCGATTCAGCGCCCCCTGAAGGAGGGGCAACGGTGGCGAGCCGGGTTTCGGCGCCGATCTTCGCGAGCGCGCGTTGCGCCTCGGTGCGCACGTCGGCGTCCTCGTCCTTTTCCATCGCTGCGGTCAACGCCGGCGCGGCGAGGCTCGCGACGCGTGCTTTGGATGCGGCGGCGATGGCCTGGTTGGATTCTCCGATGTACCCGATGGCGTTGGCGGCGACGCGCCTTACCGTCTTCTCCGGGTCTCCGAGCGCCGCGACCACCTGGTCGATCTCGCCGGCCGCGAGCCCCGCGGCGCTGCCGAGAGCCGAGGCAGCACCCGCCCGCACTGACGAGTCGGGGTCCCGCAGCATCGCGGCGGCGCGTGGCACCCACGCCGCGACCTCCTTCTCCTGCTTCACATCGCGAAGGTGACGCAGCGCCGCAACGCGAACGTGAGGTTGGAGCGCATCGACCTGCCCCAGGAGCACCTGCGTCCATCCCTCGGGCTTCGGCTCGAAGGCGGCAAGCGTTTTGAGGAGGATGACCTGGCCGGTCTTCGTGGCCCCCAGGGCTTCGACCAGCGGCGCGATGAGCGCCCGGTCCTTGCTGTTCTTCACCAGGCGCTCGAGCGCCTTCTCGGCGAG
>JALYSB010000283.1 GCA_030855025.1 Pseudomonadota bacterium
ATCGGCGCCGTGAGCACCGTCACGATGGCGCCGGTATCGCGCGCATAGGTCTGTACCAGGAATTGCTGCGCGGCCTGCGCGGTCTCGCCGAGGTCGCAGCCGGCGCGCGCGAAATCGTCGCGGCTCGCACGGTCCGGCAGGGCCGCGGCCTGCGCCAGGCCCACGCGCGCACCGCGCACCAATACGCGCTGATCGGTGAAGAAGCGCTTGATCCGGTTGCCGACCAGGTCCTGCGACGCAACCCCGGTCCAGTCCTTGCAATACTCGCGGTTGTGGATCGGCCCGTAGGAATTCAGGTCGATCACCAGCGCGAAAATGAGCGCCGGCTCGCGCGACTTGATCTCGTCCATGACGCGCTGCAGGTCCACGTCCACGATCGCGTCGTAGCGGGTGTGGTACTTGGGCGGCTGGAAGCCCTCGTGGGGCACGCGTGTCACGTCGAAGAGATGCGCGAGGCTGCGAATGTCCGCGCCGCGAATCTCCTTGTACTCGAGAGCGAGCACGTCGTCGATACTGCAGCGACCCGAGTCGATCGCCGCCTCGAAAGTCTTGCTGGTGCGCTGCGCGAGCTGCCGGCCGAGATCGAGGACGCGGTGGAACACGGTGCCTGTGTCCACCTCGCCGAAATGGCGAAACGTGTCCTCGGTGAGCTCGGAGAGCGCGAAGGTGGAATCGGTCAGCGCCTGCGCATCGTCGCTGATGGCGCTCGCCGACTCGGTGGCTGCCTTCAGCTTCGCGAACAACTCCTCGATCCCTTCGCGCTGCGTGTCCACCGCTCCCGCGATCGACTGCATGTGGGTGGCAACGTCGGCGGCCAGCGTCGTGAGCCGCTCCATGCCCTTGCCCACCGCGCGCGCATGGGTCGCGGTGTTCTCGACCAGGCCCTGGCTCTTGCCCACCGCTTCCCGCGCCGGCCCCAGGTCGCTGGTGATCGTTTCCATCAGGGCCTTGATCTCGCGGGTGCGCTTGGCGGTGTTCTCCGCGAGCGAGCCCACCTCCTTCGCCACCACCGCAAAGCCGCGCCCCTGCTCCCCCGCGCGCGCCGCCTCGATCGATGCGTTCACGCTCAGCAGCTGCGTCTGGCGTGCGATGTCGTCGATGATCTTGCTCACCTGGAGCACCGCCTGGACGCTTTCGAACAGGCGGTCGATGCGCTCGACGGTGGCGCCCATCTGTGCCTGGAGCTCGAGCGCGGAATGCGAGCCCTCGACGCTCAGCTCGCGCCCGCTCGCGGTCACCTGCTGCATCTCGATTGCAGCCTCGCGCGTGTGTTGGGAGGAGCCGGCAACGCGTTGGATGTCGGAGTTGAGCGCTCCCGCCGTACGCAGCATCTCGGTGAGGGCCTCGTTGGTGCGCCGGATCTGCCCGGTGATCGAGCCCAGCCGGATCGAGGTGCGCGCCGCGCCGACCGCGGTGCGGGTGATCGCGTCCTGCAACGCCGTGAGCATCGCGCGCACCGCCCCCGACTCCGTGGAGACCGCCCTGCGCAGGCGCGAGAACATGGTCATGCGGGATCCGGAAAGTAGCTTTCGAGGCACCATTTTGGCCCGGACGGACGGCAAAGTCGATGACTCTTTGTTTTTATGGGTTTTTTTTGCTCCCGGGTGGCGTATGCTGGGGACTTGAAACCGGGGCCGTGCTCCCATACTCTAATCATGGGTCGATCCAGACCCGACTGATCTCCAAAGGAGAAAACATGCAACCCGAATCCCCGATCATGGTGCAAGGCCGGACGGCGTCGTCGTCAGCGCTCGCCCAGAACCGGGTCTTGCGCAACACCTACCTGCTGCTCGCGTTGTCGATGGTGCCGACCGTCATCGGCGCCTGGCTCGGCGTGCAGATGAAGTTCACTTTCCTCGCCGCAAATCCCGGGTGGGGGTTCATCGCGTTCCTGGCGATCGCGTTCGGCTTCTTCTTCGCCATCGAGAAGACCAAGAACTCGGGCTGGGGCGTGGCCCTGCTGCTGGGTTTCACGTTCTTCATGGGCCTGATGCTCTCGCGCCTGCTGGGCGCGGTGCTGGGTCTTTCGAACGGTGTGAGCCTGATCGCGCTCGCCTTCGGCGGTACCGCGACGGTGTTCGTCACCATGGCGACGCTGGCCACGACGATCAAGCGGGATCTCGCCCCCATGGGCAAGTTCCTGTTCGTCGGCGTGATCATGCTGCTGGTGGCGTCGTTCGCGAACATCTTCCTGCAGGTCCCGGGGCTGATGATCGCGATCTCGCTGATCGCCATCGGCATCTTCTCGGCCTACATGCTCTACGACATCAACCGGGTCGTGACCGGCGGCGAGACGAATT
>JALYSB010000162.1 GCA_030855025.1 Pseudomonadota bacterium
CGCCTGGCCGCCGCCAGCGCCCTCGACCCGGCGCTCGACGACGCGCGGCGCGATGCGGAGACCGCCGGCGTGCACGCCGCGCAAGCCGCGCACGAGTTGCGCCGCTACCTCCAGCGCCTCGACGTGGACCCCGGCAGGCTCGGCCAGCTCGATTCACGCCTGAAGGCGGTGCTCGACAGTGCGCGCAAATATCGCGTCGATGCCGACGGACTGCCCGCCGCGCTCGAGGAGCGGCGCTCGCGCCTCGCCGAGCTGGGGGGGGAGGAGAGCCTCGAGATGTTGCGCGGCCAGGAAGCGGCGGCCGAGCGGGCGTATCGCACCGCCGCTGCAAAGTTGTCGCAGTCGCGCCGCGAGGCGGCGCGGCGTCTCGGCACCGCGGTGAGCCTGACGATGCAGCGCCTGGCAATGGCCGGGGGGCGGATGGAAGCCGTGCTCGAGCCGCTCGACGTGCCCGCCGCCGGCGGCCTCGAGTCCGTCGAGCTCCAGGTCGCCACCCATGCCGGCCAGCCGCTCGCGCCGCTCGCGCGCGTGGCCTCGGGGGGCGAGCTCTCGCGCCTCTCGCTCGCCGTCCAGGTCCTGCTATCGGGGCAGGCGTCGGTGCCTACGCTCATCTTCGACGAGGTCGACTCGGGCATCGGCGGCGCCGTGGCCGAAGTGGTGGGCCAGCTGCTGCAGTCTCTGGCGCGCCATCACCAGGTGCTTTCGGTCACGCACCTCGCGCAAGTGGCGGTGCACGCGCGCTCCCAGCTGAGGGTGGCGAAGCAGCCGGGCCCGGGGGGCACTGTCGCGACGGTGGAAGCGCTCGATCCGGCCGCGCGCGTGGCCGAAGTTGCGCGCATGCTGGGAGGCCTCAAGATCACCGATGCCACGCGGCGCCACGCCGAGGAAATGTTGCAAAACGCGCGCGCTGCGGGTACACCAGTACGCAAGGAGAAGGGGAAGGCCGCGGCCGGGCGATCGTGACGCGCCCGCCAGGCCCCAACGGGGGAGCGATGGAAGGCACGGCGGGAGGCGGGAAGGCGGGTCTCGTGCTGGCGGGCGGCGGCGCCCGCGCCGCCTACCAGGTGGGCGTGCTCCAGGCGATCAAGGAGATGCTCCCCGACCCGAAAACCAATCCGTTCCCGATCATCTGCGGCACCTCGGCGGGGGCGGTCAACGCCGGGGCCCTCGCGGTGAATGCCGACGATTTCGGCGCCGCGGTCGATCACCTCCTCGATGTCTGGCGCAACTTCCAGCCCCACCATGTCTACCGTGCCGATTTTCCGGGCGTCGTCGCCAACAGCTCCCGCTGGTTCGCGGGGTTCCTCTTCGGGGCCTTCCTCAAGAACAAGCGCATCTCGCTCCTCGACAACCGGCCGCTCGAGAGCCTGCTCGCCCGCTATCTCGACTTCGCGCGCATCGAGCGCAACGTCGCCGCGGGAGCGCTCGATGCGGTGTCGATCACCTGCTCGGGCTACACCTCGGGGCAGAGCTGCAGCTTCTTCCAGGGCGCCGAGAGCCTCGAGGGCTGGAGGCGCTCGCAGCGGATCGGCATCAAGACCAGGATCAGCGTGCAGCACCTGATGGCCTCGAGCGCGATCCCGTTCCTGTTCCCCGCCTATCACCTCAATCGCGAGTTCTTCGGCGACGGCTCGATGCGCCAGATCGCGCCGGTGAGCCCGGCGCTGCACCTGGGGGCCGACCGCGTCATCGTGGTGGGCACGGCACGCATCCGCAACGACGAGCCCGAGCGCACGCGCGGCGACCTCTACCCGACCCTCGCGCAGGTCGCCGGGCACGTGATGAACTCGATCTTCCTCGACAGCCTCGCGGTGGACCTCGAGAGGCTCGAGCGCATCAATCGCACCGTAAGCGCCGTGCCGCCGGAGGCCATGAAGAAGATGGGGCTCACGCTGCACCATGTCGACGTGCTGGTGCTCACGCCCAGCGAGCCGCTCGACACGATCGCCGTCAAGCACGTGCGCAGCCTGCCTTGGCCGATCCGCTTCTTGCTGCGCTCGGTCGGCGCGATGCGCCGCGGCGGCGCGAACCTCGCGTCCTACCTGCTGTTCGAGCAGGGCTACTGCCGCGAGCTGATCGATCTCGGCTATAACGACACCATGAAGCGGCGCGAGGAAGTCGAGGCGTTCCTCGCCGGGGGGTTGTCGATCGTTCCGGGCACCTTCGCGCGCACGGTGAAGTTCCTGGTCCCGGTGCCCGAGGAGTTCGCCGGGGCTTCCAAGAGCGCGGATGGGTGAGGGCCATGGACCGCATGAATCCGTCCGGAGTGCCCCGCCCCGTGTCGGCGAGGCCCGTTGCCGCGACTCGTGGCGAGTACCGTTATCACCAGTCCATCACGACGCGCTGGATGGACAACGACGCCTACGGCCACGTGAACAACGTGCATTTCCTGTCCTACTTCGACACCGTGGTGAACACGTACCTGATCGTGCGCGGCGCGCTGGACATCCAGGCAAGCCCGGTGATCGGGCTGGTGGTCGAGACCGGTTGCCAGTACCTCGCGCCGCTCACCTACCCCGAGACGGTGACGGCCGGCCTGCGCGTGGCGCATGTCGGCCGTTCGAGCGTTCGCTACGAAATCGCGCTGTTCGCCGAAAGTGCGGACACGGCGGCCGCCCAGGGCTATTTCGTGCACGTGTACGTCGATCGGAAATCACGCCGCCCGACGGAGCTGCCCGCGGCGCTGTGCGCTGCCCTCCAGCCGTTGCGAATCCCTTCGCACACCCCGGGGGTCTCTTGAGCCGGATCAGCGCCCCGGCAGGATGATCGAGGAGCGCGCCGGCGCGGCGCGACTGCCGCCCAGCACGCGCCCGAGAAACGCGCTGATCTCCTCGATCTCCTCCGCGCACACCGAATGCGGCATCGGCCAGTCGTGCCATTCGACCTCGTAGCCGTGGCGCTCGAGCGCCGCGCGCGAGGCCTCGGCCATGCGCATCGGGATGACCTCGTCCTGGGTCCCGTGCGCCATGAGGATCGGCGTCGCGCGGTTGGCGGGCGCCGCCTCGGCTTCGAGGGAATCGTCGAGCGGCAGGTAGGTCGAGAGCGCGGCGATGCCGCCGAGGCGCTCCGCGTAGCGCAATCCCGCCTGCAGCGCGATCGCTCCGCCCTGGGAGAAGCCTGCGAGAACGATGCGCTCGGAAGCCACGCCCCGGCCGCGCTCGCGCCGGATCAGGTGCCCGACCGCTTCCTGCGAAGCACGGATACCGTGCTCGTCGGGCAGCCGCCCGATGTCGTTCATCGCGATGTCGTACCAGGCGCGCATCTCCATGCCGTTGTTGATCGTGACCGGGCGCACCGGCGCGTGCGGGAAGATGAAGCGGATAGCGCGGTCCTCGGGCAGCGGCAGCTCGCGCACGATCGGGACGAAATCCCACCCGTCGGCGCCCAGGCCGTGCAACCAGATAACGGTACCGACCGGATCGGGGCCGGTGACGAGCTCGACGTGTGGCAGCAGTTCCAATTCAACTCCTCGGGGCGCGGATGGCGGATTTTGGACGGAAGGCGCGGACCACTTCATCGCGCGTCTCGAGGTACGGCCCCCCGATGAGGTCGATGCAGTAGGGGACGGCGGCGAAGATTCCCGCGACGAGCGCCTTGCCGTCCGCACCCTTCAGGCCCTCCAGCGTCTCGCGGATCGACTTCGGCTGGCCCGGCAGGTTGAGGATCAGCGTGGAGCGGCGAATCACGGCCACCTGGCGGGACAGGATCGCGGTGGGCACGAACTCCAGGCTGATGCGCCGCATCTGCTCGCCGAAGCCGGGCATCTCGCGGTCGGCCACGGCGAGCGTTGCCTCGGGCGTGACGTCGCGCGCCGCCGGCCCGGTGCCGCCCGTGGTCACCACGAGGTGGCAGGCGCGCTCGTCGACCAGCTCGCGCAGCGTCGCCTCGATGACCCCGCGCTCGTCGGGAATAAGGCGGCGCTCGAACTCGATCGGGTTCAGGAGCGCCTGGGCCAGCCATTGCTCTAGGGCGGGAATGCCTTCATCGCGATAGACGCCCTGGGAGGCGCGGTCGCTCGTGGCGACAAGGCCGATGCGAACGCTGTCGGGGGAATGGCTCATGTGCCCTTGGCGTGCTCCTGCACCGTCGCGTTGATCGCATGGAAGAGCTCGCGGAAATGCTTCGGCGCGCGCTTGGCGGCGCGCTCGACTTTCGCCTCCTCGATCAAGACGCGCACGCGGTGGGCGTCGGCGTGGGGAAACTCGCGCTCGAAGCGCACGATCGCCTGCGGGTCGCCGAGCAGCTCGTCACGCCATTTTTCGGCGACGTGGAAGAGCGCGGTCTGCTTCTTGGAGGGGGACTGCAGCGCCGCTACGCTTTCGGCAATCGGTCCCGAATCGATGTCGCGCATGATGCGGCCGATGTATTGCATCTGGCGGCGCCGGGCCTCGTGGCGCGTGAAGCGCTTGCATTCGATCACCGCGTCGCGCAGCCGCTCCGGCATGTCGATCCGCGCCAGCTGATCGGGGGACAGCTCCACCAGCTCGCCGCCGAGGCGCTGCAGGTCGGTCATCTGGCGCTTGCGCCGCGTCTTGCTGATAAAATCGTCTTCTTCTTCCATCGCATTTCCCGCTTTTCTTCCAGCCGCGAGAGTGTAGAACCTTTCGGGCTGCGCCGGGACGCCACTTCGATGCCTGACCATCCCCTTGCCTCCGCATCCCTGCCGCTGTCGCGCGAGGCGATGGCCGACGTCGCGCGCCGCTCGCTCGAGATTGCCAAGGCGCGCGGGGCCGCCGACGCCGAGGTCGAGGTTTCGGCCGCGGTGGGCCAATCGGTCACGGTGCGGCGCGCCGAAGTCGAGACGGTGGAGTACCACCGCGACAAGGGCATGGGCATCACCGTTTATTTCGGGCAGCGGCGCGGCAACGCGAGCACGTCGGACCTGTCGCCCGAGGCGGTGGAGCGCACCGTCGAGGCGGCGTGCGCCATCGCGCGGCACACCGCCGAGGACGAGGCTACGGGCCTGCCCGACGCCGGGCGCCTCTTCCGCGGCGCGCCTCCCGACCTGGACCTCTTCCATCCCTGGGGCCTCACCGTCGAGGAGTCGATCGAGATCGCGCGCCGCACCGAGGCCGCGGCGCTCGCGGTCGACCGTCGCATCAGCAATACCGAAGGCGCCACGGTGTCGGCCCATGACGCCGACTTCGTTCTTGCCAACACGCGCGGTTTCATGGGCGGTTTCCCGACCTCGAAGTCGAGCATCAGCTGCAGCGTGGTGGCCGAGGACGCGGGGGGCATGCAACGCGACTACTGGTACACCACGCACCGGGACCCCGCGCGCCTGGAGGGCGCCGAAAGCGTCGGGCGCACCGCGGGCAGCCGCACCGTGAGCCGGCTCGGCGGCCGGCGCCTGCCTACCACCGAGGCGCCGGTCATTTTCGAGGCGAACATCGCCTCGGGCCTGCTGGGCAATTTCGTCTCCGCGGCGAGCGGTTCGAGCCTCTACCGGCGCTCGTCGTTCCTGCTCGATCGTGTGGGCACGCGGGTCTTCGCGCCGGGCATCGACATCCACGAGGATCCGCACCTTCCCGGCGCAATGGCGAGCGCATATTTTGATGCCGAGGGGGTCGCGACCGCCCCGCGCCTCGTGGTCGAGGACGGCATCCTGCGCGGCTGGTTCCTGTCGACCTACTCGGCGCGCAAGCTCGGCCTCGAGACCACCGGCAATGCGGGCGGCAACCACAACCTGGTGGTGAAGCCGGGGACGCTCGACCTCGACGGGCTCGTGCGGCAAATGGGCCGCGGCTTCCTCGTGACCGAGCTCATGGGCCAGGGGGTCAATCCGGTGACGGGCGACTATTCGCGCGGCGCGTCGGGCTTCTGGGTCGAGGGAGGCGAGATCCAATTTCCCGTCGAAGAGGTCACGATCGCGGGAAACCTGCTCGAGGTCTTCGCCGGCATCGCCGCGGTCGGCAGCGACGCAGTCACGCGCGGCTCGAAGCATTGCGGATCGATACTCGTCACCAAGATGACGATCGCGGGCGACTAGGATAGGCTTGGGCGCGGCGCAACTCGATTGCGGCTCGACCAACTCGAAACAATCCCACCAGGAGGGGTAAATAATGAAACGCAGGAATTTCATCAACTCGGCGGGCGCTGGCATGGCGGGCATCCTCGCCGCGGGAGCCGCGCCGGCCTTCGCGCAGGGCGGTCCCGAGATCAAATGGCGGCTCACGTCGAGCTTCCCGAAGAGCCTGGACACCATCTTCGGGGCGGCCGAAATCATCAGCAAGCGCGTGGCCGCGGCCACCAACAACCGCTTCCAGATCCAGGTGTTCGCCTCGGGCGAGATCGTGCCCGGGCTGCAGGCCCTCGATGCGGTGCAGAACGGCACGGTACAGGCATGCCACACCGCGCCCTACTATTACGTCGGCAAGGATCCCACCTTCGCATTCGGCACCGCGATTCCGTTCGGGATGAACTGCCGCCAGTTCAACGCCTGGTGGTACGTGGGCGGCGGCGAGGCGGTCTACAACGAATTCCTCAAGGAATACGGCGTGACCGCGTTCCTCGCGGGTAACACGGGCGCGCAGATGGGCGGCTGGTATCGCAAGGAGATCAAGACCGTCGCGGACCTCAAGGGCCTGAAGATGCGCATCGGCGGCTTTGCGGGCCAGGTGCTCGCCAAGCTGGGCGTGGTGCCGCAGCAGATCGCCGGCGGCGAGATCTACCCGGCGCTCGAGAAGGGCACGATCGACGCGGCCGAATGGGTCGGCCCCTACGACGACGAGAAGCTCGGCTTCAACAAGGTCGCCAAGTTCTACTACTACCCGGGTTGGTGGGAGGGTGGTCCGGCGCTGCACGTGCTGGTGAACCAGAAGGCGCTTTCCGAGCTGCCCGCCGATTACCGCGCGATCCTCGAGGCGGCTTGCCACGAGGGCAACACGATGATGATGGCGCGCTACGACGCGGGCAATCCCGACGCGTTGAAGCGGCTGGTCGCGGGGGGCGCCCAGCTGCGGCCGTTCTCGCGCCCGGTGCTCGAGGCGTGCCACAAGGCGGCGATGGAGCTCTACGCCGAAACCTCGGCCAAGAACGCCAAGTTCAAGAAGGTCCACGACCCCTACATGAAGTTCCTCGAGGACCAGGTGCTCTGGTTCCGTGTCGCTGAAGGCAACTTCGACACCTTTATGCAGACCGGACGTCGTCCGGCAGGCGGCGCAGGCGCAGCCCCGAAAAAGACCTGACGAGCCGGCAACCTGGCTCGGCGAGCCGGCAACCTGGCTCGTCATCCCCGAGACGTCGGGGATCCAATCACCCAAGCCCCGTGAAAGCGGGGCTTTCTACTTCTTGCCGCCAAATGACTTCATGATGTCGCCCTCGGCGTCCTCGGCGGGACGCGTGGGATCGACCGCCTCCTGCTGCAGCTCGATCCGCACCTTGTCGAGGTCCACGTCGAGCGGCTTGTCCAGGAACATCGTGACCTGTTTCGGGAACGCGATCACGAGCGCCACCAGGATCAGCTGCAGCCCCACGAACGGAAGCGCGCCCCAATAGATGTCGGAGCTCTTCACCTCTTTGGGCGCCACGCCTCGGAGATAGAAGAGCGCGAAGCCAAAG
>JALYSB010000284.1 GCA_030855025.1 Pseudomonadota bacterium
GGACGCCCGCAGCGGCAACGCGCGCTCCAGGAGGGCATAGTGTTCGGGCTGGTCACCGACCCACCACGACTGGGCGACGAAGAGCGCGGCCACGACCGCACTCACGACCGCGAGCGAGCGCGCCCACCCCCCCCGTCGCGGCGTCGGAGCCGACTTCGCCATCGAAGGTGCGGGATGCTCGAAGGCGCCGGAGTAGTGCGCCTTGCGAATTCCCGTGTCGTACGCGCTGCGAAGCGCGTCATCGGAAAGGGTCGCATAGGCATCGTTCACCCGCTGCGCGCAATCGTCCGGCCACGCGTGCGCCAGCGCGTCCGGGCGATCCGGATGCAGGAGCGCCATCAGCAAGCGGTAGTTTTCCTTGATCGCGTCGCGCGGTGCATCGCGCCCGAGGCACAGCACCTGGTACGGCGTCGCGCGCTCCCAGAGGCAGACCTGGCGCACGAAGGAGCGCGCGGCCTCGGTCAATTCCTCCTGGTCGTGATGCGACAGATCGCGATGCCAACCGCGGGAGAAGCGCCCCAGGGCGAACTTGAGCACCACATGGCCTTCGGGGAGCCGCTCGTCTCCGTGGATGTAGTGGGGGCGGAACCGCGCGGGCTCGCGAAAGAATGCGATGAGCTGCGACGCGACTGACGCTGCACCGGATCCGGGAGCATCCGTCATCGCTCAGGCCTTGGCGGTTTTCTTCGCTTCCAGCGCGGGATTCGCGTACTGGTAATAGTACGAATTCTGGTCGTGGTACGAGTCGATCTTCGTGAGGATCACGCCGATCGGATGCACCCCGGCCTGCTGCAGGCGCCTGAGCGCCGCCTTCGCGTGGCCCTTGCGGGTCTTGCCCGACTCGACCACGAACACCGAGTTCTCGACCTGGTTGCACAGCACGATCGCATCGGCGATGCCGATCACCGGCGGGGCGTCCACGATCACGTGCGCGAAGTGTTCCTCGCATTGCGACAGCAGCGTGAGGAATTTCATGCTCGAGAGGAGCTCGACGGGATTCGGCGGCAGCGGTCCGGTAGTCATCACGAACAGGTTGGGAATCGAGGTGGGGTGGGCGACCTCGAGGGCTCCGAGGTTGCCCGACAGGTAGTTGGAGAGCCCGCGCGAGTTCTCCACGCCGAGCTTCTTGTGCAAAACGGGGTTGCGCAGGTCGGCATCGATGATGAGCACCGGCTTGCCCATTTGCGCGAAGTTGATCGCGAGCGCGAGCGCCGTGGTGCTCTTTCCCTCGTCCTTCGAAGTACTGGTAACGACGAGGCGGCGGGGGGCCCCGGTAGGCGTGGAAAATTGCAGCGCCGTGCGTACCGATCTATACGCCTCCGCAAATGGGGAGGCGGGGTCGGTGTGGGAGCTCAACGCCAAGGGCGAAGCGCGGTTGGCCTCCGCGCCCTTCAGCTTGGGAATGGCACCGAGCACCGCGGCTCCGGTCTCACGCTCGACGTCCTCCACGAAGCGGATCGAGTCGTCGAGGTGCTCGAGGAGCCATGCGACCATCAAACCGACGAGCAGGCCGATCATCAGGCCCATCGACAGATTCTTGCTCAGGTTCGGCTTGAACGGCGCGAGCGGGACCTGGGCCTTGTCCACCACGGAGATGTTGTTGAGGCCGACGCCGCCGGCGACGCCCACTTCCTTCAGGCGCGAGAGCAGGCCGTCGTAGAGGGAGCGATTGGTGTCGACCTCGCGCTTGGCGATGCTGTAGCGGATGTTGCGCCCCTGGAGGTCGAGCATCTCGAGCTTGGTCTTCGCGAGCTTGTCCTTCAGCTGCATCTCGAGCGACTTCGCCGCGCGGAAATTGGATCGCGCCGACTTGCGAATCTCGTCGAGCTCGACATTGATTTGCTTCTCGACCTCGGTGATCTGGCCCTGGAGCTGCAGCATCTTGGGGAATGCCGGCTTGTAGACCTTCAGTCCATCCTGGTACTCGGCCTCGAGCTTGGCCTTGCTTTGCTTGAGCGCCTGGAACGCCTGGAAGTTGCGGTTTTCCTGGAGCATCGCGAGCGATTCGGGATTCTCCTGCGCCTGCACCATGACCGACTCGGCCCGGATGCGGTCCTGCTCAGCCTTGGAAGCTGCCGAATTGAACTCCTGCAGGTTCTGGCTGAAGATGTTCTGCTTCTCGTCGATGTTGAAGACCTCGAGCTCGCGCGAGATGCGCACCAGCTCGCGTTCCGAGTCCTCGAGCTTGGCCTTCGTCTGCAGCAGCTTTTCCTCGAGGAAGGTCTTCGCGTATGCCGAAGACTCGAAGCGCCGCTCGAGGTTGATGTTGATGAACGCCTG
>JALYSB010000285.1 GCA_030855025.1 Pseudomonadota bacterium
CTCGCGATCGAAAGCCTGCGGTTGGGTGAGCGGCTGCGGGTTGCCTGGCGCATCGAAGGCATGCCGGCCGACGCGCTGGTTCCGCCGCTGTTGCTTCAGCCGCTGGTGGAAAATGCGGTGTACCACGGCATCGAGCCCGCGCCCGGCGGCGGCGAGATCGCGATCGAGGTGGGACTCGCCGGCAGCCAGCTCGTGATGACCCTCACCAACCCGGTGCCGGCGGAAAGCCGCCAGACGGTGGGTAATAAGATGGCGCTGGCCAACATCCGCGAGCGCCTGCAGCTGCACTTCGACGCCGAGGCGAGCATGAAGTCCGAGGTCCGCGACGCGATCTACCGGGTCACCATCCGCATGCCTTACCTGACCGGCACCGCATGAGCCTCGCCCGCGTCGAGGTCCCGCGCGTGCTCATCGCCGACGATGAAGCCCCGGCGCGGGCGCGGCTGCGCGACCTGCTGGACGAATGCCGCGAGAGCTTCCCGCTGGCGATCGTCGACGAGGCGCGCTCCGGCCGCGAGGTGCTTGGGGTTCTGAACCGGGAAAAGGTCGACGTCGTGCTGCTCGACATCCGCATGCCCGAGATGGATGGCATGGAGACGGCGCGCCACATCGCCGGGATGGACCATCCGCCCGCGATCATCTTCACCACCGCGTTCGACGCCTACGCCCTCAAGGCCTTCGAGGTGAACGCGATCGACTACCTGCTGAAGCCGATCCGGCTGGAGCGCCTGCTCGCGGCGCTCAACAAGGTCGGAGGCGGCGCGCCGGTTTCGCGCCAGGCGCTCGCCGCCGCGGCGAACCAGCCGCGCCGCCACCTTTCGGTCCACGAGCGCGGCAAGATCCACCTGGTTCCGATCGCCGACATCCTCTACCTGCGCGCGGAGCTCAAATACGTGACGGTGCGCACCGCCGAGCGCGAGCACCTGGTCGAGGAGTCGCTCACCCACCTCGAGGAGGAGTTCGAGTCGGGCTTCGTGCGCATCCACCGCAACTGCCTCGTGGCGCGCACCGCGATCTCGGGGTTCGAGCGCAACGTGGAGGAGGCCGAATCCGGATGGGCGGTGGTCATCAAGGCCACCGGCGAAAAGCTGCCCGTCAGCCGCCGGCAGCACCACATCGTCAAGCAGTTCCGGTGAAAACGGGTGTCAGAGACCCATTTCGGGTTGTCACTCCCCGAAATGGGTCTCTGACACCCGTTTTCACTCCCAGTAGGGAGGGTCGCCGAAAGTCTTGCGCAGGAACTCGATGAAGAACTTGACCTTCGCGGCCAGCAGGCGGCGCTCGGGGTAGACCGCGTAAATGTTGTTGCCGGGAAAGGCGTTCTCGTCGAGGACCGTGACGAGGCGGCCGCGCTTGACCTCCTCGCTCACCTCCCACGCGCTACGCCAGGCGAGACCTTCGCCGGAGATTGCCCAGCGGGTGAGCACTTCACCGTCGTTGCACTGCAGGTTGCCGCCCACCTTGATCGTGAGGGGCTTGCCCTCGTCCTGGAAGCTCCAGGTATCTGCGACCCCATCCTCGGTGCTGGTCACGAGGCAGTTGTGCTTCGCGAGGTCCAAGAGCACTTTCGGCTTGCCGGCGCGCTTGAAATAGGTGGGAGAGCCGCACACGACGCGGTGGTTGCGAGCGAGCTTGGCTGCGATGAGATCCGCGCTCTTCAGGTCGGCGATGCGGATGGCGATGTCGAAACGCTCGTTCTTGAGATCGACCATGCGCTCCGACAGGTGCAGCGTGATCGCGAGGTTGGGATGCTCGGCGATGAACGCCGCCAGGTGAGGGGCGATGTGCCGGCGCCCGAAGGACGTGGGCGCGGTCACGATCAGCCGCCCCGAGGCGCTCTTCGCCCCCACCGTGAGCGAATCCTCGGCGGAGCGCAGCTCGTCGAGGATGCGGTGACAATCCTCGTAGAACGTGGAGCCTTCCGGCGTGAGCGTCACCTTGCGGGTCGAGCGCTTGAATAGCTTCACCCCGAGGCGCTCCTCGAGCTGGTCGATGCGCCGGCCGACCATGGCGGGGGTGATGCCCTCCTCGCGGGCGGCGGCGGACAGGCTGCCGCGCTGGGCAACCTCGACGAAAGTGGTCAGTTCCTTGAAGCGATCCACGGCGCGGTTTAGGTATCAGACGCTTAGCCATTTGGCGGGATTCAGTGTACGCCGGTGTGGTAATACACTGCAAGATGGCCCCAAAGGACGTTTATGGACCCGAAAATCGCATTGCCTCCCGGCCTCAAGATCCATGCGCCGCTCCCGCCTGAATACCGCCGGGTGCTGGGCGAGGAT
>JALYSB010000026.1 GCA_030855025.1 Pseudomonadota bacterium
CGAGGCAGAGGTTCCGTAGCGGCACTCGATGCGCCCATCCTTGATCGCGGCAAGCACCAGCGACAGGTTGCCTTCCTTGCAGCGCGCGAACTCCTCGTTGCGGTTGATGAGAACCACGCGGTTGCTGCCCGCCAGCGCGATCGCATTCTCGATCGCAGCATCGCCCGCGCCGACCACCACGATGGTCTCGCCGTTGTACTCGTCCGGGTCGTCGAGCTGGTACTGCACGCCCTCGAGGTCCTCGCCGGGGGCGCCGAGCTTGCGCAAATTGCCCTGGAGGCCGATGGCGAGGATGACCTTGCGGCACAGGAACACGTCGCCCGCGCGCGTGTGCACCTCGAACTCGCCGTCCTTGCCGCGGATGGCGGTCACGTCGGCATTGCGCCGCAGGTTTACGCGCTGCTTCGTGAGCTCGCGATTCCACGTGTCCAGCACCACCTCGCGCTTGGCCGCGCCGAACGTGAGGGGGCTGCGCAGGGGCAGCACCTGCGGCTCGGCCATCACGTGCTTGCCCTTCTGGTACTTGTAGATCGTATTCGAGACGTGGCCCTCGGCCTCGAGCAGCACGTGCGAGATGCCGAGCTCGGCGGCATGGGCGGCCGCCGAAAGGCCCGCCGGTCCCGACCCCACGATTCCGATGTCATACCAGCGGATCTCCGTTCGCTGGTCGAATTGATTCGCCATCTATCTCTCCACCGTGCGCCCGAGCGCCGCGAGTGCCGCGCGGAACCGCTCGGGGCTGAATTTCTCGTCGTCCTTCACCGTTGCGTGCAGCCGGTCCAGCGCCAGGTTCGCCGCCCGGGCGTCTTTCAGATCGCCGCGCCGGCCCAGGAACGCAAGCAAGCTGCCAATCGCCATTGTCGCCTGTTCGGCGCCCGCATAGTCGCGGTACTGCCCTGCGGCTCCCTCCTCGACCAGCCCCCCGATCATCGCGCGCAGGTCTTCACCCCCGAAAGCGCGCGTCGCAAGGCGCGGCACCATCGCATCCAGGGTCGAACGCATGGCACGGGCGGCCTCGATCGGGTCGCCGCCATCGCCCGCGACCGCCTTGTGCAGGTCGGTTACGCGCTGGGCGAAGGCGTTGGCTTCCTCCGGCGGCAGCGTGCGCCGCACGATCTGGCGCAGCATCAGGAGGTTTGAATCGTTCAGGCGGATGCGCCCTGGGCTCGTGTGGGTCCGCGGCGACCATCGCACGTCCGACATTGGGTGGTGGCACGCATGGCAGTCGAATACCACCAGCTCGGGGAAAAGCCCGTCGCGGCTGCGCTTCGGGTCGAGCAGCACATCGAGCAGCTCGGCCGCGGCGAGCGCCTGGCCCACTGCCCAGACGCGTACGCTATTCCAGGCGCCCTTGCGCTTTTCCCAGTCGGCGTCGATCACGAAATGCGCCGGCTGCGTCTGCGAGAAGGTGTCGAGCTCGAAGCTCATGCGCGGGTGCCCCGCCCCCATCATGCGGTGGGTGACGAACTTGTCGCGATTGCCGAAGTGGCACGACAGGCACAGGCGCGCCTGGGCTACCGGCTCGTTGGCGGGATAGAGGCCGCGCTTCAAGTTGTCGGCATGGGTCGCGCCCGGCGCCACGTGCGACTGGATCCAGCCCTCGGCGGGGCCGTGGCACGCCTCGCAACTCACGCCGTCGGCCACCTTGAAGCGCTCGCCGCGCTGCGCGGCGGGCGGATTGTGTGCGTGGCAGTCGAGGCAGACCTTCGCCTGGTGCGCCGGCTCCTTGAGCCCGAGGTTCTTCACGATCCGCTGCGAGCGTTCGGTCAATAGCACGTGATAGGCGCGTGTCGCGTGCTTGTCGACGCGTGACCACGTCACGTATTCGTTCTGCAGGATGTTCGAGTCCTTCCACGCGCTCACCGAGCCGTGGCACAGGCTGTTGGCGCAGTTCACCACCCCCAGGTGCTGACCTTTCGCCGCATAGGGAAGCACCTGGGCGAGCACGGGCGAAAGTTGCAACACAGAGACCACAGAGACCACAGAGGAAAACAACTGTAGATATCCCCGATACTTGAAAGGGCCACGAACATTCCCCATGGGCTGTTCTCTGTGGTCTCTGTGGTCTCTGTGGTTCATGCTTTTCAGTCTTTCACCTTCCACACTGTCCCATCGGAGTTCAAGTAGAAGCGCCGTTGCTCCTCAAGGGTAAACGGGCGCGAGCCGATGCGCCCGAAGACGGCGATCTGGTGGCCGGTCTCGTCCACGGCGCGGTCGCGGTCGAGGCCCTTGGCGAGCGCGGTCGCGGGTGATGCCGTCGCCCGCCACGCGATGAGCTGCGGGCGCGGTTCGGGGCTGAAGCCGTAGAACTTCGGCTGGGTTTCGGGCGAGGTGAGCTGCAGCACCTTCAGGCCGTTCTTCCCGTCGGCGACGTAAGCGAAGAGCGACGCGTTGGTCGAGCCCACGATCACGTCGCGGGCATCGTTCAACCGGCCCCCCGCGTCGAACTTGGTGAGGAGCCGCGGCGCTTCGGGGCGCTCGACGTCCACGATCGCGACGCCCTCGCGGCCGGCCGCCACGTAGGCATAGGTGCGCGCGACATAGAGGCCCCGGGCCTCGGCGAGCGGCACCTGCGCGCCCTCGACGCGGCGCGCCTGCTCCGGAAGCGTCACGTCGACCACTTCCAGGCCGCGAGCGGTGGTCACGAAGAGATAGCGGAACTGCAGCGCCGTGGCGCGGGCGCCTTCGAGCGGCACCCGTGCCGCGAGCTGCGGCTTGAGGGGATCGTCGAGATTCACGATGACCACGCCGGAATCGGTCGCCAGGTACGCGTAGTGCCCGCCGATCGTCACGTGGCGCGCGCCCTTCAGCACCCCGCCGGCGTTCCACGTGACCGTGCGCTTGAGGAAGTTGTTGCGCGGCTCCCCGTCGGCAAGCGTGTCGACGTTCACGAGGATCAGGCCTTCGTCGGCGTCGGCGATGGCGGCGTAACTGTAGATCGGATGGAACGGCTGCTCCTGGTTGGTCTCGCGCATCAGTTCGCCCGTGTTGCGCCGCGGGTTGATCGGCTGGTTGGTCGGCAGCGCCAAACACGCGGCGTTGCGCGTGGCGACGTGGGTGTCGTGGCCGAGCGGCGAGAAGGGTGCGGTCACGATGCGCTGCGAGACCCCCTTGTTCGCGATCGAGGCGATGTCATAGACGCGCATGCCCCCCGCACCTTCGGCCGCGAAAAGATACTCGCCCCGCACCGCGACGCATCCGACCGGCCCGCGCGTCCTGTGGTCGTGGGCTTCAGGCAGGCGAAGCGCGCGCTTCTCGTGGCCGGCGAACCAGTCGGGATAGGCGTGGCGGTGCAGGTAGCTGCCGATCACGGCCTGGGGCTCGTCCCACTCGGTCACCTGCACCGCCTCGACGTGGCGCTCCTCGCCCAGCCAGGCGTTGAAGCCCACGAAGTTCACGAAGTTGGTTCCCTGCAGCATCAGCTGGGCGAGGATCGCATTGTTGTCGTTGGCCGCCGCCACGTGGCAGTCGCTGCAACCCTTGGTTTCGGTCTTGCGCTCGGTGTGGGGATAGTGCGGCGCGAACGCCTGCGACGAGAACCCGCTCGCCGAGACCGGCGGCTGCTGGATGTAGATGCGCTCGCGGTTGATGTTGGTCGAGGAGAGCACCAGCGCCGACGACGACCGCACCGGCGCGATCCTCCCGCCCTTCACGGGCCCGTGGCGACCCAGCTGGAACATGTCCTCCCTCGCCACCTGCGGATTGTAGGTCGCGTAGTTGCGCGTCTCGCCGCCTTCGTAATGCTGGCGCTCGGTCTTCCAGTTGGCCTGGATCGGCAGGTGGCAGCCGGCGCAGCTCGTGGTCCACGACAGGTGGCAGGAAAAACACGTCATCTTGTCGTTGCCGTGGGCGGGCCCGCCGCTGGCTGCGGGCGTGAGCTTCGCCCGCGCCGCCTTCTCGTTGTAGCGCGGATGGCCCGGGGTCACGGTGTCCTTGGTGAGCGTCATCTCCCATTCGAGCCCGGCGTCGAGCGCCGAGCGCTGCAGCAGCTTGCCTCCCACCCATTCGAAGCGCCGCCGGCCGTCCTGCGTGCGCAGGAGCGCGAGGTCGAGCCCGCCGGGGCGCGCCGCGGGCCCGGAGGTCCGCAGCGTCGGGTACTTGTCGGCAGTGCCATGACAGTCGGCGCAGTCGATCTCCACCGCCGCGGCGACCTCGCCGTAGATGTGCCCGTTGCCGTGCATGTCCTGCGCGAAGTGGCAGTCCACGCAATGGAAACCCCGGTCGAGGTGGATCGAGGTGAGGTGCACACCCTTCTTGAACTTCTGCGGGTCGTCGTCGGCGACGACCTTTCCCGCGGCGTCCAGCAGCGCCCCCTTGCGGTCGCGCTTGAACACCGCGCGGAAATTCCAGCCGTGGCCGTGGTAATCGGCGAATTGCGTGTCCTTGAGCTGCGGGTTCAGCTTCGAGACGTTCTCGAGGAACTTCGGATCGCTCCACAGGCCGCGAATCGCCGCCTCCTCGGGATTGCGGTCGAGGATCTTGCGCGCCTGCGCGTCGGTCGGGTATCTCTGCTGCTTCGGCCACATGAAGGGTGCGTCGGACTCGTAGTCCCACATGATCGTGCCGTAGTAGCTGTTCACGAAGACGTTGGGCTGGTGCATGTGGCACACCATGCATTGCGAAGAGGGAATCGCGCGCGTGAACTCGTGGCGGATCGGGTGGCCGGATTCGTTCTTCGGAATCGTGGGGTCGCGGGTGGCGGTGGTGCCCGTGGAGCCGAAGCGCGCGTAGATGCCCGAGTGTTTCTCGTCGCGATCGTTGGCGTACACCGCGTGGCACGCGCTGCAGCCGGAAGACCGGTAATCCCCCGGCTGCTCGTTGGTGCCGAGAAACCAGAGGTGCGGATCGTTCAACCGTGTCTTCGTCACGTTGATCATCGGCACCGCGATGCGGCTGCCGGTGGCGGGACCGCGGTTCGACTGCTTGATGTCGGGACGCCCGGGCTCGTCGAGCTTCTGCAGCTGCCCGGCGTTGTTCGGAAGCCCGATCTCCGGGAACTGGCTGGAAATCACGCGCCCCCCGCGCTCGAAGACGCGGAACACGTCGCCCGGTGGGATCGTTTCCCACGCAGGAAGGGCTGTGAGCGACGGCAGGATCCCCTTGGCCGTAAGGAATGCATCGGGCTTGATGGGGTTCGCGATCGCCGCACCCTGCCCTTCGCGCGTGTACACCTCGCCGAGGATGTAGCGCTTGTACGGCAGGATTCCGTTGTTGTACGCGGCACCCCCCCAGAGCATCGCCGAGGTTGCCATGAGGCTTCTCTCGGAGGCGTGGATGATGGGCAGGTGGCACGCGCCGCACGCCTCGCGCGCCGCGCGCAGGTCGCCGGGATTGATGAACCGGACGAATTCCGGGCTCTCGCGGTTGAGCATCGTGTAGGTGCGCTCGGGTGTCGCACTCGACGGCCACTTCCAGCCGCGCTCGTCGCGCGGCAGCACGTGGGCCTGGCGCAGCGTCGCGAGGTACGCCGCGTCCTCGCGCTTCGCGCCCTCGGGCTTGAAGGTCTTCGCGTCGCCGCCGTGGCAATCGGTGCAGCCCAGCACCACCGCCGGGTTCTGGTGCATCGTGTGGCGGTCGGTGGCCGTGTGGCAGCTCATGCAGCCCTTGGACTTCGCGTCCGCTTCCGCGACCGTTTGCGCCGCCGGTGCCGGCGGATGAGCCAGGGCAGGAAACACGGAGACCACAGAGACCACAGAGAAAAGCGCCAGACGGATAACGATCAGAAATGCACCGCGCCGATACGAGACGCCGGGACTTCCTCTGTGGTCTTTGTGGTCTCTGTGTTTCATGCTTCTCAGAACGTCGCGATCAGGTTCACGAGCATGGAGTACTGCGCGCCGCGCTGGCCCTCGTCGTAGAGCTGCTTCAATCCCTTCCGGGGCAGCAGCGCCGCAGCCGAGGCGTTCACGACGAGGTTCTGGCTCATGAACGGGCGCCATTGCACCGCGGCCGAAACATCCACGCCGATCTCCTTGTCGGGCGGGGCCTGGTTGCGCAGCACGCCGAGCACCGCGGTATTGACGAAGCGCAGGTAGGAAAGATTGCCGATGACGCGCACCTGGGGCGTGAGATCGACGTCGGCCCCGGCACCCACCAGCACCAGGCCCGGGTTCACGAAGTTCGACTGTCCCTGGTCCTTCGATGAGCGCAGGCTCGCGAGCACGCCGTTGCGCCCCGCGAGCGCGACTCCCCCGCCGCCGATCAGCGGCACCGCCTGGCGGATCCAGAAGCTGGTGTCGGCCCCGGCGAACTGCGGGTTCTCGAGGATCGCGTCGAAGCCGGTGGCGATGCCATCGAACGGATCGCGATCGCCCGATTGGGCGAGCGCGCTCAGGCGCAGCCTTGCCCAGCTGAAATCGCGCGACAGCTCCACGGCGGCAAAGCCCGCGCGGATCGACTGCGCTCGCTGTGCGATCGGATGGCGCTCGTCGCGCCCCAGCGCGGCATACACCGACGCCGTCAGGTTCCACCGCCCGATGTGGCCGTCGCCGCTATAGCCGAGGTACGCGACCGAATAGTCGTGCGGGCGCGAATCGCCCTGCACGGCGGGGCGGATGAGGAAGCCGTTGGCGTCGTAGAACTGGCCGCTGCCCTCGCGGTTCAAGTTCACCACGACCGTCGCCTGCGAGGTGAAGCCCAGGACGGGGTAGTCCTGGCGATAGGCGTTGACCACGAATACATCGTCGCTTCGCGGGCGCGCGCGCACGTCGTTCAGGCCCGAGTTGGTGTCCTTCTCGAGACGGCGAAAGTAGGCGACGTTGTACTGCCATTGGTTGTTATCGCGCGTGCCGAAGATCCGTACGCCGAGCGGCACGTCGTTGAACAGGAAGCCGCGGAAGTCGGAGATGAACGGCTGGATGCCGACGCGCACCGAGTCGAAATCGTACCGGTCGGAGACGTTACGCAAGTGGACGTCGGCGAAGGCTTCCTGGAGGGCCGCGTGGTTGTCGTTTCGCGTGCGGCCCTGGCGCGGATCGACGCGCAGCGCGCGCACCTCCTCGACCTGCGACCGATTCACGTTGAACACCGGCACCAACCGGAACTCGTAGTCGGGCGGCTTGAACGTCGTATCGCCCTTGATCGCCGCGAGCGAGACAATGAGCGTTTGCGCGAGGGTCGATTGGCGGGGGCGCCCGAAGACGTCCACGCTGTCGGGGCGCTCGGTGGTTTGCGCTCCCACGGGCGTGGGCAGGCGCCGCGCTTCGAGCAGCGTGTCGGACACCACGCCCAGGTTCACGAACCAGTCGCGGACCACCGGCAGGTCGCCCTTCAGCACGTTCTGGTTGTAGGGGTCGTACCAGGGCGCGCGCTGGCCGAGCGCTTGCATGATCCGCCAGCGGTCGGTGACGGGCAGCGTGTCGCGGGGCGCCGAGGGCGCGGGCGACGGCACCTGGTCGGGATCGACTGGCGGCGGGAAGTAGCGCAGCGGCTCGCTCGCACCGGGGCGTCGAGGCGCGACTTCCCGGTCGGGATCGGGAGGCGGCGGCGTCGCAACGTCGGCCCAGGCGACGAGCGGGATGGCCATGATCAAGGCGCTACAGGCCCGCGCAAACATTCTGCTCGCTCGAATCCACAAACGGCGCCTGCGGGCACTGCACGTAGCGCAGCCGCGTGCCGAGGGGCGCGAAGCGATCCGCGCGCATCGCCGCGGGCGCGTTGCCGATGCCGGTGCCGAGACGGCGGCCCGCGTTGGCGAGCCCGAGGAAGGCGATCATGTCGTCCTGGTCGACGCCGTCGCCCGAAACACCGATCGCGCCGATGAGTCCATTCATGCCAATGGGTCCTTTCACGCGGTAGATCGGCACGCCGCCAGGGAAGATCTGGATCCCGTTGGCGATTCCGCGATCGCTGCGCGAGGCGGGTGGCGAGCCCGGGAGATCGCGCCCGACGCAGCCCTTGCTCACGTCGGCGTTGAGCGCGTTCACGAGCTGGTTGAGGATAAGGTCTTCCTGGAAGCCCACGTTGAACGGGCTCCAGCTCGCAATCGGCGTCGAGAAGGGTCCGTGAGGGCTGCCCTCGATGCCGTCGGGAAAGAACGGCCGATGCAGGTTGCCGATGGCGCGGGAGCTCCAGGCGACCCCGTCGAAGCTGCCGGTTCCCACGAACGCGCGCGCCGCGTCGACCGCCGGAAAGAGGTTGGCGTGGCCGCCGCTGGAAAAAAAAGCCGCAGTGCGGGCCTTCTGCACGGCGACGTCGATGCCGAACACCGGAGCGTCGGGTGTGCGGATGATGCCGAGCACCTGCCCGGCGAAGTCGACCACGGATATCGTGACTTCCGCGCGCGCGCCGAGCGGCCGGCGGATCTGCGCGCGCGTGCGGCGCGCGACGGCATAGGCCTCCTGCAGCAGCACCTCGACCTCGGCCCGGGCGAGCTCGCCACCGAAGGGGATGAAAAACACATTGGGATCGCGCGCGGGAAACCGGTTGTTGCCGGCCGCGTCCACCAGGATCCACGGGCCCTCGCGATCGCCGGTGGCGGGGCGGATGCCCGAGGATGCGGTACCGAATTCCGTGCCGGCCCCGAGCGTGCGGGAATTATAGGGAACGAGACCGACGAGCTCGCCAGGAAGCGCGGCAAATGCCGGCGCGTTGGCCGGGTCGGCGGCGAGCGATACGGAGTCCACGAACCGCAACGTGCGGCCGTCCGCGGTGATCCGATCCGCGCGGATGTCGGCGGGCGCCTCGAAGCGGAAGCTCCCCGCCACCGCGATAGCTTCCTCAATGTTCCCGTCGACGTCGAAGATGTCGCGATCGATGCCATAGCGGCCATCGACCTCGACGCCGACGGCGCCGACCAGGACGCCGTCCTTGTAGAGCGGCACCGCGCCCGGGTCCGCCGCCAGCCCCAGCGGAGAGGGCCGCGGGCCGATGGTGGTGCCGAAGCCCGTGGCGATCACGTCCGAGCAGGCGAGCTGCGAGAACTGCACCCCGTAAAGCGGGCCCGAGGGTTGCTGCGACTCGCCGGGATTGAAGTGCTCCTGGATGATCTGGTTCGCGGTGCGCGTCGTGAACGCGTTGCCGCCCGACGAGAGGTATGCCGCGGTGATCGCTTTCGACACCGCGGCATCCATGCTCGAGACGCCCGCGCCCTCGAGGCCTCCGGTAACGCCGAGCCCGCTCGAGATGATCGTCGAGGTTCCGGCGCCGGTCATGCGAAAGATCACGAGCACGTTGCCGACCCGATCGACGACGGCCACGTGGGCGGCGACCCCGCGCGCACGCGCTTCGCCGACCGCCTGTGCCGTCACGCGCTGCACGTCCTCGACGGTGAGGAACGCGGCCGACGCGATGGGCAACGCGGCGGATGAGGACCCGCCCCCGCCACCGGAGCAGGCCGTGAGCCATGCGACGGTGCAGAGAAGGGCGACGCGAACGGGGAGCATCGAAGTCATTGCGCAGCCGCAGCCTTGCGCAAGCGGGGCGTGAAGTTCGGGTCCCACGGATGCTTCGCGTCGTGGAAACCGTGGCACAGCAGGCAGTTCGAGGTGACCTTGCCCTCTTCGGGCTTCGAGCCGCCGTGGCATTCGCGGCATTGGGCGATCGCGGGCATGGCGACGTCGGTTGCCTTCTTGGACGTAGCGACGTCGTGGCAGCTGGCGCACTTCACGTGCAGGTGCACCTTGTGGTCGAAAATTGCGTGCGGCATCCAGGCGTGGTTCGCCCGGATCGGGGCGACCTTCCATCCCTCGCCTTCCCGCGAGACGGCGTGGCAGGTCTTGCACACGCGCACCTCGAAGAGCTCCGCGCCCACCTGTTTCGCCTTGCGGCTGGCGAGCGCGAGCGCCCCCTGGCGATCCGGCGCGCTCGCCTCTCCCGCGCGCCGCAACAAGCCCGCGCCGCGCACGCCGAACGCCTTCTGGAAGCTGTCGGGCTCACCCTTCAGCGCGAGATTCGCATAGAACTCCTCGATCACGGTCAGTGCCTCGGCGGGCTTTCCATGGGGCACCTCGCGGGTGGTGACCGCGGGCTCGAACTGCAGCGTGTGGCATTCCTGGCAATGCTTCGGCATCGAGATCGGCTCGAAACCGCGGCGCGACGCATCGGGCTGGTGGCAGCTGCGGCATTCGAGCTGCATGCGACCCTGCAGCGGCGAGCGCACCCCCTTCGGATCGAGGTGCACGGCGTGCGGGAAGACGAGGTTCGACTTCTCCGCGACCGGCGCGGTGCCCTGGCGCTCGCGCCGCACGCCACCCTCCTCGGGCAGGCTCAGCCGGAACGGCGGATGCTCGCGTGCGAAATCGGAGGCGCGCGCGGCTTTCGCCGCGGGCGCGCGCGTGCCGAGGTCGGTGTGGCAGGCAACGCACATCCCGTCATCATCGCGATGGGTCGCCTTCACGCCCTTGTGGTCGCGGTGACACGTCGTGCAGCGCTCGCCCGCGAAGAGCGCCGCGGGCTGCATCTCCGGGCCCACGTGGTGCCCGATGGTGGTGTGGCATTCGAGGCACGCGCGGTCCTTCACGTGCTGGAAGGCCACCTCGTGGCAGGTGGCGCAGCGCTGCCCGATCGGCTGGTGCGCAAGCAGAACCGGCCCCGGGTTCCAGAAACGGTCGCCGACGCCCGCCTGCTGCGAGGCTTCGCGCCACGGCAGGTCGAGCACGCGCCCGGCCGGTATCAAGAGGAAGGCGAGCAGCACGGCGAAGCCCCAGAGCCACGCGGCCCAGCGTTTGGTGAGGCCGAGGGATCCCAGGGTGAGCTGTGACGTGCGATTCAGCAGGCCCGGGGTGATCTCGAGCGGATGCACCAGCTCGACCAGGAGCGCCCCGTCGTATCCCGGCGGCGGCGCTTGCGCCTCGATCCGGTAGGGCCCGACGTCGACATGGTCCCCGGGGTTCAAGCGCACCGAGCGCACGCTCTTGCGCGTGATGTTCTGGTTGCCACCCTCGCCTTCGAGGTACACCAGGCCCTCGCGGTTCACCACCATCGCCTGGTCGAGGGGCACGCGCGGATCGGGCAGGTGGATCTCGCAGGCCGCGTTGCGGCCCACGCGCAGCCACTCGCCGGTGACGGTCCTGCGCGACTGGGCGTTGGGAGCGGACTTGGTGGTGACGAGGATCTTCACGCGCCCGCCGCTACCAGTAGATGAATACCGCGACCACGTGCGCGACGAGTGCCGCGAGCAGCATGAACGCCAGCGGCACGTGGAAGTAAAGCCACAGGTCGAGCACCGCCTTGTGCTGGAGGTCGCGGCGCGCGCGCTCGAGCATCTGCTGCTTCTGCAACAGCAGGCCGTAGACGTCCTTGTCGAGATGCGCGGTGACCCCGCCCAGTCCGCGCGCGACTTCGGGCCATTCGCGTACCGCCGCGGCGGTCGGGCACTGGCGGTCGCGGCCGGTCACGAGCCTCAGGAAGCTGCCTCCCAGCCGCGTGCCGGCGATCGAGCGGTCGATCAGGGCGAAGAGGCGATCGGGCAGCGACAGCGCCTTCTGGCGCATCTCGCGGTCGAGGTCCGCAATGCGCAGCACCAACGAGTCGAGCGAGTCTTCTCCCAGGTTCTCGGTCATCGCACCGGGCACGCGCAGGTAAACGACGACGCCGTACAACCCGCTGAAAACCACGGCCAACATGAGCACGTACGCGAGCGTGTGCACGTTCCAGCCGAGCTCGAAGCCGGTGTGCAGCGTGACGATCACCACCAGCGCCGATCCGAGATAGACGTGGGCCGAGAGCCAGCCCTGCACGGTGCCTGCGCGCGAGCGATAGCGGCGCTTGCGCACGCCATACCACAGCAGCCACAGGATCAGGACGGCGCCGATCGTCCCGAGCGTATAGCCGAGCCAGGTTCCGCCATAGGGCTTGAGCGGCGGTTCATGCCACAGGTAGAGCGCCGCGGCGAGGATCGAAAGCGCGATCGCGGCCTTGAACCAGCGAAACCGCGCGTACTCGAGGATCGAATAGTGCCTCACGCCGGAGCGCGAAAGGCCGAGCCGACCAGCGCTCCCAGGAAGGCGCTCACGATTGCGGCCGAGGCGATGAGGATCACGTACTGCGCCTCGCCTTGCACCAGCCGCGGCACCAGCGAGTACGGCGCTCCGGCCACGGTAAGCGTCAGCGTGCCCGCGAAGAACGCAACCCCAACCGATTTGACGTTGGGGTCGCGCAGGTTCGGCTTGGCCGTTGTGAACAGCGCGCCCGCGAAGCTCACCCCGGCAACCAGGATCTCGATGCCCGCGAGCATGGCGAAGCGAAAGGCCGGCGCATCGAGCGCATGCGCATCGCGCGCGGCGAATGTCCAGCCGAGCTGTGCGAGGATGCAACCGGCGGTGAAAGCGAGGACGAGCGGCATGGCGGCATTGTCCCACACCGCCCTGATTCGTTTGCGATTTCTCAATCTTTGAACGCGCGCCCGTCCGGTATAATTCGCTCTGCTTTCCCTCACGCGCCCAACCCCGATGGCAGCTTTCTGGATCCTGGCCACGTCGATGACGATCGTGGCGCTGGCGTTCGTCCTCGTTCCGCTACTGCGCCGCGCACCCGCGGGCACGGGGCCCTCGCGCGTCGAGGCAAACCTCGACGTGCTGCGCTGGCAGCGTCGCGAGATCGAGGCCGACATCGCCAACGGCACTCTGCCTGCGCAGGAGCGCGGCGAAGCCCTGGCCGAGCTGGTGGGACGCGCGCAATCCGACCTCGCGGCGCCCGCGCCGGTTGAAGGGCCGGGTCCCAGGCCGTGGATCGTCGCCGCAGTCGCGTCGCTCGCAGTGCCGGCACTTGCGTTCGGCATGTACCTCGCCGTGGGCAATCCCGCGGCCACCGACATGAAGGCGCTGACCGCCGCCACCGCCACCGCGCCCGACGAGGCACAGATCACGGCGATGGTCGAGAACCTCGCACGCAGGGTGCGCGAGCGCCCTGACGACGCGCAGGGCTGGGCGCTGCTTGCCCGCTCGATGGCCGCGCTCGGGCGGTTCCGCGAATCCGCTGAGGCCTACGCGCATCTTGCGAAGCTCGTGCCCAACGATGCCCAGGTGCTCGCGGATTACGCCGACGCACTCGGCATGGCCCAGGGGCGCACCCTCCTCGGCCGTCCGTACGAGCTCACCAAGGAGGCGTTGCGCATCGACCCGCGGCACAAGAAAGCGCTCGCCCTCGCCGGCACGGCGGCGGCCGACAGCGGCGACTTCGCCGCGGCCATCGCGCACTGGCAGACACTCGCCGCCGAGCTCCCGGCGGATTCCGCCGACCGTACACAGGTGCAGTCGATTCTCGCGGAGATGCGCGCTCGCGCGTCCGCGGCGGGGAAGTCGCTGCCTGCAGCGCCGGTGGCGGCGAAGGCGCCCATGGGCGCGGCCAAGAGCGTGTCCGGATCGGTGTCGATCGCACCCGCCATCGCCGCCAGCGTCACGGGCGTGGAGACGCTCTTCATCTTCGCGCGCTCCGAGGGCGGTCCACGCGTGCCGCTCGCGGTGGTGCGCACCACCACGCGCCAGTTGCCGCTGGAGTTCTCGCTCGACGACTCGCACGCGATGGCCCCGGGCGTCAATCTCTCTTCCGCCGAGCGGGTTCGCATCGAAGCGCGCATCTCCCGGAGCGGCAATGCGACGCCACAACCGGGCGATCTCGCCGGTTCCAGCCCCGTCGTGAAGCCCGGGACGCGCGGTGTCGCCGTGGTGGTCGACAAGGTGCTTCCCTAGGCCCATGGCCGCCGCGCACACGACCTGCCCTCTCGAAGCGCGCAACCTCGCGTGCTCGCGCGGCTTTTCCACGCTCTTCCGCGACGTCTCGTTTCGCGTGGGCGCCGGCCAATGGATCGCGGTTCGTGGCCCCAATGGCAGCGGCAAGACCACGTTGCTGCGCTGCGTCGCGGGGCTCACGCGCGCCGACGCGGGCGAGGTCCTGCGTGACGGCGCCCTCCTTTATTCCGGCCACCTTGCCGGCCTCAAGGATGACCTCACGGCGCTCGAGAACCTGCGCTGCTCGCTCGCGTTGCGCGGCGTGCCGGTCCTCCAGGGTGCGGCCACCGACGCCCTCGATCGCGCCGGCCTCGCCGAACGCCGCCACCTTCCGGCGCGGCGCCTGTCCGCGGGGCAGCGCCGGCGCATCGGCCTTGCGCGCCTGATGCTTGATCCCGCGCCCCTCTGGATCCTCGACGAGCCGCTCACCGCGCTCGATGACGGGGGACAGGCCCTGTTTTGCGAGCTTCTCGCGCGCCATCTCGATCGCGGCGGCGCGGCGCTCCTCGCGACCCACCATGACCTCGCGCCCGCACCGGCCGGCGTGGTGAGGATGGGCGCGTGAACACGGCCGCTCGAGCGGTGCTGCCCGACCCTACCCCCGGATCCTTCGGCGCGGGCCTCGCATGGGCGTTCGGGCGCGACCTGGGCCTGGCGCTGCGCCACCCGGGCGAGGCGCTGCTGGTCGTGGCGTTCTTCGTGCTCGTGGCCTCGCTCTTTCCGCTGGGTGTCGGCGCGGACGCGCAGCTCCTGCAACGCATCGGTCCGGGCGTGATCTGGGTGTGCGCACTCCTCGCGGCATTCCTGTCGTTGCCCGCCCTCTTCGCCGGCGACTTCGCCGACGGCACGCTCGAGCAGATGGCGCTCTCGCCGCACCCGATGCCGAGCTGGGTCGCCGGCAAGATCGCGGCCCACTGGGTGGTGTCGGGTCTCCCCCTCACGGCGCTCTCGCCGCTGCTCGGGCTGCAGTACGGCCTGGCAGGCGATACGCTCGCGGCGCTCGCGTGCGCACTGCTCCTCGGCACCCCGGTGCTCTCGCTTCTGGGCGCTGCCTGCACCGCGCTATCGCTGGGCGCGCGCGGCGGCGGGATGCTGCTGGCGCTTCTCGCCTTGCCGCTCTTCGTCCCGGTGCTGATCTTCGGCGCGGGCGCGGCCGAGGCGCAGTCCGCGGGGCTTTCTGCCGCGCCGCACCTGTCGCTCATCGCCGCCGCGCTCATCGTCGCGGTAATCGCGGTCCCCTTCGCGGTGTGCGCCGCGGTACGCATCGCGCTGGATTGATCGAATGAGCTTCTTCTACTTCTCCTCGCCCGCGACCTTCTACCGCCTCGCCGGCAGCCTCGCGCCGGGTTTTTTCGCGCTCGCGCTGGTGGCCGGGCTCGCAGGGCTCTACGTGGGCTTCGCGGTCGCGCCCACCGACGCGCAGCAAGGCGAGGTCTACCGCGTGATCTTCATCCACGTGCCCGCCGCGTGGATGTCGATGTTCGTCTACTTCGTGATGGCCTGCTACGGGGCGCTGTCGCTCACCTTCAACTCGCGCATGGCCGCGATGATGGCGCGCGCGCTCGCGCCCACCGGGGCGATGTTCACCTTCGTGGCGCTCTGGACCGGCGCCTTCTGGGGGCGTCCGACGTGGGGCACCTACTGGGTCTGGGATGCGCGCCTGACGTCCGAGCTGGTGCTTCTCTTCCTCTACTTCGGCTTCATCGCGCTCGCCAACGCCTTCGAGGATCCGCGCCGCGGCGACCGGGCGGCATCGTTGCTCGCGATCATCGGCGTGGTCAACCTGCCGATCATCTACTTCTCGGTGCAATGGTGGAATACGCTCCACCAGGGCTCGAGCGTGAGCCTGCGCGGCACCTCGATGCACGTGGCCATGTTGTGGGGCATGCTGCTGATGGCATTCGCCTGCTGGATGTACGCGATCGCGGCGGCGTTGAGCCGCGCGCGCACCTTGATCCTCGAACGTGAAAGGCGCACCCGCTGGGTTCGCAACCTGACATGAATGATCACCCGTTCTACCTTTGGATGTCGTACGGCGCGGCTGCCGTCGCCCTGATGGCCGAGATCGCCTGGCTGCGAGTGGCGCGCGCGCGCGCCTTGCGCGCCGTCGACGAGGAGCGTGCCCTTGAAGCCCAGGACTAAGCGCGCGGCGTGGATCGCAGCCGGGCTCGCGGGCCTGGGGGTGGCCGCGACCCTGGTCATCAATGCCTTCCAGTCGAATCTGGTCTTCTTCCTCACGCCGAGCCAGGTAGCGGCGCAGGAGGCGCCGCGCGACCGCGCGTTTCGCATCGGCGGGCTGGTCGAGGTAGGGAGCGTCGCGCGCGAGAAAGACGGGCTCACGGTGCGCTTTCGCGTGACCGATACGGCCAAGACCATTCCCGTCGTCTTCACCGGGATCCTTCCCGACCTATTCCGCGAGGGCAAGGGCGTGGTGGCCCAAGGGCGCATCGGGGCCGACGGCACCTTCAAGGCCGCCGAGGTCCTCGCGAAGCACGACGAAAACTACATGCCCCCGGAGGCGGCCGAGGCGCTGCGCAAGGCAGGCCACCCCATCGACAAGGGCGCATTCGCCGGGCAGAAGGGCCAATGAGATGATCCCCGAGCTGGGTCACTTCGCCCTCGTCATCGCGTTTGCGCTCGCCGTCGCGCAGTCGGTGCTCGCGCTCGCGGGCGCCGCCACCGGCCGCGCGTCATTGCTCGCCACCGCCCGGCCGATCGCAACCGGGCATTTCATCTTCGTGCTCGCGGCCTTCGCCGCGCTGGCGGCGTGTTTCGTGGGCAACGACTTTTCCGTCGTGAACGTCGCGACCAACTCCAACTCGAAGCTGCCCACCGCCTACCGCTTCGCGGCCACCTGGGGCTCCCACGAGGGCTCGATGCTGCTGTGGACGCTGATGCTCGCGGGCTGGACCTTTGCGGTCGCGATCTTCAGCCGCCACCTTCCCGCGCGCATGCTCGCGCGCGTGCTGGGCGTGATGGGCCTGGTGAGTGTGGGCTTCCTGCTTTTCATGCTGCTCACCTCCAACCCGTTCGACCGGCTGATTCCCGCCGCCGCCGACGGCCGCGATCTCAACCCGCTCCTGCAGGATCCCGGCATGGTCATCCACCCCCCGATGCTCTACATGGGCTACGTGGGATTCTCGGTCGCGTTCGCGTTCGCGCTCGCCGCCCTCCTCGAAGGCCGCCTCGACGCCGCGTGGGCGCGCTGGTCGCGACCGTGGACCACCGCGGCGTGGTGCTTCCTCACCATCGGCATCGCGCTGGGCAGCTGGTGGGCATATTACGAACTCGGCTGGGGCGGCTGGTGGTTCTGGGATCCGGTGGAGAACGCGTCCTTCATGCCCTGGCTGGTGGGCACGGCCCTGATCCACTCGCTCGCGGTCACCGAAAAGCGCGGGACGTTCCGCAGCTGGACCGTGCTGCTCGCGATCGTCGCCTTCTCGCTGTCGCTGATGGGAACATTCCTGGTGCGCTCCGGGGTGCTCACCTCGGTGCACGCCTTCGCCGTCGACCCGAAGCGCGGCGTCTTCATCCTGCTCTTCCTCGTGATCGCGATCGGCGGCTCGCTCGCGCTCTTCGCGTGGCGCGCGCCGCGCGTGGGCCTGGGCAGCGGATTCGCCCCCGTGTCGCGCGAATCGTTCCTGCTCGCCAACAACGTGCTGCTCTCCGTCGCGATGGGCGCGGTCATGCTCGGCACGCTGTATCCGCTCTTCCTCGACGCGCTGAACCTCGGCAAGATCTCGGTCGGCCCGCCCTACTTCGACACCGTGTTCTTCCCGCTCATGGCCCCGGCCGTGTTCCTCATGGCGATCGGCCCGGTGGCGAGCTGGAAGCGCGCGGCACTGCCCGAGCTCTGGGTGCGGCTGCGCTGGGCGCTCGGCGTGGCCATCGTCTCGGCGCTCACGATCACCTTCGCCGCCGGCCGATTCTCGCCGATGGTGGCACTCGGCCTCGGGCTCGCGTTCTGGGTGATCCTCGCCTCGGGAGTGCAAGTCGCGCACCGGCTCGGGGGCGCGCCGCTCGCCACGCTCGGCGCGCGCGTGCGCGCGCAGCCCCTGTCCTGGTACGGCATGACGGTCGCCCACCTTGGAGTCGCGATCTTCATCATCGGCGTGACACTGGTCAAAGGCTACGAGACCGAGCGCGACCTGCGCATGGCGCCGGGCGAAAAGGTCGTCATCGGCGGCTACGAATTCACCTTCAGGGGCACGCGTGCGGTCGAAGGACCGAACTACGCCGCCACCCGCGGGGACTTCGAGGTGCGCCGCGAGGGCTCGGCCGCGCTGGTGCGCACGATGCATCCGGAGAAGCGCGTCTACCACGCCGCCGGGCAGACCATGACCGAGGCGGATATCGACACCGGCCTCACCCGCGACATCTACGTGTCGCTCGGCGAGCCGGTCGGCGACGGTGCGTGGGGCGTGCGTGTCTACCATAAGCCGTTCGTCGACTGGATCTGGGGCGGCTGCTTCGTGATGGCCCTCGGCGGATTCCTCGCGTTGTCGGACCGGCGCTATCGCAGCCGCCGCGCGGCCGCCGAGGCGCCCACCGCCGCGCAGGGCGCGCGCGCATGAGGATGCTCAGGTTCGCGCTCCCCCTCCTGGTCTTCGTGATGCTCGTGGGGTTTTTCGGCGTGGGCCTGATGCGCGATCCGCGCGAGGTCCCCTCGCCTTTCATTGGCAAGCCCGCGCCGGCATTCCGTCTCGCGCAATTGCACGAGGCGAAGAGCGTGTTTACTCCCGCCGACATGAGGGGCCAGGTCTGGATGCTGAACGTGTGGGCGTCGTGGTGCGTGTCGTGCCGCGTCGAGCACCCGCTGCTGGTGGAGATCGCGCGCCAGAAGCTCGTCCCGATCGTCGGCCTCAACTACAAGGACAAGCGTGACGACGGCGTGCAATGGCTCGTGAAATTCGGCAATCCCTACGTGCTGTCGGCTTACGACTTCGACGGCAACGTGGGGATCGACTTCGGCGTGTACGGCGTGCCCGAGACGTTCGTGATCGACAAGGCGGGCGTGATCCGGCACAAGCAGATCGGTCCGATCACCCCGGACGCCCTCGAGAAGACGATCCTTCCGCTCATCCGGAAGCTGAACGCATGAGGCGCCTGGCGGCAATCGCGTTGCTCGCCTTCGCGAGCCTCGCGTGGGCGCAGTCTGCGGCCACCTCTCCCACCGACAGCCCGGTCGAAGTTCGCCTGAGGGCGCTCGCCGAGGAACTGCGATGCCTCGTATGCCAGAACCAGACGATCGCCGACTCCAACGCGCCGCTGGCCCAGGACCTGCGCGGCCAGATTCGCGAGCAGATCTCGCAGGGCCGCAACGACGAACAGATCCGCGCCTACATGGTCGAGCGCTACGGCGACTTCGTGCTCTACCGCCCGCCCTTCAAGGCGACCACCGCCTTGCTGTGGCTCGGACCTCTTCTGCTCATCGGGTTGGGGGGAGCGGTCTTCGTCGCGATCGTGCGCCGGCGGCGTGCCGCAGTGGAAGGCCCCGTGATCTCCGCGGGCCGTCGCAGCGAAATCGAGGCGCTGCTGGGAAAGGACTAGGCGAGCGCTTCCGCGGTTTCGCGCTGGGGCAGCGGCGCCGTTGCGGCCTCGATGAACCCCAGGTCGCGGGAAACGTCGCGTGCGGCGATCATCGTCATGTGCGCGAGCTCGTCGCGGCGAGCGCCCAGGATATTCTTTTCCGCCCCCCACACCCCGATCGCCCCGATCACGCCTCCCGTACGGTCGCGCACCGGCACCGCGATGCCGCAGACGCCGGCCCGGAACTCGCCCCGGTTGATCGCGTAACCGCGAGCTCGCGTCTCCTCGAGATCGCGCTCGATGTCCTTGCGGCGCGTCAGCGTGAGCGGCGTATACCGCTTGGTGTGCGCGAAGGACACGTCGAGGGACTCCGACGGCATCCATGCGAGCATCGCCTTGCCGGTGGAGGTCACAGTGGCGGGCAGGCGCGAGCCGATGCTGGTGATCGCCTTCAACGGCTGGGGGCTGTCCACCTTGTCGACGTACACCGCGAAGCCGGCATCGAACACCGCGAGCTGGACGGACTCGTGGGTCTCGTCCATCAGGCGGCGCAGGCGCGGGGCCGCGACCGAGACGAGGTCGACATCGCGCACCAGCAGCGAGCCCATTTCCCAAAGCTTGAGCGTGGGCGAGTAGAGGCTGTTGGCGGGATCCTTCTTCACGTAGCCGAGCACTGACAACGTGGAGAGCAGGCGGTAGACGTTGGGCTTGGTGAGGCCGAGTTGGCGCGCGAGCTCGGTCAAGCGTCGGGGCTGGCCCGAGCGCACCAGCGCTTCGAGAAGATTGAGGGCCTTCTGGACTGTCTGTTCCATGTCGGCCTCCCCTTTGCAGACGCCGAACTGCTTATTTCGAAGGATCGTATCACATCACTACAGGACGATCCCCCAGCTCGTTGCGCCCCCCCGGCCCCGCGGGAAAGTGCCGCGCCAGCACCTCCGAGACCGCGCGCACGCCAGCAATCGCACCTGCCTCGAACCGGTCTTCGCGAAAGTGCGTTTCCATCCCGTGGCAAATCGCCTGCCATTCCCCCGGAGTGACCCTCGCATCGACGCCGCGATCGGCGACCACCTCCACCTTGTGGTCGGCGAGCAGCAGGTAGATCAGCACGCCGTTGTTCTCTTCCGTGTTCCACACGCCCTGCGCGGCGAACACCTCGCGGGCGCGATCGCGAGAGGACAGTTCGCGCCAAAGTTGCGCGGTTTCGAGCTCGGCTTCGACCACGAAGCAGACTTCACCCCGGTGGCGTTTCTCGAGCGATGCGATCTCGCGCTGGATCGAATCGAGCGTGGCCTGCGCAAACAGGCGCCGCGCCTTCATCGGGCTCATCATCACGTGACGAAGGAAGCGCCGGAGGTCCATTACCAGCTCCCCGACGAGCCGCCGCCGTCGAAGCCGCCGCCCCCGCCGCTGAAGCCGCCGCCCCCGCCGCCAAAGCCGCCACCGCCACCGAAGCCGCCTCCGCCCCCAAACCCGCCGGGAATGTAGCCGCCGCCACGGCCAGCGCTGCGGCCGATGCCGGTGCCGCTGCCGAGCGTGAAGATGAAGGCGAGCACCGCGGCAACGAGGCCGAATGCGATGCTGCCGAAGACGAACCAGGCGGCCACGCCGGTGATCCCCGAGGTGAGGCCGGCGCCCGCGCCGCGGCCCACCATGCCGCGCAGCGCCATGCCGACGATCGGCACCGCGAAGAACGCGATCCAGATGAAATTCGAGTACGAGGACACGGTGTCGACCTTGCCGCGGGTCTTGCGCGGCTCCGGCAGCGCCAGCTCCTCGCCCTCGATCGCCTTCATGATCGCGTCCACGCCGACCCCGATCCCGCCCGCGAAGTCGCCGGTGCGGAAGCGCGGCGTCACCAGGTCGGCGATGATGCGCCGCGAAAGCGCGTCGGTGAGCGTGCCCTGGACGCCCCGCCCGGTGTGGATGCGCAACTTGCGTTCCTGCTTGGCGATCACGAAGAGCACGCCATCGTCCACGCCCTTGCGCCCGAGCTTCCATTCGTCGGTGACGCGCCCGGCGAACTCCTCGATCACCTCGGTGCCGATCGAGGGCACCAGCAGGACCGCGACTTGCGACCCCTTGGCCGCTTCGAAAGCGCGCAGCTTTTCCTCGAGGGCGTCGCGCTCGGCGGCGGTGAGCGTGCCGGTCTGGTCCATCACGCGGGCGGTGAGCTTCGGCACCGGTGTCTCGGCCCACGCGGCGAACGCGACGGAAAGCCCGATGAGGGACGCCGCCGCGAGTCGCGTCATCCCCGCGAAACCGGGGATCAATTCCATCGACTTCCTACTTCGCGGGCGCAGGCGCTGCCGGCGAGCTCGGCGCCGCCGGTACCGACGACTTCGGCGCGAAATCCACCTTAGGCGGCTCGGCAATCGCCTTCTCGTTCTCGACCTCGAAGCCCGCCTTCGGCTTGTAGCCGAACAGCATCGCCGTGAGGTTGGTGGGGAACTGCCGCGCGAGGATGTTGAATTCCTGCACTGCCTTGATGAAGCGATTTCGGGCGGTTGTGATGCGGTTCTCAGTGCCCTCCAGCTGGGCCTGCAGGTCGCGGAAGTTGGCGTCAGCCTTGAGCTGCGGATAGTTCTCGGCCACCACCAGCAACCGGCTCAGCGCCCCGGCAAGCTCGCCTTGTGCCTGCTGGAACTGCCGTACCTTGGCGGGATCCTCGAGCGCTTCGGCGGGCAGCTGCACCGAGGTCGCCCTGGCACGCGCGTTCACGACGGCTTCGAGTGTCTGGCGTTCGTGCGCGGCGTAGCCCTGCACCGTCGAGACGAGGTTCGGGATCAGGTCCGCGCGGCGCTTGTACTGGTTCAGCACCTCGGCCCACGCCGCCTTCACCTGCTCGTCCTTGGTCTGGAAGTCGTTGTATCCGCAACCGGATAGCGTGAGCGCCATGAAACCGGCGAGGACCCAGAGCAGCTTTCTCATTTTTCGTGTTCTCCGTGTAGTGCCGGCGACAGCCGGCTCGAATGATGTCGGGGCGATTCAAATCTTTTTCAAGGCACCGCGGCGAAGGCATTGCGGGCGAAGACCAGGTCGTCCCAGGCTTTCGCCTTCTCGGTGAGGCTGCGCAGCAGGTACGCCGGATGGTAGGTCACGACCACCGGGACTTCGCGATAGCGATGCACCTTGCCGCGCAAGCTCGCGATGCTCGCGTCGGTTCCCAGCAAACGCATCGCTGCCGTCTTGCCCAACGCTACGATGATCTTTGGGCCCAGGAGTTCGATCTGGCGGTCGAGAAACGGCGCGCAGGCGGCCGCTTCCTCGGCGGTGGGCGTGCGATTGCCGGGAGGGCGGCACTTGACGACGTTGGCGATGTAGACCTCGCGCCCGCGCTGGCACCCGATGGCCGCGAGCATGCTGTCGAGAAGCTTGCCCGCCTGCCCGACGAACGGCTCGCCCTGGGCGTCCTCTTCCGCGCCCGGGCCCTCGCCCACGAAAAGCCAGGGCGCCGCCTCGTGGCCGACGCCGAACACCGCTTGCTTGCGCTGCTGGCACAGGACGCAGGCGCGGCATGCGGAGGCGGTTGCACGCAGCTCGTCCCAACTCGCCCGAGCAACGTCCGGGGCGCGGTCGATTCGCGGGGGCGCCGGCACTTCTTCCCGTGTCTGGCGGCTCGGGAGCCCCTCGTGCAGCTTGTAGAGTCTGGCGACGGGCAGGAGCTCGAGCTCCGCGAGCGAGCGCTCGTCCCTCACAATGAAAGGCCCAGGAACAGCGCATCCTCGCGCCCGGAGACCGCGGGATAGTACTCGGGCCGGATCGCGATCTGCTGGAAGCCCGCGACCTTGTATAGGTGGCGCGCCGGAAGGTTCGACGGGCGCACCTCGAGGTAGACGATCTCGCAGGCGGCGAGCCGGGCGACCTGGACCATGTGCCGGAGGAAGGCGCGGCCGATCCCCTGGTTCTGCCATTCGGAAGCGACCGCGAAGTTGAGCAGGTGGGCCTCGTCGAGCGCCACCATCAGCACCGCATAACCGATCACGGTCTCGCCGTGCGTGACGGTCCAGCAGTCGTAGCCGGCGGTGACCGAGTCGCGAAAGTTGCCGAGGCTCCAGGGGAAAGCGTAAAGGCTCTTCTCGAGGTGGGCGACATCGGAGAGGTCCGCCATTCGCATGCGGCGATAGTGCAGCTGTGGGACCGGGACCGCGCTCACCGTTTCGTCCTTCTTTCCGCGCTCGTGAGAGCCACTTTGTCGCGCAAGTATAGAGGCGCGGCCTGGTCGGCGGCCACGCCCGCGCCGCGCGCGAATCGCCGCGACGCAACGCGTGCAACCGCGCCGGCGCGGGGTAAATCACCCTCGAAGCGCATCTCGACGGCATCGCGATAGGCCTCGCGCAGCCAGGGGTGGCGGTCGAAGCCGCTTCCGGTCGCCGCCCAGCGCCGCCCGGGAAGCGGCGGCAGCCCCGCCGCGTCCGCGAGCCGGGGCGCGATCACCTCGTCCCAATCGTCGCCGTTGCGCGCGTACGCGGCGATGTAGGCCTCGCCCATCCGGGCATCGAGCGCGGCGATGACGCGGCTTTCGTTGGATTGCTCGGCCAAGGCGAGGAGCGAAGGGATCGGCACCACCGGGCGGCCGGCGGCGAATGCCAGGCCCTGGATGATTCCGCACGCAATGCGGATGCCGGTGAAGGATCCCGGACCCTGGCCGAACCCAAAGGCATCCATCTGCCGCGCCACCAACCGTGAGCGCTCGAGCACGCGCCTCACCATCGCAGCGAGCAGCTCGGAGTGGCGGTTCTGGGCGACCTCCTCCTCGACAAACAGCTCCCCGTCCCGCAGCAGGGCGACGGAGCACAGCTCGGAAGAGGTCTCGACGGCGAGGAGTTTCACGGCGTCATTATAACCGACGCCACGGAGGAGAACGGCGATAACTAAGTCATAATCATCAGTTAGTTATCGACGTTGATTAATGTTTTACTTTAAATAATTTCAGGTGCGCTTGCCGTGGCCCCGATGACGCCGGGAAGCCCTCGCCTCTTCCGCAGAGACGAAGCCATCGCGGTTGGCGTCCAGGCGTTCGAAGCGTTCGGCCGCCTTGGCGAGAAACTCGGCTCGGCTTACCTTGCCGTCGCCGTCGACATCGCCGCGCAGCTTGCCGCGCTGGGCCTGGTGGAAAGCGCGCATCTCGTCCCGGCTCACTTGCCCGTCGCGATTGGCATCGACCTGCTCGAAGCGCTCCGCGAGCCTCGGCAGCGCGGCCGCCTCGGCGCGGCTGATGAGCCCGTCGCCGTTGACATCGGCAGCCTTCAGCCGCTCGAACTTTTCGCCGTGACGGTGGCTGCCGTCGGGCGCGGCGGTAACGAGGGTGGCGGCCGAGCCGAGGGCGACTGCGATAAGGATTGCTACGGTTTTCATTGTGGCTCCTTGGTCTGGGGATCGTCCGGCGAACGGGCCGGCATGGCGATACAACGGCCGACGGCGTGTTCGGCATACCGACAGAGGTAACCAGATGTAAACGCAGGGCATTCCCCGCGCGTTGAGCGGATACGATGAGGACCATGCACACCCCTCGCCGCAAGATTCTCGTCGTCGATGACGATCTGCGCCTTCGCGACCTCCTGAAGCGCTACCTCGGCGAGCAGGGCTTCGCGGTGGATACGGTCGCCGACGCATCCTCCATGGATCGGCAGATGGGCCGCGTGCGCTACGACCTGATAGTGCTCGACCTGATGCTGCCGGGCGAGGACGGCATTGCGGTGTGCCGGCGGCTGCGCCGCGCGAAGGAGACCATCGCAGTCATCATGCTCACCGCCAAGGGGGACGACGTCGACCGCATCGCCGGGCTCGAGGTCGGCGCCGACGATTACCTCGCCAAGCCCTTCAATCCGCGGGAGCTGGTGGCGCGCATCCAGGCGGTACTGCGCCGCCAGGTGCCCCCCGCCACACCCGGTGCGCCCAGCGCCATGCGCGACCACGTCGGCTTTGGGCCCTTCGCGCTCGACCTGTCGACGCGCACCCTTACGCGCGCAGGCGCGCCGGTCGCCCTGACCACGGGCGAATTCTCCCTGCTGAAGGCGCTTGCCCAGAACCCCCGCCACCCGATGTCGCGCGACAAGCTGATGGAGCTGGCGCGCGGACGGGAGCTGGAAAGCAGCGACCGCTCGATCGACGTGCAGGTCTCGCGGCTCAGACGCCTGCTCGGCGAGGATCCGCAGAGCCCGCGCTTCATCCAGACGGTGTGGGGCTTCGGCTACGTGTTCGTGCCCGACGGCGCGAGCGTGAAGTGAGGATCGTCCCGAGCTCGCTCCTGTGGCGCACGCTCGCTGTCGTGGTGGCCGCGCTGGCTCTCTCGCAGGTCACGGCGCTCTGGCTCTTCGACGAGTACATCACCCAGCCGCGCGTGGCGCTCACGATCCGGCAGTTCGTGAGCCACCTCAAGACCGTGAGCGTCGCGATGCAGACGATCGGCCCGGCGCAACAGCCCGCGTTCATCGCACGGATCGCCGAGCAGGATGGGATCCGCATCTCCCCGGTCGGCGCCACGGACCCGCTGCGGCCCGCCGCCGACCGCCCGGCGCTGCGCCAGTTTCGCGAGCGCCTGCGCGAGAGCTTCGGCCCGGGAGCGGATGTGTACGTCCCGGCTGCAACCCAGAACGAGGAGGCGCGCCCGCGGGTGCTGTGGGTGCGCCTGCCCGCGGGCGAGCGCCAGTTCTGGGTCGCCTTCCCACGCGCCCGGATCGAGCGCGATCCGATTACCGCCGTCGTCGCCTGGAGCGTCGCGGGACTCGGCATCGCGATCCTCGCCACTTTCCTGCTGATGTGGCGCCTCAACCGACCCTTGGGCGAGCTCGCGCGTGCCGCCGAGAAGCTCGGTCGCGGCGGCAACCCCGCGCCGGTCGCCGAAACCGGCCCGGCCGAGATCCGCGGGCTCGCCCGCGCGTTCAACCAGATGAAGGACGACCTGCGCCAGGGCGAGCGCGAGCGCGCCACCTTTCTCGCCGGAGTGTCCCATGACCTGCGCACGCCGCTATCCCGACTGCGACTCGACGTGGAAATGCTCGAGGGAAAGGTCGACAGCGAGGTGCAGCGGGCCATGGTGGCCGACCTCGAGGACATGAACGCGATCATCGACCAGTTCATCGATTTCGCGCGCAGCGAGGCGGCAGAGCCGCTGTCTCCGGTAAACCTTTCCGAGCTAGCCCGTTCGTGCGCAGAGCGGGCGCTGCGTTCGGGAGCCCCGGTGCGCTGCGAGTTGGCCGAGGTGGCGCCGATGCCCATGCGCCCGCTCGCGCTGCAGCGCCTCATCGACAACCTGTTGGGCAATGCCGCTCGCCATGCCGGCGGCGAGGTGGTGCTACGCACCGCGAGCGAGCGGCGCGCGGTGACCCTCGCCGTGCTCGACCGCGGCCCGGGAATCCCCCCGGGGACGGCCGAGCGTCTGAAGCAGCCCTTCACGCGCGCCGACGAGGCGCGAAGCGGCTCCTCGGGCGCCGGCCTGGGCCTGGCGATTGCCAACCGCGTCGCGGTGCTCCACGGCGGGCGTCTGGACCTGCTGGCGCGCGAAGGCGGCGGACTCGAGGCACGCGTGACTTTCCAAACGTCCGAGGTTTAACCTGTTGTCATCCGACCGGTGGGGTCGCGCGTTGCCCAGTCAGGCCGCGTCCGTGCCGAGGGCGCGCCGACCCACATTCCGGACTGCCGGGAAAGGAGCCTAACGATGAAGGCGACTGCAAAGTTGCTGGTAACCGCGCTGGCGGTTGGAGGAGCGCTGCTTGCGGCCGAAGCCCAAGCGCAAGATTCACCGGTTGCGCGAGGCGCGCGCGGGGCAAACGCGATGCCGCGAAGCTCGGCCACACCGTCGGGCAATGCGGGTGTCGACCACGCACGCCACGGCGACCGCGGTAGCCACGGAACCGCCGGGCACCACGGGTCGGGCCATCATGGCCATCGCCATGGCCACCATGGCCACCATGGCCATTGGGGCGGATATCGCCACTGGTCGCCGCGCTGGAGCTTCTACTTCGGCGTGCCCGTTCTGTGGGGCGGCGGATACTGGGGTGGGTACTGGGGCGCCCCCTATTGGTATGACGGCTATCCGGGGAGCGCGCTGGTCTATCGCGAGGTGGAGCGTGACCCGGCCTTCCACGAGCATCGCCTCGGGCCGGCGACCACCGAGGTGCCACGCGGCGAGGGCCGGCCGACGCAAGGACCGCTCTACATGAATTACTGCGAATCCGCCAAGGCGTACTACCCGAAGGTCACGACGTGCCCCGAGGGCTGGAAGCTCGCGAAGCCGACCGAGTGACGGCAGCCGGCGCGCTGTAGCCGAAGAACGCTTCGACGTCGGCCAGGGCGCGGGTGCGTCGGAACGGCGGCAATGCGCGCCAGATGCGCTTGCCGTAGGGCTTGTCCACGAGGCGGGGGTCGCAAATCACCAGCGCCCCCCGGTCGGTCTCGTCGCGAATCAACCTCCCCGCCCCCTGCTTCAGCGCGATCACCGCGCGCGGCAGCTGGTAATCCATGAAGGCGTTGCCGCCCGCGCGGTTGATGCGCTCGATGCACGCGGCGAGCACTGGATCGTCGGGAGGATTGAACGGCAGGCGGTCGATCACCACGACGGAGAGCTGCTCTCCCTTCACATCGACGCCCTCCCAGAACGACTGCGAGGCCACGAGCACCGCGTGGGGCGAGCGCCGGAAACGCTCCAGCAGCTCGTTCTTCGATCCCGTCCCCTGCAGCAATAGCGGCCAGTCGAGGCCCTCGGCCTTGAGCTTGGCCGCGAGCCGGTCGAAGCCGCGGTCCATCGCGCGCAGGCTCGTGAACAGCAGGAAGGCGTGCCCGCCGCTTGCGCGCACCACCGGCCAGGCGGCGTCGATCACCGCCTCGACATATCCCTCGGTATTCGGGTCCGGCAGCCCCTCGGGCACGTAGAGCAGCGCCTGGCGATCGAAGTCGAAAGGGCTCGGCCAACTGCGCGTCTGCGCGGCTGCAAGCCCCATCTCCTTCTGGAAGTGCGAGAAATCGCCGTTCACCGCGAGCGTGGCCGAGGTGAAGATCCACGCGCGGCCGGCGCCCTGCATCTGCTCGTGGAAGATCCGCGCCACGTCGAGCGGGGTCACGTAGAGCACGGCCGACTGCGCGTACGCCTCGATCCAGCGCACCACGTCGGCGCCCTTCGGCTCGCCGTAGGCATTTTCCTCGCGCGGGCGGGCATCGGCCTCGCGCCACTCGGAGATTCGCGCCAGGCACTCGCTCGCCCGCACCCGGCAGTTGCGGATCTCCTCGGCGCGCTCCTCCTGCGCCTGCAGCTTTTCGACGAGGGCGGCCAGCTCCACGGCGAGCGCGTCGAGGGCGCCGTCGAAGCCCTTGCGGTCGCGGATCGCCGCGAGCGCGGTACGCCCGGATGCATTGCCCAGGGCAAGGCGCAAGTCGCGCGCAGCGCGCTCCACGGTCGCCGCCGCGTCGCCGAGCGCCGTGCTCTCGCGCGCATGCTGCGCCTCCGCCAGCCGCGTATCGCGCGCCAGCTCCACCAATTGCGTCGTCGACACGGATTGCCCGAAGAAGAGCCGCGCCAGGTCCGGCAGGTGGTGCGCCTCGTCGAAGATCACCGTGTTGGCGGCGGGGAGGAGATCCGCCGCGCCCTCGTCGCGCAGCGCCACGTCGGCAAAGAAGAGATGGTGGTTCACGACGATGAGGTCGGCCTCGGAGGCGCGCTTGCGTGCCTTCATCACGAAGCACTCCTGGTAATACCCGCACGCCGAGCCGAGGCAGTTCTCGCGCGTGGAGGTGGCCTGCGTCCAGGCGGGCGACGACTCCGGCACGTCGGCGCACTCGCTCTTGTCGCCAGTCATGGTGCGCGCAGCGAAGCTCTTTATCTTGTGGATGTGGGCCACGTCCTCGCGCGCCGCGAACGTGCCCTGCTGCGTGGCACTCTCGAGGTGGTGCAGGCACACGTAGTTGGCGCGCCCCTTGAGGAGCGCGGTGTCCACCGGGAGCCCGAGCGCATTGCGCACGCGCGGCAAGTCGCGATGGAACAGCTGGTCCTGCAGGTTCTTGGTGCCGGTCGAGACGATGACGCGCCCGCCGGCGAGCAGCGCGGGCGCGAGATAGGCGAAGGTCTTGCCGGTGCCGGTGCCCGCCTCGGCAATCAGCACCCCGGCGGTCTCGATCGCCCCCAGCACCGCCTGCGCGAACTCCACCTGCTGCGGGC
>JALYSB010000163.1 GCA_030855025.1 Pseudomonadota bacterium
GGTCGCTCTTCGCACTGGCGCTCGCACTGATTCCCGGCCTATCGCTCGCCGAGGACTACCTCGGCACGTTGAAGCCGCCGCAATCGAGCCTCACCCCGCCCGGAATCTATTCGTTCGCCATCGGAACACCGTCGGTTACCGCCCTGCCGGCCGGCGACAACGGCTATCGACTGAAGCTCGGTTACAAGTATTCGCGCTACTTCGCCTTGGAGGGCGAGTACGTGGACTTCAAGCCCGCCGGGCCCGAGCTGTTCGCAACCCCCAGCAGCCTCGCCTCCGCGTTCCGCAGCACCGGCTTCGGTGTCGATACGATCGCGATGCTGCCGTTGTGGCGCTTCTCGCTCTACGGCCGGTTGGGCGCCTATCGCGGTGAGGCGCGTGGCGGCTTCGGCTCCGGCTCGACCGCGCTGCTGCCGGCCGAAGGGATTGCGCGCGGCACGCGCTGGCGCTATGGCATGGGAATGCGCTACGACTTTACCAAGTCCCTCGGCATCCGCGCCGAGCTCGAGCGCAACGCGCCGCTGGGCTCGCCGCTCGCGACCGAGGCCGACGCCGCGGACCAGTTCTCCGTCGGGGTGAGCTGGCGCTTCTAGCCGGTTTTCTGGATCAGCCCGGATTCGGGCGAGCTCGGCGCTGCCTCGTAGGGCTTCTTCGCCATCCTGCCGGCGAGAAACGCCTCGCGGCCGGCTTCCACGGCGAGCCGCATTGCACCGGCCATGCGCACCGGGTCGCGCGCCTTCGCAATGGCGGTATTCATCAGCACCCCGTCGCACCCCAGCTCCATCGCGATGGCCGCATCGGAGGCGGTGCCGATGCCCGCGTCCACCAGCACCGGCACCTTCACCCGGTCGATGATGATCTGCAGGTTCCACGGATTGATGATCCCCATCCCCGAGCCGATGAGCGACGCGAGCGGCATCACCGCCACGCATCCGAGATCCTCGAGCTGCCGGGCGAGGATCGGGTCGTCGCTGCAATACGCCATGACCTCGAAGCCCTCAGCCACGAGCGTCCTCGCGGCATCGAGCGTTTCCGGCATGTTCGGGTAGAGCGACTGCGCGTCTCCCAGGACTTCCAGCTTCACGAGCGAATGCCCGTCGAGCAGCTCGCGCGCGAGCCGCAGCGTGCGCACCGCGTCCTGCGAGGTGTAGCACCCGGCCGTATTGGGCAGGATGGTGAAGCGCGACGGCGGCAGCACGTCGAGGAGGCTCGGCTCGGCGGCGTTCTGGCCAATGTTGGTGCGGCGGATCGCGACCGTCACGATCTCGGCGCCGCTCGCCTCGATGGCGCGGCGCGTTTCGTCGAAATCGCGGTACTTGCCGGTGCCCACCAGCAGGCGCGAGCCGTAGGCCTTGCCGGCGACGACCAGCTTGCCCTCCATCAGCCGCCTCCCACCGCGATCACCACTTCGATGCGGTCGCCGTCCACCAGGCGCGACTCGCCAAAGGTGCTCCGCGGCACGATCTGGCCATTGCATTCGATGGCCAGCCGCCGTCCTGCCAGCGCCAATTCCTGGAGCAGCTGCGCGAAAGTGAGCGGGGCGGGAAATTCCCGGGGCGCCCCGTTCAACGTGATGCGGATGGGCGCTGACATGCCTGGAATCTTACATCTGCTTGAACAGGTGCGCGTACGCGCGGCTTACCGGCAGCTCGGTGGTGCCGTCCCTCAGCCGGACGAACACGCGCCCGCCAAGGTCGCGGCGCGTCGAGGCAACCGCGTTCATGTTGATCAGCGTGCTGCGATGGATCTGGCAGAAGGTGTCGGCATCGAGCTGGGGGGCCAGATCCGCCAGCGGCGTGCGGATCAGCGATTCGCCCTCGCGCGTCATCACGCAGGTGTACTTGTCGGACGCCTGGAAGTAGAGGACGTCGTCGATCGCGATCTGCTGCACCACTTCACCTTTCAGCGCCCTGACCCAGCGCAGCTTGCCGGCAGCGGCCCCGGGGAGTGCGCGCGCCAGGCGCGCGAGCACGGCGTCGAGCGCGGGCGGCGGCTCCGCGGCCGCCAACTTGCGCTGCAGCCGCTCGATCGCCTTGGATAGGCGCTCGTCCGTCACGGGCTTCAGCAGATAGTCGACGGCATCGCGATCGAAAGCCTCGACGGCGTACTGGTCGAACGCGGTCACGAACACCACGTGCGTGCGGGTGTCGATGCGCCCGGCGAGCTCCAGGCCGGTGAGCCCCGGCATGCGGATGTCGAGGAATGCGATCTCGGGGGCGTGCTCGTTGATGGCACGCAACGCCTCCAAGCCATTGGCGGTGAGCGGCAGCACCTCAAGCGCGGGCCAGACATGGGCAAGCCGCACGCGCAGATGCTCGGCAAGGTGCGCCTCGTCGTCGGCGATGAGCGCAGTGGTCACGCCGGCAGCCTCACGGTGACGCGCGCGCCCGAGGGCGAGTTCTCGCCGACGTGCATCGAGGCGCCGCCGCTGTAGAGCAGTTTCAGCCGGTCCCGCAGGTTGGCGAGGCCCACGCCGCCGCGGGTGGTTGACGCGAAACCCACCCCGGTGTCGGCGATCTCGATCACGACCTGGGCGCCCTCGCGCCGCGCGCGGAACGTAACCTCGCCGCCCTCGACCTTGGGCTCGAGCCCATGGCGGATCGCATTCTCGACGACCGGCTGCAGCAGCATCGGCGCGAGCTCGAAGGCCGCGAGCGCCGGATCCACCTCGATGCGGAAGGTGAGCCGCCCGCCCATGCGCACCTGCAGGACCTGCAGGTACGAGGCGATCAGTCCGGCCTCGTCGCCGAGGGTGGTGCTGTCGAGGCGCGTGGCGGCAAGGGAGGCGCGCAGGAAGCGGATGAAGCTCTCGAGCATGCGCTTGGCCATCGCCGGATCGGGGTCCACCAGGCTCGCCACGTTGGCGAGAGTGTTGAACAGGAAATGCGGTTCGATCTGCGCCTGCAGGGCGCGCAGATTGGCGAGCGCAGCGTCGCGCTCGACGCGCTCGACGCGCACCCGCTCGCGCTGGAGCTCGGCCTCGGCGCGCGCGTGCTTCTCGCGCGCGAAGTAGATCATCGCGATCATGATCGAGATGATCGCGCTCGACACCGCCAGCGAGGCGATCCATCGCGGCTGCAGCATCCATGCGAGGGAGCCCTCCTCGAAAGCGAGCGCCACGATGGCGAACCCGAGGAACACCCCGAGCGTGCTGACCAGGGTGTAGTAAGCAGCGGTGGCCACATATCCGAAGCCTCGCGCCCAGGTGTCAAGCCCGAGGCGGGCGCTCACAAGGAAGATGCCGTGCAGCGTGTAGCCCACGCTGTTGGCCATGATGAGGCTCATCAGCAGGCCCGCGAGCGTGGTGTTCTGCGGCCGGAACATGCCCCCGATCGCCCAGAAAGCGAGCCCCAGCACGCAGTTCCAGATCAAGGTGTAGAGCAGGTCGCGCACCATTCCGTGCTTCCAGCGCCGGAAATACGGGATCACCTCCAGCGGGTGGAAGTTGTCGATGCCGGAGGTGGCGGGGGGGCAGGGGGGGGAGCTCATGGTTGCGCCATGTTAATTCGGGTGGCCGCAACCGGACGGCCCTTTGCGACGAATCGCCACCGGATGGCGCCAACCGCGGCCGGCCGCGGTAAAATGCCTTGCGAATCGCGGGTGTAGCTCAATGGCAGAGCAGAAGCTTCCCAAGCTTACGACGAGGGTTCGATTCCCTTCACCCGCTCCAGCCGCCCGTCTCGCCCCTCGGGCACTATTTTGCGAACCCCGGCCGTGCCGCCCGGTCGTACCGGATGTCACGATTTCCGGAGGTTCAAATGTCACGACTCCTTTTCCTCGGCCTGGGCGCAGCCATGATGTTCTTCGGCGACCCGCAGGCCGGCCGCAAGCGCCGTACCGACGTCCGCAACCAGATCGATGCGGCGCGGCGGCGGATCGAGCACACCAAGGGGGTGATCGCGCGCGACGCGACCAACCGCGCCCATGGGCTCCTGGTCGAGACCCGGGGCGCCCTCCAGTCCGGCGCCCCCGCCCTGGCCGAGGTCGCGCGCGACGCCTTCGCCGCGTGGGGCCGTCCACACTGGTCCCCGGCGCAGCGCGCCATCGGGGGAGCCTGCGGTGCCGGGCTTGCGGCCGCGGGTTATCTCAAGGGAGGAGTGAAGGGCTTCGTCCTCTGCACGGTCGGCGGCGCACTCCTGGCTCGGGCCACCGGCAACCAGGACCTGGCCATGATGGTGCAGTCACCGCCGGCCTCCGAACGCCACTAGCGTCAGGCGCGCTCGGCCGCGGTCTACCCGCAGTTACACTGCGGCATGGACTTCGCCGAACGCGTGGTGCGCTGGCAGCTAAGCCACGGCCGCCACGGGTTGCCGTGGCAAGGCACGCGCGACGCGTACCGGATCTGGCTCTCCGAGGTCATGCTGCAGCAGACCCAGGTGGCCACGGTGGTGCCGTACTACGCGCGCTTCCTCGAGCGTTTCCCCGATGTGGGCACCTTGGCGGCGGCGCCCGAGGACGACGTGCTCGCGCTCTGGAGCGGCCTGGGCTATTACGCACGTGCGCGCAACCTGCACCGCGCGGCCCGCGAGGTCGTGGGCCGCTTTGGCGGCCGGTTTCCCGCGGATTTCGACGCCCTGTCGAGCTTGCCCGGCATCGGACGCTCGACTGCCGGAGCGATCGCAGCCTTCGCTTCGGGTGAGCGGCGCGCGATCCTCGACGGCAACGTGAGGCGCGTGATCGCGCGCCACGCGGGCATCGCGGGCGACCCGTCAGCGACCGCGGTCGTGTCGCGCCTGTGGGAAGAAGCCGAGGCTCGCCTGCCCGATTCGGGCATCGAGGCCTACACGCAAGCAATGATGGATCTTGGCGCGGACATTTGCGCGCCGCGCCGCCCGGCGTGCCTGCTGTGTCCCGTTGCCGCGGATTGCATCGCCCGCATCGAGGAGCGCGTGGACGAGCTGCCCGGCAAACGCGCCAGGCCCGCTCCCAAACGCAGGCGCATCGCGATGCTGGTGGTGGTCTCGCGCGGCGAGGTGCTGCTCGAGAAACGCCCGCCCGCGGGGATCTGGGGAGGCCTCTGGTCGTTGCCCGAAGCCGATTGCGCGCAGTCCCCGGCCGCGGCGCTCGCGCAGCAATGGGGGATCGAAGCGGCCGACGTCCAGCCGCTCGCGCCCTTCGCGCACGCTTTCACGCACTTCACGCTCGACGTCGTCCCGTGGCGCATCACCCCGCGTCGCGGCACGACGCTCGCAGCCGACCGCTGCGCCACATGGCTCGCGCTGTCCGACCTTGCGGGAGCCGCGCTCCCCGCACCGGTGCGCGTGCTCCTCAGATCAGTTGCTGCTGGCGCAGGAACCGGTGCAGGACTGCCACGCGCAGCCCAGGATCGGTGAGCTCGAGCAATTTCTGCTTCACATCGGTCCTCAGCGGCAGGATCTCCGCCAAGCGAAACCCCACCCAGCTCGCGTCCCCGAATTCGAAGGGCCCGGCGAAGCGCTGGGCGCCAATGCCGGCGATCACCTTGCGCAGGAACTCCACGCACTCGGCGAGCCCGGCGGCGTCGCCAGCGAGCGTCTCCGGCTCGTACTTCTCGATCTCGCCCACGATGAGCCCCGCCTTGCTGACCTCGCTCGAGACGATGCGGAAGCGCTCGACGCCTTCGGCCTTCACCTTGAGGATTCCGAGCTCCTCCATGTCGCACTCGGCGATGCGCGCGAGGCAGCCGATAGGCTCGGGGATCGCAGGCAGCCCCACCTCGAGGCCTTCCTTGATGAGGCAGATGCCGAAGGGGCGCCCGTCCTTGAGGCATGCGCGGGCCATGTCCATGTAGCGCACCTCGAAGATCTTCAGCGGCAGCAGCGCTCCGGGGTACAACACCGTCTGCAGCGGGAAGATCGGGACGGTCTCGCGGCTGCGTCCCGCGGAAAACAGTTTGAGTAGCAGCAATCTCGCGCCCCGTGTGCCTCGCGCCCCGCCTACGATTTCAGATCGCGGTGGCGCACCACCACCTGGTATTCGGAGCCGAAGCGCTCGGCGAGCTGGTCGGCGATGTAGACCGAGCGATGGCGCCCGCCGGTGCAGCCGATCGCGACGGTGAGGGACGCGCGCTGGTCGAGGATGAAGCGCGGCAGCCACCGCTGCAGGAAGCGCTGGATGTCCTCGACCAGGAGCCCCGCCTGGGTCTCGCGCTCGAGAAAGGCCACCACCTCGGCGTCATGCCCGGTGAGGTGGCGCAGCTGCGGATCGTAGTGCGGGTTGGGCAGGACGCAGCGCGCGTCGAAGACGAAGTCGGCGTCCAGGGGCGGCCCGGACTTGAAGCCGAAGGACTCGAAGACGAGGTTCATGCGCGTGCCGTCCGCGACCACCAGGTCCTGGATCCACTGGCGCAGCTGCCCCGGGGTGAGCATGCTGGTGTCGATGCGCTGCCCGATCTCCGAGAGCCAGGCGAGCACGCTCCTTTCTTCCGCGATCGCGTCGCGCAGCTCCCTGCCGGAGCGTGCCAGCGGGTGCGGGCGGCGCGACTCGGAAAAGCGCCGCACCAGGCTCTCGTCGCTCGAGTCGAGGAAGATCACACGCACGTCGGTGCCGCGCGCGCGCAGCTTCTCGACGATGCCCGGCAGGCTCCCCAGGCTTTCGCGGCTGCGCGCATCGGCGCTGATCGCGACCTTCGGCTCCCCGCGCGACAGCGAGTATTCGGCGAGCGGGGCGATCAGGTCGGCGGGCAGGTTGTCGACGCAGAAATAGCCCGCGTCCTCGAGCGCCTTGAGAGCCACGCTCTTGCCCGATCCCGACACGCCCGACAGGAGCACCAGCTGCATCAGTCGGCGGCCCCGTCGCGGCCGGCCGCATCGGCGCGCATCGCGGCCTCCTGGCGCTCGATGAACTCCCGCGTCGAATCCACGCCGCGCGTGAGCAGGATGTGGTTGCGCACCGCCGCCTCCACCAGCACCGCGAGGTTGCGCCCCGGGGCGACGGCGAGCGTCACCGTCGGGATCTCGACGCCGAGGATGTCCTGGGTCCCGGAGCGCGAGGCGAGGCGGTCCTTCGGCTCGAGACCGCCCACCGGCATGTCGAGGTGCACCATCAGGCGCAGCACCTTGCGCGGCCTGACCGCGGTCTCGCCGAAGATCGAGCGGATGTTGAGCACGCCCAGGCCACGCACCTCGAGGAAGTCGCGCAGGAGCGGCGGGCAGCGGCCCTGGATCGTCTCGGGACCGATCTGCTGCAGCTCCACCACGTCGTCGGCCACGAGGCCGTGGCCGCGCGATATCAGCTCGAGGGCGAGCTCGCTCTTGCCGATCGAGGAGTCGCCGGTGATCAGCACGCCGATCTCGAGCACGTCGAGGAACACGCCATGGA
>JALYSB010000286.1 GCA_030855025.1 Pseudomonadota bacterium
TCTCGTAGGAGATGGAGTGGGCCAGCGCCGTCTTGGTGTTGGAGAAAGCCATCCCGGCTTCGAGCGCGGCGCGCGCCATGCGCGTGCGCAGCTCGCGATTGCGGAGGTCTTTCAGCAGCGCGGGTAGCGTGGCCATCACCTCGCGCGCCGCCGCCACCGCGTGCGTGTCGGAGAGCGGGTTGGCGTTCACGTTCCAGATGGCTTCGAGCGCGTGGGAGAGGGCATCGAGGCCGCTCTGCACCGTGATCGACGCGGGCAGCGTGAGCATCAGGTCGGGGTCGACCACGGCGGCCTCGGGCCAGGTCTCGGGCAGGTGCAGCGAATGCTTCTTCCCGGCGGCCCGGTCCCAGATCGTGGCCCAGGGCGTAACCTCGCTGCCGGTGCCCGCGGTGGTCGGCACCGCGATCAGCGCCTTGGTGCGATGCGGCTTGAATGGCTTGCCGGCGGCGAGCCGGGCGATGAGGTCGTCGAAGCGACCGCTTTCCGTGCCGACCATCAGCGCCTTGGCGGTGTCGATGGCGCTGCCGCCGCCCACGGCGACGATTGCCGGAACCTCCGCGTGCTCGCGCCAGAAGCGCTCGTACATCGCGGCGAGGAAGCTCACGTCGGGGTTCGGCTCGATTCGGTCCACGACGCCTGCGAGTGCGGCGCCGAGGATTTCCCGGATGCGCCCGACGAGTCCGAGCGCCTCGGCTTCAGGGAATGTCACCAGGGCGGCACGCCGGCCCGCAAGCACCTCGGGAAGCTCCGCGAGCGATCCCGGGCCAAAGCGGATCGCGACCGGATTGTGGTAGCGGCGTGACAAGTCGAATCTCTCCTCTCATCCGGTTCTGGCGACCGGTGCAGGGAGGTTGCCCTGCCGGACAACTATTGATCCAATAGCTTTATTTGCAGTTATGTATTCAGAAAAGCTATTCTCGGTCCCCCAAGGAGGCCCGAACCCATGCGACTCACCCAGCTGCGATCGTTCCACGCCGTCGCGCGCGCCGGGGGATTCACCGGCGGGGCGAAGCTGCTGCACATCAGCCAGCCGACGGTCACGACCCAGGTGCGTTTCCTCGAGGAGACCTACGGCGCGGAGCTCTTCTACCGCCGCGGCCACAAGGTGACCCTCACCCCGCTCGGCGAGCAGCTTTTCGAGGCCGCGCAGAAGATCTTCGCCCTCGAGAGCGAGATGGTCCATTTGCTCGAGGATTCGGGGGAGATCAGGTCGGGCCACCTGCGGGTGGGCGCGGTCGGGCCATTTCACGTGACCGAAATGCTGGCGCGCTTCAACCAGCGCTTTCCCGGACTGCAGGTGTCGGTGCGCGTCGGCAATTCCGAGGAGATGCTCGAGACGCTCGTCCATTACCGCACCGACGTCGCCGTGCTCGCCCATTTCACCGACGACCCGCGCTTCCATTTCGTGCCCTACCGGCGCCACCCGGTGGTGGCCTTCGTCCACCGCCGCCACCGCTTCGCCGCGCGCAAATCGATCCGCATCGCCGAGCTGGCGGGCGAGGGGCTCATCCTGCGCGAGGAGGGCTCGACCACCCGCAAGGCGCTGGACGACGCGCTCGCGAAGGCCGGAATAGTGCCGCGGGTCCTGATGGAGATCGGCAGCCGCGAGGCGATACGCGAGGCCGTCATCATGGGCGTGGGCGTCGGGATAGTCTCCGAGAAGGAGTACATCCCGAACCCCGCGATCCGCATGGTGCGCGTGAGCGACGCCGAGATGCACACCCACGCGCACGTGGTCTGCCTGGAGGAGCGCCGCGGCGCCCGCCTGGTGAAGGCGTTCCTGGAGATCGTCGCCGACCTGCAGGAGGAGCAGCGCCCGGCGCGCACTCGCAAGAAGGCGGCATTGCCGTGATAATGGGGACGCCGCACCCCTGCCGCTAGACAACCAAGACTAGGAGAGCTTCGCCATGAACCCCGCCTTCCGCCGGACGCTTTGCGCCGCCACAGCCGCCGCGCTCGCGCTTGTTTCGAGCAGCGTATTCGCACAGAAAACCGAGCTGTTGGTCTACACGGCGCTCGAGACCGACCAGCTCAAGGCCTATACGGAGTCTTTCCAGAAGACCAACCCGAACATCGACCTCAAGTTCGTTCGCGACTCGACCGGCGTGATCACGGCCAAGGTGCTGGCGGAAAAAGCCAATCCCCAGGCCGACGTGATCATGGGCGTGGCCGCCTCGTCGATGGAGATCTTCAAGGCCGAAGGCATGCTCGCCC
>JALYSB010000164.1 GCA_030855025.1 Pseudomonadota bacterium
ACAAGCTCTACGACGAGCTCACCGCGGCGGGCGTCGACGTGTTGCTCGACGACCGCGACGAGCGCCCCGGCGTGCTGCTGGCCGACCAGGAGCTCATCGGCATTCCTCACCGCGTGGTGGTGGGCGACCGCGGACTGAAGGAGGGCCAGGTCGAGTACCAGCACCGCCGCGACGTCGCTGCGACCAAGGTGCCGGCGGCCTCGGCCGCCGCCTTTGTGCGAGGCAAGCTCGCGCCCGCGTCCCAAACCTGACGCCGATGTACGCATCGGCGTTCCGAGTTTTGAATTTGGCGGTGGCCGGGCTTCTATCCCTCCAGGCGTTCGCGGGGGCGCAGCAGTACGAGGTGTTGTCGGCGTCGGTTCGCGCCACGCTCGCGAGCGCGGTCAACGACCGCTCGAGCGTCGATACCAAGGATCTCGATACGCGCGCGTGGGTGCGGGCGATGACGCGCAGCGTCGCCGGCCGTTTTCCCGACGAAGCGGCCGCGCGCGAGTTCCTGGCCCTGGTGCGCTACGAGTCGCTGCGAGCCGGGCTCGATCCCCACCTGGTCCTCGCGGTGATCGACGTCGAGAGCCGCTTCCGCAAGTACGCCGTTTCCAAGGCCGGCGCGCGCGGCTTCATGCAGGTGATGCCTTTCTGGGTGCGCGAGATCGGGGATTCGGGACACAACCTGTTCCAGGATCGCGTGAACCTGCGCTACGGCTGCACGATCCTGCGCCACTACCTGGACCGGGAACGCGGCAACGTGGCCAATGCGCTCGGGCGGTACAACGGCAGCCTCGGCCAAGCCGAATATCCGAACCGCGTGCAGCAGGCGTTTCGCACCCGCTGGGCGCTCGGCGCTCAGGCCTTCGCGGGCGGGGAGGTGCGCGTGGCTTCCTCGAGGAATTTCCGGCTCACTCGCCCGACGCGGTCGTAGGTCACCTTGCCGGCCGGGTCGAAGATGCGCGTCGTGGGAAGCGCGCGTGGCTCGCCCAGTTGCTTCTCCACGCTCGCGTCGGCGAGCACCAGGGGGTAATCGTGCCCGGTCTTCCGCGCGAATTGCTTCACCTTGGCGGTGTTCTCGGCATCCATCGCGACACCGATCACGACGACCCGCGGATTGTGCGTCTGGAAAGCGGCGATTTCGGGAATTTCCTGGATGCACGGCACGCACCACGTGGCCCAGAAATTCAACACGACCCAGCGGCCCTGGTAGTCGGCGAGGCGATGGCGCCGCCCCTGGGTGTCGGTGAGATCGAACGCTCCTGCAGGCGCTGCCGCAAGCATCGCGAACGCCATCGCAAAGGAGCGCGACAGGCGCAATAACAGATTGGTTTTCAAAAGCAATTTCCTCGGCTATCCTCCACCTGAAGCTTACTTGAAAAGTCCGCCATGCCGCTCGCCCTGACCTTCCCCGCCGAACGCGTAGCCCCTCCCAAGGATCTCGAGATCCGGCCCAAGCAGGTCAAGGCCTGGATCGAGGCCTTGCCGCTCGCGCAGAGCCTGGATGCGAGCCGCAAGCTCTGCGCCCACTTGGCCGGCTTGAACCGGGCCAAGCTGGACGTCGATACCCGCCTGCAGATCCTCGAGGTCTATCGCCCCATCGCCGCCGTCGCCCTCGAGGAACTCGACGCGATCTACAGCAAGTCCACGCTCCCTCTCGGGCCCCGGGCCCGGGAGGCGCTCATCCTCGCGCGCGACCTCTCCGCCGAGCTTGCCACCGGATTCAAGATCGCGCTGGTCGAAAGGGGCGGCAAGCTCCTGGGGTTCGGCTCGAAAAAGCAGCTGCCGATCCTCATTGCCCGCGCGATGGAGTACCTGGCCGCGGGACTGCGAGCGAGCTACAAATCGTATACGCCGATCCCCGCCGGCGTCTGGCGCGACCTGAACCAGCTCTACGTGCACGCCGAGCAGGAAGGCGTTGCGAAGGAGATCGTCGATGCCGAGACCAAGTCGACGGTGTTCGACATCTATTGCGAGGCGCTGCTCCTCTCGCTCACCGACCCCTATCGCCTGATGCAGGGCGAGACCGACAAGATCCTCACGCAGGCCCGCGCCTATCGCGGCTCGGTGACCCTCGGGCGCGAGCGTCCCGCCACGCGCGCCGGCGGGCACTTCATCGTGCCATGCGATACCGACAAGCCGCCCAAGCCGGCGCTCTCGGCCAACGACGACGCTGGCGGCCCCAACTGGCGGCTTCTCGATGCGAATCCGATCGTCGACAAGCTGCGCGCCAAGAAGCAGGCCGCCGAGACCGGCAACGTATCGGCCACCATGAGCAAGGCGATGGGCCCCGACGGCCTGGCCTTCCTCTCCCGCCTCATCACGCTCTGGGGCGATCCCCCGATGCGCGCCCAGAAACGCAACGCGACGCAGAGCACGGTGGCGATCTGCGTGGGGCTGAAGGCCGTCGGGCATTTTGTCTCGTTCGAACCCAAGGTCGATCCCCACGCCGAGGCCGAGGCGCTGCGCAAGGGCATCACCATGCCGTTGATGGCGCTGCCGACCGATGACGCCTCGCAGCCGATCCCGGTCTTCGAGTGGGATGTGGTCAACGAAAGCACCGGCGGGCTCAAGGTGCGCCGCATGGGCGCGACCCAGCAGCCGATCGGCGTGGGCGAGGTCGTGGGCGTGAAGCTCATGAACCGCTCGCGCTGGACGATCGGGGTCGCGCGCTGGATCACGATGTTCGACGAGGGCGGGATGGAATTCGGCATCCAGTTCCTCGGCACCATGGCGCGGCCGGTGTGGGTGCAACCGACGATCACGTCCGCGCCGCAGGCCAAGCTCGGGCTATGGCTCGCGTTCGGCGACCAATCGGATGAGCCCGACTCGCTCCTCACGCCGCCGAATACGTTCTCGGACTTGCGGGAGTTCGAGCTCGATCATGAGGGCAACGTGGCGTCGGTGCGTGCCACCAGCCTCATCGAGAAGACCGGGCGCTTCGAGCTTTTCCACGTTTCGCCTTCCTGAGCGCGGGCGCCGGCACGTCATCGTCCTCCTTCGCGGCGCTCGGCCCTTGCGCGGCCTCGGCGGCCAGGTTCTTCGCCGGCCATTCCCCCAGCGCAGCGGCAACCTCCGCGCCGAATAGCACGATCAGCCACGACACGTAGACCCACAGCAGGAAAAACGGGACCGCGGCGAAGGCGCCGTACACCACGCTGTAGGTCGGCACGTGCGCCACGTAGAAGCCGAGCGCCTCCTTCGCGATCTCGAACATCACCGCGGCGATCAGGCCGCCGGTGAGCGCGTGCACCCACGGCACGCGACGGTGCGGGACCAGCCGGTAGATCAGGAAAAACGCGACCGTGCTCACTGCGGTCGGGATCGCCTGGAGCAGGAACGAGTGCGCCGGAGCGGGCACGTTGGCCCAGCGCGCCGGCATCGACAGGAGATATGTGGTGATCGAGACGCTCGCGCCGATCAGGATCGGCCCCACCGAGAGCAACGCCACGTAGGCGATGATCGAGATCCAGACCGGTCGCGAGCGGCGCGTACGCCAGATCGCATTGATCGAGCGATCGATGGTCAGCATGAGGGCCACGGCGGTCACGAAGAGGATCGCCACCCCCAGGACGGTGAGGCGCGCGGCGTTGGCCGAGAACTCCGCCATGTAGACGGTGATGATGCGGCCCGCGATATCGGGCATGAGGTTCATGAGGAGGAAGATCTTGATCTGCACCATCACTTCCTCGAAGAACGGCGCGCGCGAAAGCAGCGATACCGCGATGGCGAAGATCGGCACCAGCGCGAGGAGCGTGGTGAACGCGAGGCTGCCCGCGATCTGCGGGCAGCGGTCGTCGGTCCAGCGGCGCACGATGTAGCGCAGGAAGGCGAGGAATCCGAGGAGCTTGCCGAGCACGGCTATGATAGTAGCAACATGCCCGACGTCCTCGTCCTCTACTACAGCGCCACCGGCTCGGTGGCTTCGCTCGCGCAATCGGTGGCACGCGGCATCGATAGCGTGGAGGGAATGCGCGCTCGCGTGCGCACCGTGCCCAAGGTCGCGACCGTCGTCGAAAAGCCGCTCCCCGCGGTTCCCGCCGAAGGCCCGCCGTACGTCGAGGCCCGCGACCTCCAGGAATGCGCAGCGATCGCACTGGGCTCCCCCACGCGTTTCGGCAACATGGCCGCACCGCTCAAGTATTTCATCGACGGCCTGGGCCCCGAGTGGAGCCGCGGCACGCTCGCGGGCAAGCCGGCGGCGGTGTTCACGTCGACCGCGACGATGCACGGCGGGCAGGAGGCGACGCTGCTCGCGATGATGCTGCCGCTCCTGCACCACGGGATGGTGATCGTGGGGCTGCCCTATACCGAACCCGACCTCAACACCACGCGCTCGGGGGGCACACCCTACGGCGCGACCCACGTCTCCGGCACCGCCAACGATCGCCCGATCGCCGCCGAGGAGTCGCGCCTTGCGTTTGCGCTCGGCAAGCGCCTGGCGACGATCGCCAAGAAGCTGACGGCTTGAGTCGTCCGGCGGACGACGAAGGCCGTCATCCCCGCGCAGGCGGGGATCCAGCCTCCCGCAGGGCGTGGCTGGCGGCTTGCGCCTGCCTCATCGCGCTCATCCTCCTCGCCCTCGCGTGGGAACTCTTCCTCGCCCCGTTGAAGCCCGGGGGCTCCTGGCTGGTGCTGAAGGCGCTCCCGCTGATGGCCCCCCTTTTCGGCGTGCTGCGCGGGCGCCGCTACACCTACCAATGGAGCACGCTGCTGATCTGCCTGTATGCCGCCGAAGGGGCCACGCGCACCTACACCGACGTGGGACTCTCGGCGCGGCTCGCTTTCATGGAAGCGCTGTTGTCGACCGGATACTTCGCGGCCGCGGTCGCGTACCTGAGGGCTACGCGCCCCGCCTAGTGCGCACGTTGTGGTTCACCGAGAGTGCCGCGAGGAATACCTCCCGCATGAAGAGCAGCAGGCAGCCGGTGAGCGCGGACACCGACGCGATGAAGAGGATCGCGACCGTCCGAGTGAGGTCGAGCGAGGCATAGGCGCCCATGAACGCGGTGCCGATCAGCAGGCACACCAGCAACGCCGAGAGAACCGCGAAGCCGATCGCCCAGAGCACCAGCTGGATGCGGCGCGCCAGGAGCCTCAGCTCCACCTCGCGGGACTGCTGGTCCCTTCGGGGGCATCGAGCATGCCTTCGACCACGCGGCGGCGGTCGACGGCGCGGGCGAGCCGTCCCAGCAGCGCGTTGATGATCGAGGCGACCGCGGTGAGCATGAACACCGGTGCGATCGCGAGCTGGATCACGCGGGTGATGTCGAAGACGTGGGCGTCGTAAGGGGGCATCTCAGGGCTTGGGCCGCGCGAGGCGGCTTTTCACGTAGGCGTACACCAGGGGCAGCAGGCTCACCACGATGATGCCGATAATGATCGCGGTGAGGTTGCCCTTTACCCACGGGATGTTGCCGAAGAAAAATCCGGCGTAGAGCAGCGATGCCACCCACAGCACGCCGCCGGCCACGTTGTACGCCGTGTAGCGCCGCGCGTCCATGGCCGCCATGCCGGCCACGAATGGAATGTAGGTGCGCACGATCGGCAGGAAGCGCGACAGCACGACCGCCTTGCCGCCGTGGCGCTCGTAGAAAGCGCGAGCGCTCTCGAGGTGCTTGGGATTGAGCCAGCGGGACTTGCGGTCGACGAAGAAGCGCTTGCCGAGCCAGCGGCCGATGGCGTAGTTGATCGAATTGCCGAGAACTGCCGCCACGATCAGGAGCACCGCCAGCAGGTGCACGTTCATGCTCCCGGTCGCCGCGATCGCCCCCGCGACGAAGAGCAGCGAGTCCCCGGGCAGGAACGGGGTGACCACGAATCCGGTCTCGGCGAAGATGATCGCGAAGAGGATCGCGTAGATCCAGGCGCCATACGCCTCGACCCACTCCAGCAGGTGCACGTCGAGGTGCAGGACGATGTCGAGCAGGTCCAAATTAAGGAATCTGCTGCTCGACCGTCTTCCTCTCGGGCTTGACGAAATCCTCGCGCGAGGCGCCGAGATACTTCGCGAGCGGCGCGGCCACCAGCACCGACGAGTAGATGCCGAAAAGGATTCCGATGGTGAGCGCGAGGGCGAAGTAGTGCAGGCTCGCCCCCCCGAAGAAGAGGATCGACAACACCATCATCTGCGTGCATCCGTGGGTGATGATGGTGCGCGAGATGGTGCCGGTGATCGAGGCGTCCATCACCTCGTCGACCCCCGCGCGGCGCATCTTCCTGAAGTTCTCGCGTACCCGGTCGAATACCACCACCGACTCGTTCACCGAGTAGCCGAGGATCGCGAGGATCGCGGCCAGCACCGGGAGCGAGAACTCCCACTGGAAGAGCGCGAAGAAGCCGAGGATGATCACGACGTCGTGCAGGTTGGCGATGATGGTGGCGACTGCGAAGCGCCACTCGAAGCGGAACGCCAGGTAGATCATGATGCCGATGCAGACCATGAGGAGTGCCAGCGCGCCATCGGTGGCGAGCTCCTTGCCCACCTGCCCGCCGACGAACTCCACGCGCTTCATCTGCGCGGTGGCATCGTAGGCCTTGAGCGCCCGGGTGACGGCGTCGGCCTGCTTCTGCATCTCCACGTTCTGGCTCGCGCCCTCCACGGTCTTCAGCGGCAGGCGGATCAGCACGTCGCGCGAGGTGCCGAAGTTCTGCACCGAGATGTCGGTGAGCCCGATGCCGTTCAATGCGGCGCGGATCTTCTCGGGCTCCGCGGGCTTGGCATAGCTCACCTCCATCACCGTGCCGCCGGTGAACTCGATCGAGAAATGCAGGCCCTTCGTGGCGAGCAGCGCCACCGAGATCAGGAACGTCACCAGCGAGATGATGTTGAAGATCTTCGCATGGCGCATGAAGGGGATCGTGCGCCGGATCTTGAAGAATTCCATGGTTACCTTGTCGTGATTGGATCCCCGCCTGCGCGGGGATGACCGTGTACTACACGGTCACTTTCTTCGGGTTCTTGTCGTCGCCCTTCTTGCCCCACGACGTATCGCCGATCGAGAGCTTCTGCACCTTCTTGCGCCCGCCGTAGATCAGGTTCACCAGGCCGCGAGAGACCACCACGGCGCTGAAGATCGAGGTGAGGATGCCCAGGCAGTGCACCACCGCGAAGCCGCGGATCGGTCCCGAGCCGAATGCGAGCAGCATCAAGCCGACGATGAGCGTCGTCACGTTCGAGTCCAGGATGGTGCCGAACGCGCGCTCGTATCCCGCCTGGATCGCCATCTGCGGGC
>JALYSB010000027.1 GCA_030855025.1 Pseudomonadota bacterium
GTCCACCGCGGCGCGCCGGCCCCACTCGAAGGCGCGCTTGTTCGACTCGATCGCCGCGCCGTTGAGGTCGATCGCCTGCAGGATCGCGCCCTCGCCCAGCGGGATGAGTCCCTTCTGCCATGCGTAGCCCACCATGAACAGGTTGGTCGCGATCGAGTCTCCCATCAGTGCCGTCGCGAGCTCGGTGGCGTCGACGAAGTCCGTCGCTCCGGGGCCGCACGCCTCGCGGATCGCATCGGCCATCTCGGGATTGGGAACCCGCAGGTCGGGGTCCTTGGTGAATTCGCCCGTGGGGGCGACGTCGGAATTGATGACCGCGCGCGTGAATCCCGACTGCATCTTCGCGATCGCCTCGTCGCTCGCCGCGACGATCATGTCGCAGCCCAGCACCAGGCGCGCGTCGCCCGCGGCGATGCGCACCGCATGGATGTCCTCGGGGCGCGTCGCAATGCGGATGTGCGAATACACCGAGCCCCCCTTCTGGGCGAGGCCCGCCATGTCGAGCACGGCGGCACCCTTGCCTTCGAGGTGCGCCGCCATCCCGAGGATGGCGCCAATCGTGACCACGCCGGTGCCGCCGATGCCGGTGACCAGGATCCCGTAGGCCCGATCGAGCTCAGGCAGCGCCGGCAGCGGCAACGGGCCCAGCACCTCCTCGACCACAGAGCGCTTCTTGCGAAGCGTCCCACCCTCCACCGTGACGAAGCTCGGGCAGAAGCCCTTCACGCACGAATAGTCCTTGTTGCACGAGCTCTGGTCGATGGCGCGCTTGCGGCCGAACTCCGTCTCCACGGGGACGATCGACAGGCAATTCGACTTGACGCTGCAGTCGCCGCAGCCCTCGCACACCAGCTCGTTGATGACGACGCGCTTCTGGGGATCCGGAAACGTGCCGCGCTTGCGGCGGCGGCGCTTCTCGGCGGCGCAGGTCTGGTCGTAGACGAGCACGGTGACGCCCTCGATCTCGCGCAGCTCGCGCTGCACGGCATCCAGGTCGTCGCGATGATGGACGGTGGTGCCCGGCGCGAGGTCGGTCACGTTGCGATACTTCTCCGGCTCGTCGGTGACCACGACCACCTTCCTCACGCCTTCGGCGAGGACCTGGCGGGTGACCATCGCGACGGTGAGTGCGCCATCGACCGGCTGCCCGCCGGTCATCGCGACTGCGTCGTTGAAGAGGATCTTGTAGGTGATGTTCACATTCGCGGCCGCCGCGGCGCGCACCGCGAGCAGCCCCGAGTGAAAGTAGGTGCCGTCGCCGAGGTTCGCGAACACGTGCTTCGTCTCGGTGAACGGCTGGATGCCGATCCAGGGCACGCCCTCCCCGCCCATCTGGGTGAAGGTCATCGTCTCCTCGGGCCGGATCCAGATCGCCATGTAGTGGCAGCCGATCCCGGCCAGCGCCTTGGAGCCCTCGGGCACACGGGTCGACGTGTTGTGCGGGCAACCCGAGCAGAAATACGGGATGCGCGCGACCTTGGCGCGCGGGCGCGCGAGCTCCGCTTCCTTCGACTCGATGAACTTGAGCCGCGCCTCGATGATGGGCGACGTATGGAACTTGCCGATGCGCCTGGCGATCACGCGCGCGATCATCGCGGGCGTGAGCTCGCCGGCGGCGGGCAGCAGCCATTCGGCGCGATGGACATCCCACTCGCCCTGCTCGTCGTACTTGCCGATCACGCGCGGGCGCACGTCGTGGCGCCAGTTGTAGAGCTGCTCCTTCATCTGGTATTCGATGACCTGGCGCTTCTCCTCGACGACGAGAATCTCCTCCAGGCCCTGCGCGAACTCGCGCAGGCCATTCGGCTCGAGCGGCCAGGGCATGCCGACCTTGTAGAGCCGGATGCCGATCTCGGCGGCGTGTTTCGCGTCGATGCCGAGATCCTCGAGCGCCTGCAGCACGTCGAGGTAGCTCTTGCCCGACGCGATGATCCCCAGGCGCGGACGCGGAGAATCGACGGTCACGCGGTTCAGCCGATTGACGCGTGCATACGCGAGCGCCGCATAGATCTTGTCGTGCTGCAGGCGCAGCTCCTGCTCCATCGGGGCGTCGGGCCAGCGGATGTTCACGCCGCCGGAGGGCAGCTCGAAGTCCTCGGGCAGGAGGATCTTCGGGCTGTCGGGCGTCAGCACGATCGAGGCGGACGAATCGACCGTCTCGGAGACGACCTTGAAGGCGACATAGCAGCCCGAGTAGCGCGACATGGCGAACCCGTGCAGGCCCATGTCGATGATCTCCTGCACGCCGGTCGGATACAGGACCGGGATCATCGCGGCGTCGAAGGCGTGCTCGCTCTGGTGCGGGAGGGTCGACGATTTGCAGGCGTGGTCGTCGCCGGCCAGCAGCAGCACGCCGCCGTTCTTCGCGGTGCCCGCCGCATTGGCATGCTTGAAGACGTCGCCGCTGCGATCGACGCCCGGACCCTTGCCATACCACATGGCATAGACGCCGTCGTACCTGGCGCCGTCGAAGAGGCCGACCTGCTGCGAGCCCCAGACGGCCGTGGCCGCGAGCTCCTCGTTCACGCCGGGCGTGAAGTGGATGTGGTGCTCCTTGAGGTGCTTCTTCGCCTTCCACAGCGCCTGGTCGAAGCCGCCCAGGGGGGAGCCGCGATAACCGGAGATGAAGCCCGCGGTGTTGAGGCCGGCTGCGAGGTCGCGCTCACGCTGCATCATCGCGAGGCGCACCAGCGCCTGGGTGCCGTTGAGATAGACACGGCCGGAGGCGAGCGTGTACTTGTCCTCCAGCGAGACGGGCAATGCGGACATTCGGCTACTCCTTTTGGGGTCCGGGTGTGCTCTGTTACCCGGTTTCAGGATTGTGTCCTGCGCCGGGCAAAGCTCCAAATTATAAGCGGTTGGACCCTCTCGAAGCCAGCCGCGTTGCACCCCTAGAAGAGGCTCGACTGGCCGTGGAGGTCGGGCGGCCGAAAGCGCGAGCAATCCATCTCGAAGCCGCGCTCGTCGTTCAGGCCGAAGCGCACCCGCGCTTTCTCGAAACGTTGGGCCAGGAGCTGGGCGAACAAGCCCTGCCCGGTCATTCGGCTGCCGAAATTGGGATCGTTGTCGCGCCCGCCCCGCATCTCATGGATGCGCGACATCACATGGGCGGCCTTGAGCGGAAAGCGCTCCTCGAGCCAGGCGCGGAACAGGTCCTTTACTTCCCACGGCAGGCGCACCAGCACGTAACCCGCGCTGCGCGCGCCGGCCCTCGCGGCAGCTTCCATGATCGGCTCGAGCTCGGAATCGGTGAGGAACGGAATCACCGGCGCGACATTCACATTGACTGGAATGCCCGCTTCCGCGAGGCGCTTGATCGCGAGCAGCCGGCGGGTCGGCGCGCTCGTACGCGGCTCCATGTAGCGCGAGATGCCGTGGTCGAGCGTGGTGACCGAGAGCGTGGCACTCACCAAGTTGTCCTTCGCCATCGGGGCCAGGAGGTCGATGTCGCGCTCAATGAGCGCCGACTTGGTGATGAGCGACACTGGGTGCCCGGTTTCATGGCAGAGCTCGAGGATCGCCCGCGTAATCCGGTATTCGCGCTCGATCGGCTGGTAGGCGTCGGTGTTCACGCCGATGGTGAGTGGCTCGCAGCGGTACCCAGGCTTCGCGATTTCCTCGCGCAGGACGTCCGCGGCGTTGGTCTTCGCCGACAGGCGCGTCTCGAAATCGATTCCCGGGGACAATCCGAGATAGGCGTGGCTGGGACGCGCGAAGCAATACACGCAGCCATGGCCGCATCCCCGATACGGATTGATCGATTGCGAGAATCCGACGTCGGGTGAGTCATGGCGCGAGATCACGCTCTTCGCGCGCTCGATGGCGATCACCGTTTTCGGGCGCGATGCGTCCTCGTCGGGCTCCTGGAACCAACCGTCCTCGACGGCGGCGCGCGCGAGCGTTTCGAAGCGACCCTCGGGATTGATCGTCGCACCGCGGCCCTTGGCGGCCTCGCCATGGTTCCCGGCAGTCGTTTTCAGGGGCATGGAGGAATCCTACGCGCGTACGTCGCTTCGCGGCGAGTGCAGCAAACAAATTAGAATCGCGCCATGACCCAGGAAATCGACCGCAAGACGCTGCGCTTCAAGTCCGTCCACTTCAAGGGCCTCGCCCCCGGCCCCCGCCTCGTGGTCACCGGCGCCGTCCACGGCAACGAGACCTGCGGCACGCAGGCCATCACGCGCGTGCTCGCCGAGATGAATTCCGGAAGGATCCCGATCGTCGCGGGCGAGGTGACCTTCGTGCCGGTGACCAATCCCCTCGCCTACGCCAAGGGCGATCGCGCGGGCGACCGCAACCTCAATCGCAATCTCAGGCCCACGAGCGAGCCGAAGGATTTCGAGGATCACGCCGCGAACTGGCTTTGCCCGATCCTCGCGCGCCACGACGCGCTGCTGGACCTCCACTCGACGCGGGGCAAGACCCAGGCCTTCGCGATGCTCGGGCCCAGGGACAACGCCGGAGCCATCGAGCCCTTCACGCATTCGGCGAAGGAGCGCGCCATGGCGCGCATCCTCGGGGTGGAGCGCTACGTGGAAGGCTGGCTCGGCACCTATGCCAGAGGCGTGGCACGGCGCGTCAAGTCAGGCCTCGGCAGCGGCCTCAACACCGATCCCAAGTACGGCGTCGGCACCACGGAGTACATGCGCACCCAAGGCGGCTACGCGATCACGCTGGAGTGCGGGCAGCACGAGGCGCCGGAATCTCCCGAGGTCGCCTATCGCGCGATCCGAAACGTCCTCGCGCACCTCGGCATCACCGGGGAGCCCAAGCCCGAGCCCGTCGCCCAGTGGGAGGCGCTCAAGATCGACGACGTGATCGATCGCGCGCACGACGCAGACGAGTTCGCGCGCGCCTGGGCAAGCTTCGACACGTTGAAGCGCGGCGACCTCATCGGAACGCGCCACGATGGCACGGAGCTTCGCGCCCAGGACGACGGCTGGATCGTCTTTCCCGACGTGGGCGCCAAACCCGGCCACGAATGGTTCTACTTCGCCCGCGCCAACCCGCAAGTCTGGAGCTAGCAGCTGCGCACCGCAAATTTCGAGGAAGCAGTCGACGCCATCCTCGCCAGCGCGGGCGCGCATGTCGTCTGCGCAACGCCGCTCGGGCTTGGCAAGCCGGTGCCGCTCCTGAACGCGTTGTACCGCCGGATCAAGGCCAATCCTTCGCTTCACCTGTCCATCGTGACCGCGCTCTCGCTCGAGATCCCACGCGCATCGGGCGAGCTCGAGCGGCGATTTCTCGAGCCGTACCTGCGCCGCGCCTTCGCCGGCGTGCCCGAGCTCGACTACCTGCGTGACCAGCGCACCGGCCGCATGCCCGCCAACGCCCAGGTCTGCGAGTTCTACTTTCGCCCCGGCTCGATGCTGGGCGTGCCTTCGGCGCAGCAAAACTATCTCAGCAGCAACTACACCCACGCGGGGCGCGACATGCTTGCGCGTGGCGTCAACGCCGTGTTGGTGATGGTCAGCGAGCGATCGGGACGCTACAGCCTGAGTTGCAATCCCGACCTCACCATCGATGTCGTCAACGGGATGCGCGCTCGCGGAATGCCCTGCGTCGTAGCCGCGGCGGTCAATCGCAACCTGCCCTTCATGACGGGCGACGCGCAGGTGGACGAAGACTTCTTCGACGTCCTGGTCGACGCTGCCGAGAGCGAGCACGCGTTGTTTTGCGTACCCAACCCGCCGATCGAGCCGGCCGAGCACGCCATCGGCATCCAGGCGGCGGCGCTGGTGAAGGACGGCGGCACGCTCCAGCTCGGCATCGGCTCGTTGGGAGACGCGGTCGCCCACTGGTTGCGCCAGCGCCATGCGGCCGGTGGCGAGTTCGCCGACGCGGCAAGCGCGCTCGGGCTCGCGCGCTGGGCGGCGCTGCTCGAGTCCGAGGGCGGCATGGGGCCCTTCAGCGAAGGCCTGTTCGCGTCCAGCGAGATGTTCACGTGGGGAATGATGGAGCTGCGGCGCTCAGGGGTGGTCCGGCGCCGCCCCAGTGGGCCTGGTGGGCCGATGATTCAGGGCGCGTTCTTCCTCGGCCCGGCCGATTTCTACGCCGCGCTGCGCGGGCTCCCCGAGGAGGAGCGTGCAGACATCCAGATGACGTCGGTGGCGCGCATCAATGACCTCTACGGCGAGGAAAGCGAGGTGCGGCGCCAGCGCCGCTACGCACGCTTCATCAACACCTGCATGATGGCAACCCTCTCGGGCGCCGCCGTCTCCGATGGGCTCGCGGACGGGCGGGTCGTAAGCGGCGTCGGGGGCCAATACAATTTCGTCGCCATGGCCCACGAGCTCGAGGGCGCTCGTTCGATCCTGTTGCTGCGCGCCACCCGCGAAACGGGGGGCCGGACCGAATCGAACATCGTATTCAATTACGGGCACGTCACGATCCCGCGACACCTGCGCGACCTGGTCATCACCGAATACGGAATCGCGGACCTGCGCAGCCGTACCGACTCCGAAGTCGCCGCGGCGCTGATCGGCATTGCCGATGCCCGCTGCCAGGAAGGACTCGCCGCGCAGGCGATCGCGGCGGGCAAGCTGCCGAGCGGCTGGCGCATTCCGCTCGAGGCGCGAAACAACACTCCCGAGCGCCTCGAGCGTCGGCTTGCGGCGCTGGCTGCGCGTGGCTTGCTGCCGGAATTTCCGCTGGGCACCGATTTCACCCGCGACGAGCAAAGGCTCATTCCGGCGCTGCGCTGGCTAAAACGCCACTCGTCGGGATGGCAACGGTTCGCTCTCACTTCTGCGCTGGCCGCAGCCGATCCAACGCGGGAAGAAGACGCGGCGCTCGAGCGGATGGGGTTGGGCGCGCCGCGCGACGTGAAGGAGGGGTTGCTGCGGCGCTTGGTGGCGTTGGGACTGCGCCAAAGCCGATAGGCAGCGTTTATACGGTCCCGCAATCGCGACGCTACCGCGCGGCGTGGCGGCCCGTCTCGGCCATCCGGTTGCCGTGGGTCGTCTCGGCGAGTGCCGTTCCGCGGTCGCTGTAGCCGTCGGTCTTCTGGCGCTCGAGCGCGAACCAGTCCTGGTGGGCCATGGCCGGCCGCTGCTCGACGGCCGGGTCGGCCTTCGGGCGGGGAGTCGTCTGCGCAAGCGAGGCGCCGTCGGACAGTTGCAGCTGCCGCCAGAAGAAATCGGCGGGGTCGGCCGCCACGGCGCTCGTTGCGGCCATCAGGGAAGCGATCGAGAGGATTGCGCGGATACTCGTCTTCATGTGGAGCTCCTTTACGGGGTTGGAAAGTGGATGAGGAAAATGCCGCCTCATGTCCACTAAGGACCGGGCCAGCCCCGCCAACCTCACACAATCCGGAATATTTTCTTCACGCCGTTAGTTTTTGCTTCCTCGTCCGCGAAGCTCGCCCGGGATTCCGCCGGCGCGTGAGTCCGGCGGCGGGCGTCCTTGCCGGTTCGCTCCGGCATGGCGCTTTTTTGTAAGGAATGCCGCGCGAAGGCGACCTGCTCCTAGCAGGACCCGAATATCAACTCGCCCAATGGAGGCACCATTACCGCGTGCCGCTGCTTCCGCCGGATCTGGCGGCCTACCTCGGGACCGGAAACTCGCCGCGTGAGTCGCGCCGCGCTCGCCGCCGTGCTGCTGCTCGCGGCGACCACGGCTGCCGCGCAAACGCCGGGCGATCGCGCCGCCTGGCCGCGCACGGACTTCTCGAAGCGCAGCGTCGATCTCGCGCAGATCGACTCCGGGGGTCCGCCCAAGGACGGCATTCCCGCCATCGACAGGCCCCGGTTCACGACGATCGCGGCCGCGAATGCGTGGTTGAAGCCCAACGAGCCCGTGATCGCGCTGCGAATCGGCGCGCGCGCCCGCGCCTACCCGATCCAGATCCTCATGTTCCACGAGATCGTGAACGACACCCTCGACGGCGTGCCCGTGGCGGTCACCTTCTGCCCCCTGTGCAACGCCTCGATCGTCTTCGACCGCCGCGTGTCCGGATCCGTCCTCGAATTCGGGACTACCGGCAAGCTGCGCTTCTCGGATCTCGTCATGTACGACCGCCAGAGCGAGTCCTGGTGGCAGCAGTTCACCGGCAAGGGCATCGTCGGGAAGCACTCGGGCGTGGAGCTCGCGCGCGTGCCCTCGGCGATCGTGGCGTTCGCGGACTTTGCCGCGGCGCATCCCGCGGGCGAGGTGCTCTCGCGAGACACCGGGTTCGAGCGGCCCTACGGGCACAATCCGTACGCCGGATACGATCGGGTGGGCCAGTCGCCATTCCTGCTCCGAGGCAAGCCCGACGCGCGCCTGCCGCCGATGGAGCGCGTGCTCTCGGTCACCGTCGCCGGCAGGCATCGGCTCTATCCGCTCGGAGTGCTGGAGCGCCATCCCGTGGCCAACGGCTCGCTGCAGAACTCTCCCTACGTCGTGTTCGCCGAGGCCGGCATGGCCTCGCCCCTCGACACGGAGCGCATCGCGGCGGGGCGCCCGATTCCCGCGGCGGCGGCCTACGGGCGGCAGGTCGGCCGGCGCGTGCTCGAATTCACCACGCGGGACGGCGAGCGCGTCGACCTGCAGACGGGCTCGCGCTGGAACCTCCTTGGCGAGGCGACGGCGGGCCCGCTCAAGGGCGAGCGCCTGCCGGCGGTGGACAGCGGCGTGCATTTCGCCTTCGCCTGGCTCGCGTTCAATCCGGAGACCGAGATCGTGCGCTCACTGCCCTGAGCGGCCGGGTCATGGCGGGTACGTTGCGCGCGCAGGGACAAATGCCGCGGGCCGCGGTCGTAAGGGGTTCTGGACAATCGACGGGGGCGGCATTGGCGACGAAAAAATACGACGTGGTTGTGATCGGCGCCGGCCAGGCGGGTATCCCGCTGGCGCAGGCGCTCGCCAAGGCCGGCCGCAAGGTGGCGCTCGCCGAGATGAAGCACCTCGGCGGGTCGTGCGTGAACTACGGCTGCACGCCCACCAAGGCGGTGGTGGCCTCGGCGCGCGTGGCGCACCTCGCGCGCCGCGCGCGCGATTTCGGGCTCGAGGTCGACGCGGTGCGTGTCGATTTTCCGAAGGTGCTCGCGCGCGCACGCGCCATCGTCGCCGACTCGCGCTCCTCGCTCGCCAAAATGGTCTCCTCCTCCCGCGGGATCGAGCTGCTCGAGGGCGAGGCGCGACTGCAAGGACGCTCGAAGAAGGGATTCCGGCTGGCGATCGCCGGCGAGGATGTCGAGGCGGCCGAGGTGGTGCTCAACACCGGCACCCACACGCGCCTGCCTCCCGTCGATGGCCTGGACTCGATCCCCTATATCACGAGCGAGACTTGGCTCGAGCACGAAGACCTGCCCTCGCACCTGCTGATGATCGGCGGCGGCTACATCGGGCTCGAGATGGGCCAGTTCTACCGCCGCATGGGCTCCGAGGTGACCATCGTCAATGCCGGAGCCCACGTCGCGGGACACGAGGACCACGACGTGTCCGACGCCTTGCAGGAGCTCCTCGAAGCCGAGGGCATCCGCTTCGTGATGGACGCGAAGGTGGCGAAGCTGGAGAAGCGCGGCTCGAAGGTCGCCGCTCACATCCAGGCCGGCAAGGAGCGCTCGACCCTGGAAGCCTCCCACGTGTTCGTCGCCACCGGGCGCCAGCCCAACACCGGCGAGCTGGGACTGGACTTGGTGGGCCTCGCCGTGGAAAAGGACGGTACGGTCAAGACGGACAAGCGGCTCGCCACGAAAGTCGACGGGCTGTGGGTGGCGGGCGACATCCGCGGCGGCCCCATGTTCACCCACACGTCGTGGGACGACTACCGAATCCTGGAGTCGCAGATGCTCGGCAACGGCGAGCGCACGCTGGAGCGCGTGGTGCCCTACGCGGTCTTCACCGACCCCGAGCTGGGGCGCGTGGGAATGACCGAGACCGAGGCGCGCGACAAGGGCCGCAAGGTCCGCATCGGGCGCTTCGAGATGCGCCATGACGGCAAGGCGCGCGAGATCGGCGAGACCGCGGGCTTCATCAAGGTGGTGGTGGATGCCGAGACGGGCCTCATCCTGGGCGCCAGCGTGCTCGCGGTCGAGGGCGCCGAGCTCGTGCATTCCTACATCCAGCTGATGAATGCCGAGGTGCCCTTTACGGTCATGGAGAACGCGATCCACATCCACCCCACGCTCTCCGAGGCGGTGCAAAGCGCGGTGTCCGCGATCGACTGGGATTAGGGATCGCGCGGAACCAACGCCCGGTATGCCCGTTCAAACGACCCCATACCTATAACCATAACTCATACCCCCGGAGGTTCCCATGGCGCACGCTAGTTCCGACCGACCGCCCAATGTCCACGGCCTTTCCACCGACTGGAAAGCCGGCGCGTGGGCCGGTGTCATCGCGGGCCTTGCCTTCGTCATGATCGAGATGCTCGGCGTGATGCTCCTGCAAGGGGAGAGTCCGTGGGGACCGCCGCGCATGATCGCCGCCATGGCCCTGGGTCCCGGCATCCTCGAGGGGCCGGCGGCCTTCAACTTCAAGTACCTGATGACCGCGATGATGATCCACATCCCGATGTCGGTCGCGTACGGCCTGTTCCTCGCGTGGGCGGTCCACCGCATGCAGATCGTCGCGGCGCTGGCCGTCGGGCTCGCGTTCGGGATCGCGATCTACCTGGTCAACTTCTACCCGATCGCCGACGCGCTCTTCCCCTGGTTCGCCAAGGCCCGCGGCATGCTGAGCGTGGTTGCCCATGCGATGTTCGGAATCATCGCGGCGGGCACCTATGTCGGCCTGCGCAGGACGCCTTGATGAGTTTCCGCCACGTCCTCGTCGCCACCGACGGCAGCGAGCTCTCCGACAAGGCGTTCGGGGTTGCCGCTGCGCTCGCGCGCTCCACCGGCGCGCGGCTTACCGCCGTCCACGCCGTTGCGCGCGAGATTCCCACCGACATGTCGTTCCTTGGCGAAGCCAACCTGCGCGACCGGGAGAAGGGACCGGCCTCCCGGCCCCGGGAGGCGAGCGCGATCCGGGAGAAGGTGGCGGCCCTCGCGCGCGCGGCCGGGCTCGAATGCCCGCTGGTGGTCGAGGAAGGTGAACCGTGGGAGGCGATCGTGCGCGTGGCCGAGGAGCGGGACTGCGACCTCATCGCGATGGGAACCCACGGCCGCGAGGGCATGGGCGCGATGCTGATCGGCAGCCAGACCCAGAAGGTGCTCGCCCATACCAAGCGTCCGGTGCTCGCCTGCCCCTGAAGCGGTTCAGGCCCCGCTGCGCCCCGTCCAGCGCCGCAGCCACGACGACAGCCCGTCGACGATTCCTACGAGCACCAGCATGAACAGGATCACGGTCGCGGCCTCGCTTTCCTTGAACAGCGACAGCGAAAGATAGGAGGATCAATCTCGCTGCTTTCGCGTGTCCCAGTCGTCGCAGCGGCCGCGAGCCGATCGTGGGTGCCTTGCGGGTGAGTCGGCGTGCTTGTGCGCTCCGCTCCTTGGGGCCGTGAGGGTCATTTGCATGGAGTTTCGCTCGTTTTCGTCCTGGCGTGCGGCGCAACTGGCCGTCGTGAGTGCGACGAAGGCAAGGCTTCGCCTCGCGCCGCTCTACGCGATGTCGGGGATAGGGTGATACGTGAGCGGGATAGTCGCGCCGGGCGGCCAGTCCGGGTCTGGTGCGGGCGGGCCGCGTTGGGCCGGCAGTGGCGCCCAGCGTCCCAGGTGCTCGAGGATGCGGCGCACGACCTGGGGCTCGTCGACTTGATGAGCTACATGGGTTTCGTGCTCTCAATGCGCATGCTGCGCGGCGGCGGTCGCCGGCTTGGAGCCGCCCTACTTCGCCATGCGGCGGCACTCCTCGGCGCAGCGGCGGCACGCCGCCGCACAGTCGCGGCAATGCTGCATGCCGTGCTTCCCGCACTCGGCGCCGCAAGCGTCGCAAACATCGGCGCAGAGGGCGCAGAGCGCCGCGGCGAATTGGCTGTCGCGTGCCATGTAGGCCACCGCGAGCCTGCAGATCGCGGCACAATCCATGTCGAGCGCGATGCAGCGCGCCATCGGTTTCGGATCGGCTTCCTTCAGGCAAGCCGCGGCGCAGTGGTCGCACGCATCCGCGCACGCGTTGCAGGCCTCGATACAGGAAGCGAGCTGGGAGTGAGCCATGGACGATTCTCCTGGTGGGAATTGCTTCGCGGCGGAATGCTGCGAGCAGTGCGTTCTTCGACATCCGAGTGGAGGGTTACGTTCGAAAGCCTATGCCGCGCTGGGCGAAGACCGCAAGGTCCGCGAGACCCACGCCCACCTCGATCGCTTCGACCCGAAGATGGCGCACAAGCTCGCCCAGGACGCGGCGATCGAGCCGGGCTGATGCTATTCGTCGCCATCGTCCTCAAGGCGCTCATCGAGGTAGCGCTGCTCGCCATGGTCATCCTGTAAGAGACTGAGCAAGGGATGGCCACCTTCCCGGCTGACCATTACTTGCGCGAAGTAATCCTCCCTCTCCGCGCCCGTAGCAGCATGCCCGCGCCCACCGCCACGCCGACCAGGATGCCGACGATGGCGACAAGGGCGCCGGGCTTGGCGTCCAGGAGGCTCTCCCCCGCCACGATGACGCCGAGCGCATAGGTCGCCTCGGCGATGGAAATCGCGGCCAGGAACTTCCAGAAGGCGTAATGCAGGCCGCCGAATACATAGCCCGGAATCTCCGATGGGATCGCGAAGCAGAAGAGCAGCGCCGCCCAGAACTTCATTCGCTTCGAGACCAGCCCCTGGTAGCTCTCCAGCTTCTTCTTCCCCACTACCCGCAAGAGCAGCGGCCGCGCGAAATGCCCGATGGCGTACGCGGCGATCGCTCCCGCGACCCAGCCGCCCCAGAGAAGGAGAAAAGTGACGGGTTTCCCCCAAACCTCGCTGGCAGGCGGCACCAGGACCGTGCTCGATGCGAATGCGAGCATCGCGGAGATGGCGGAGAGCAGGAAGAAGACCACGCTGCCGCCCACCGGGTGGGCCCGCATGATGCCCTCCGCCCAGCCGGACACGCCTTCGACCCAGCCCTTGAACGTGGGGGAAAAGATCATGAATATCGCGAGCAGGGCAACGACCGCGAGGGCGAACCAGAACCAGAACGAGTGCCACGGCTTTCGGGATGCGGTGTCCATTGAGGCCCGTCGGATGTCGTAGACTACGATTATGCCGCCCGCAGGTTACTTGCGAAACTTCAGCCAGTCCGTCCTCGATCCACAGGGGCCCGTGGCGGCCGCCATCGCCGAAATCGCGTGGGTGCTGTTCGCCGGCGGGGCGGTGATCTTCGTTCTGGTGATGGCGCTCACCGCATGGGCCTTGTTCGCTCCGCCACCGCGGCGCGCATGGCTCGCGCGCCGCGGCTTCGTGGTCGCCGGCGGCATTATTTTTCCCGTGCTCGTCCTGGCCACGCTCCTGGTCTACACGTTCCTCTTCAGGGATGGCGTTCATGTCGGTGAGGGCGCGCTGAAGATCGAGGTCGTCGGGCACCAATGGTGGTGGCGGGTGCGCTACCTCGACGCCGCGGGGCGTCCCGACTTCGAAACCGCGAACGAGATCCGCATTCCCGCGGGCCGCCCGGTCGAGCTCGTGCTCAGCTCCGCCGACGTCCTGCACAGCTTCTGGGTGCCGAATCTCGCCGGCAAGCTCGACATGGTGCCCGGCCGCGTCAACCGCCTGCGGCTCGCGGCCGACCGCCCCGGTGTGTTCCGCGGCCAGTGCGCGGAGTATTGCGGCGGCCCGCACGCCCTGATGGCGCTCTACGTCGTCGCGGACGACACCGAGGGGTTCGAGCAATGGCTGTCGCAACAGCGCAAGCCCGCGGCCGCTCCCAATCCCGTGTTCCTGTCGCGATGTGCGGCATGCCACACGGTGCGCGGCACGCAAGCGCGCGGCGTGCTCGGCCCCGATCTTACCCACCTCGGAAGCCGCGTTTCCCTAGGCGCGGGAATCCTCCCCAACAATCGCGACACGCTCGCGCGCTGGATCGTCTCCAGCCAGCACATCAAGCCCGGCAACCTGATGCCCTCCACCGATGGCCTCGTCGGCGATGAGCTTCGCGATCTGGTGGCATACCTGGAAGACCTGAAGTGAACGAGCTTCCCAACCCGCTGCCGCGCCCGCCGGACGAGCTCGAGCAGCTTCGCAAGGTGTGGGCCCTGCCGAAAGGCATTCGCATCCTCACCGAATACAACAACACCGTCATCGGCGCCCTCTACGTCGCGACCGCCTTCGTTTTCTTCGTGCTCGGCGGCATCCTCGCGCTCCTGATGCGCGCCCAGCTCTCCGTGCCGGAGAACAACCTCGTCAGCCCCGCCCTCTACAACCAGCTCTTCACCATGCACGGCACGGTGATGATGTTCCTTTTCGCGGTGCCCGCCGTCGAGGCGATGGGCATTCTGCTCCTTCCCAACATGCTGGGCGCGCGCGACATGCCGTTCCCGCGGCTCTCCGCCTATGCCTACTGGGCCTATGCGATCGGCGGGCTGGTGTTCTTCTCCAGCATCTTCTACGGCGCCGCGCCCACCGGCGGATGGTTCATGAACCCGCCGCTCACGAGCGAAACATATTCGCCGGGGATCAACGAGGACTTCTGGCTGCTCGGCATCGGCTTCATCGAGATCTCCGCCATCGCCGGCGCCATCGAGATAATCGTCGGCGTGCTGCGCACGCGCGCTCCCGGCATGACCCTCGACCGCATGCCGGTATTCGCCTGGGCGATGCTGGTGTTCGCCCTGATGGTGGTGTTCGCGTTTCCCGCCGTGATCCTCGCCACCGCGCTGCTCGAGCTCGAGCGCGCATTCCACTGGCCGTTCTTCGCCGCCGCGAAAGGCGGCGATCCGCTGCTCTGGCAGCACCTCTTCTGGTTCTTCGGCCATCCCGAGGTGTACCTCATCTTCCTGCCGGCCGCGGGGATGATGTCGATGATCGTGCCGGCGATGGCGCGCACGCCGCTCGAAGGCCACCGGCTCGTCGTGCTCGCGCTCGCCGCCATCGGCTTCCTCAGCTTCGGCCTCTGGGTGCACCACATGTTCGCGACCGGCATACCGCGGCTGTCGCTGTCGTTCTTCGAAGCGGCGAGCATGGCGGTGGCGGTTCCTGCCGGCATCCAGGTGTTCGCGTGGATCGCGACCATCGCCAAAGGCCGCATGCAGCTCGCCACGCCATCGCTCTTCGTCCTCGGCTTCCTCTTCAACTTCGTCCTGGGCGGCCTGACCGGCGTGATGGTGGCCGTCATCCCCTTCGACTGGCAGCTGCACGATACGTATTTCATCGTGGCGCACCTGCACTACGTGCTGATCGGCGGCATGGTGTTCCCCCTCTTCGCGGGCTTCTACTACTGGGCGCCTTTCGCGAGCCGTCAGGCGCTTTCGGAGCGCGTCGGACGCTGGGTGTTCGGCCTGGTCTTCGTGGGCTTCAACGTGGCTTTCTTTCCGATGCACATCATGGGCCTTATGGGCATGCCGCGACGCGTGCATACCTACGCGGGCGGCGTGGGGCTGGATGCGCTCAACATGATCTCCACCGTCGGCGCCTTCATGATCGCGGCCGGCGTGCTCCTGTTCATCGTCGATGTCGTGCGCCGCTTCCGCCCCACCGTCGACCACCACGCGGGCAATGTGTGGAACGCGGGCACGCTGGAGTGGCTGCCCAGCGGGCTGCATGGGCATCGCAGCATCGCGATCGTCGAGAGCCGCGAGCCGCTGTGGACCCAGCCGGGCCTCGCGCACGACGTCGAGGAGGGACGCTACTACCTGCCGCGCACGGCGACCGGCAAGCGCGAGGCGCTGATCACGAGCCCGCTCGAGGGCCGCCCGCAATATGTGCTGCAGATGCCTTCGCCCGGATGGTCGCCGTTCGTCGCCGCGGTCTTCACAGCGGCCTTCTTCCTCCTTCTCACGGTGAAGTGGGTCGTGATCTCGGCGATCTGCGGGTTGGTCGCGCTCGCGGCGCTGCTGCACTGGGCGTGGGATCTCGATCCCGGACCCTCGCATCCGGCCGTGGACCTGGGCGGTGGCTTGCGCGTGCCGGTCCATGCGACGGGCCCCGTGTCGCACTCTTGGTGGGCGGTGGTGATCCTCATGCTCGTCGCCAGCTCTCTCTATGGGTGCACGCTCTTTTCCTACCTGTACCTGTGGACCGTGTCGCCGCACGTGTGGCCATCGCCGGACGCACTGCCCGCGCTCGTCCATCCCCTCCTTGTCGCGGTCCTGATGATCTCGGCTAGCCTCGCCGTCCAGTGGGGCGACCGGCGGCTGAAGGGCGGCGGCAAGCCGGACGCGGGGTTGATCGTCGCCACCGTCGCTCTCGTGGCAGCGTTCGCCGCCGACCTTTTCGCCCATCGCGACCTGTCTCCAGGCGAATCGAGCTACGGCGCCATCGTCGGCATGTTGCTGTCGCTGGAAGGCTTCTTCGTCGGGGTGGTCGTGGTGATGGCGCTCTTCACGCTCGCGCGCCGGCGCGCGGGCCTGATCGACGGCGTGCGCCGCGCCACCTTCGACAACTCGCGGCTCCTTCTTCATTACACCGTGGCGCAATCGCTCGCGGGTCTGGCGATGATCCACGTCTTTCCGCGGCTGGTGGGATGACGAAGGACTTCCTGCGGATGGCCTCGGGCGCGATCGTCTGGGCGGCACACTTCACGGTGCTCTACGGCTTCACCGCGCTCGCGTGCACACGCGGCTTTTCCGGGGCGATCCCCTGGGTGACAGGCGCGGCGACTCTCACGGCCCTCGGTGCGGCGTCAGTCATCGTCGCGACCTCCTTCCCCGCTCGCGCGCATTTCACCGCGTGGATGACGGCAGCGATCGCCGGGTTGGCGAGCGTGGCGATCGTCTTCGAGGGCCTGGCCATCGTGATGGTGCCCGCATGTCGATGACCGCAGTGACGGGCGCCTGCCTCGTGGCCGCGGCCGGACTCTACGTGCGCGCGATCGTGGGCCGCGCGCCGCTGCGCAACGGCAATGTGGCCGCGTTCGCCGCGGGCTGGAGCACCCTCGCCGTGGCGCTGCTCTCGCCACTCGACCATGCCGCCGAGAGCTCATTCGGCTTGCACATGGTGCAGCATGAGCTGCTCATGATCGTCGCTCCGCCGATGCTCATTCTCGGCCGGCCCTTCACCGCGCTGGCGGCGAGCCTGCCGCGCGCCGCGCTGCGCGTCGCGGCCTGGCCGCTGCGCATCCCGCCGCTCGTCGCGTGGGGCCTGCATGCCGCGGCGCTCTGGATCTGGCACGTGCCGCGCCTCTTCGAGGCCGGGCTGCAATCCCATGCGGTTCACGCCTTGCAGCATGCGAGCTTTTTCTTCAGCGCGCTGCTCTTCTGGTGGACGGTGTTCCGGCGCGTGCGCTCGGGCACGGCCGCGCTCTACGTGCTCACGACCATGCTGCATGCGGGCGCGCTCGCCGCGCTCCTCACTTTCGCGCCCGTGCCGATGTACGCCGGCACGCCGCTCGATGAGCAGCAGCTCGGCGGGCTCATCATGTGGGTGCCCGCGGGCTACGCGATGCTGCTGGCGGGCCTCGTGGCGTTCAACCGGTTGCTCGACGTGCGGCACGCATGAGGGCCATGCCGTTCGTGTTGTGCCTTGCACTCGCCGGCTGCGGCACCGATGCGCCGCCCGCGGGTGCGGCAAACGGAAAGCTCTTGCTGCGCCAATTCGGCTGCGGGGCCTGCCATCGAATTCCCGGCGTCGCCGCCGCGGAGGGCGTCGCGGGACCGCCGCTTGCGGGCGTCGCGCGCCGCGTCTATCTCGCCGGCGTGGTGCCGAACTCGCCGCAGAACATGGCGCGCTGGATCCGCGCGCCGCAGGAGCACAAGCCGGGCACGACGATGCCGGACCTGCGCGTGACCGAGGCGCAAGCCCGCGACATGGTCGCGTATCTCCAGGGACTTCGATGAAGCGCTTCGCGAAGATCCTCGCGATCCTTGCCGCCCTCGTCGCGACGGCAGGCGGCGTGGGGATGTATTCGGGCTGGTACGACGTCTCGGCGACTGACGAGCATCTGCGTCCGACCTATCGGATGCTCGACATCGCGATGCGCCGCTCGGTGCGCGTGCGCGGCGCGGACATCCCGGTGCCTTCGCTCACCGACCCGGCCATGGCGCAGCGCGGTCTTGCGATCTATCGCCAGAACTGCGTCACCTGCCATGGCGCGCCGGGTGTGGCGCCCGAGCCCTTCGCGCTCGGCATGGCGCCGACGCCCGCAAACCTCGCGCATACCGCGCGCGAGTGGGCCGCGGCCGACCTCTTCTGGGTCGTGAAGCACGGCCTCAAGATGACGGGCATGCCGGCGTGGGAGTTTCGACTGAGCGACGAGGAGCTCTGGGCGACGGTCGCCTTCCTCCAGCGCATGCCGCAGATCTCGCCGCAGGAGTACGCGGCGCTGCAGGCGCCATCGCCGTTGCCTCGCGTGGACGAAGCGGCGCCGCCCGACGCCGATCGCGGCAAGCGCGCCATCCATCAATATGCCTGCCTCACCTGCCACGCGATTCCGGGGCTGGTCGGCGCCAACGCCCCAGTCGGCCCGCCGCTGGCCGGCATCGGTTCGCGCACCATCATCGCGGGCGTCCTGCCGAACAACCCCGACAACATGGCGCGCTGGCTGCGCGCGCCCCGGCAGGTGAACCCGCAGAGCGCGATGCCCGACCTCGGCGTGAGCGAGCGCGACGCGCGCGACATCGTCGCCTATCTCGCGACTCTCAAATAGTTGCCGGCCGCTTACCCGGTTTCACAGGTGCCCGTTGATGGTGTAGTAGGCGTGGTCCTTGATGCGGTGCCAGAAGCCACGCTTCGCCCATGTCGCGCTATCGAGCTCCACGCAGGCCTTCAGGTCCTTCTCGAAGATCTCCTCGAGCTGCTTCGTGATCGCTTCGCTGTGGATGCCGGGCGTGATCTCGTCGTTGATCTCGAACGCGCGGTCATGGTTGCCGTGGTCATGGGGACGAGCTCCTTTCCCGAGATGCCTTACTTTACGGTAAGGCGAATTCACCGTGGTGAACGAGTGCATGGTGAAGGAGCTGAAGAAGATGGGTCTCTGGGACCCGGTGATGGTCAACGACTTGAAGCACTTCGACGGCTCGATCGCAAGATCGACCGCGTGCCGCAGGAGCTTCGCAGCCTCTACGCCACCGCCTTCGAGGTGGAACCGCGTTGGCTGGTGGAAGCGGGCGCGCGCCGCCAGAAGTGGATCGACCAGGCGCAGTCGCTCAACATCTACATGGCGGGCGCCTCGGGCAAGAAGCTCGACGAAACCTACAAGCTCGCCTGGCTGCGTGGCCTCAAGACCACCTACTACCTGCGCACGCTGGCGGCCACCTCGGCGGAGAAATCCACCGGCAAGGGCGGCGAGCTCAACGCGGTGAGCGCCTCGGGCGTGGTCAGCGGGATGGGTAGTCGTTATTGGTTGCGTCGTCGCGAAGAAGATCGAAACCGCACATGACTTGATGCCCAATCTCCACGCCGAGGCTGAACGCCACGATCGCCAGCCCGAGACTCAGCGGTACGATTTAACCAAAGGGCGGATATCTTTTCGCCACAAGGACGAGCGTGCAGCGCCCCCTCCGCGCCCAACCCAATTCAAGCGGCGTTGACGCACTAGAGCACTTCGTGGATCAGGTAGTACATGTTGTCGATCAGGCGATGCCACAGCGGGCGCTTGCGCCACGCGTCCAACTTGATCTCGACACAGTGCGGGGCATACTTCTCGAAAATCTCCTCGAGCCACTTCGCTGCCGCGGCGTCCCTGAATCCGAGTGTTATCTCGTCGTTGACTTCGAAAGACCGGGCGTCGAAGTTGCTCGACCCGATCGAGCACCACACGCCGTCCGCCGTCATCACCTTCTGGTGGAGCAGCGTGTGGGGGTACTCGAAGAGACGCACGCCGCACCGCAGAAGCTTCTCGAAGTTACGATGTCCAGCGTGCTGCACCATCGGATTGTCCGAGCCCCCGGTCGAGGGCATCATCACGCGCACGTCGACGCCCCGCTTCACCGCCGCACCAAACGCAGCGATCGCTTCGGGCTCAGGAATAAAATACGGATTCTGAATCCAGATCCGCTTCCTCGCAAGGCAGATCATCGTGTGGTGAAAAATCTTCACGGCCGGCGCCGAGCCTTCCGGCTTTACATAGGCGGCATAGGCCGTAACATCGCCCGCCTTCTCGAGCGAAGGAAACACGTCGTCGCCCACGAACAGCTCGCCAGTTTCCCCGGCCCAATTTTCGCTGAAGGCGGATTGCACCGCATTTACGATCGGGCCGCGAACTCTCACGCTGATATCGGCGAAATGCTCCTTGTCCTGGGCGTCACCGAGCCACGCATCCACGATGCAGTGCCCGCCCAGCAACGCCACGCGGCCGTCGAGCACGACGAGCTTGCGATGGTCGCGCTCGTTCATGACACCAATATTGCGGATGTGCCAGCGGCGAAACTTCACGACCTTGCAGCCGGCGTCTTTCATCTGCCGCTCGGCCGCTTTCCCCATTTTCCTGGTGCCGAGCGCGTCCAGCAGCACACGCACCCGCAGGCCCGCGCGCGCCCGCTCGGACAGGGCGTCCGCCACCCGTTGGCCGAGCACGCCTTCCTTCCACAGGAAGGCGTCGAAATGCACCGAGCGTTTCGCCGACCGGATTTCTGCGAGAAGGACTTCGAAATAGGCGCCGTTCTCGAAAATCTCGACCGTGTTCCCATCGACCGCCGTAGCGAGCGTGAGACCGGCGAGGGACGGAATCAGGTCTTCGATCGGCGAGTCACATTCGATATGCAGGTCCGGGTCGCGGTGCCGCTTGATCGACCAGATGATGAGCAACAGAATTACGAGGGCGCCGAAGGTCAGCACCAGTGCGATCACCGGTACTGCAGTCAGGCCCAGCTCACTCATCCCCCGGCCCGCCTTCGGCTCCGACGCGCGAAAAACGCTGGGCGACGGAGGAGCCTCCGTGGTCGCGCATTCGCCTCCTGACTCATTCGCGGGCAGCGGCTTGCGTCATCGCCGCGCGCTGTTCCTCGCGGAGAATGAGCGGCGGAAGATCGTCTTCGAGCAGCGTCTGGACGACCTCGTGCGCCGCATGCGGCCGGCCCAGCGCGAGCGCCCGCGCCGCCATTCGCGCAAGACGCTGCGGGTCGTCGAGGAGCCGGTCGATCTTGAAGGGAATCGTCGTCATCTCGTTGCACCTGATCGCCACTCCTTCCTCCAGCAGATGATCGCTGTTGCGCTCCTCCTGGCCGGGAATCGGCGACACGATCGCCATCGGCAGCCCGCACGCCATTGCTTCGCTCGTGGTGAGTCCGCCAGGCTTGCCGATGAAAAGATCGCTGATGCGCATCAGCTCATGCATCCGCGTGGTGTAGCCGAGAATGCGAAACGTGGGATTATTCGCCCCGACGATGGATGTGATCCGCTCGCGCAATTCCTCGCTCTTCCCGCAAATCACGACCGTCTGCGTCGCGTGATGCAGCTTCGTCAGCCGCCGCACCACCACCTCGGTCGGCCCGACTCCGAGCGCGCCCGCGGAGAGCAGCAGTGTGCTCTTTTCCGGATCGAGTCCGAAGGCCATCCGCGTTCGCGCGCGGTCGATTGGCTGCGCGAAGACCGGATCGATCGGAATGCCTTTCACGCTGATTCGTTCGCTCGGTAAGCCGAGCGCCTCGAGGTGCGCCTTCGTTTCGTCGATCGCCACGAAGTAACGGTGGCACAAGCGCGAGAGCCACATCGCGTGGCAATCCATATCAGTCACCACGATCGACAGGCGCGCGCGCAGTTCCTCCTTTTCGATCAAATGCGAAATGATCCCCGCCGGAAGGAAATGAGTGCAGACAGTAATTTGCGGGTCGAAATTCTGGATGAATTTCACGAGCGGCCGCGTGTTGAGCCGGTCGAATTGCAACCGCACGGCTTCGTTCTTCCACGGCTCATCGGTGGCCCGATAAACAAAGCCGAGGAGTTGCGGGGCGCTCCGGATGAGCTTCGCGTAAAGGGTCGAGTAGAAGTCGCGGAAAAGCTTGTTCGTGTATTTCAGCGCGTCTTCGTGGATGACCTCCGCGGTCCTCGGATCGGCCGCGAACGCCTTTTCCAAAGCCTCTCCGCAGCGCAGGTGCCCCGTGCCCGCGCTCGCCGAAATAATCAGGACGCGTTTCTTCATGCCGCGTAAGAATAATGCATCCCGGCCTCGCCTAGTGACCAGACTTTGCCCTGGCGGAGGCGGCAGGGCTCAGGCGGAAGTAACCGCTGGCGCCTCTTCGCCTTGCTGCAAGTCTGGTGCTTCGAGTTTCGCTCTTGTTCAATCACACATCCTTAATCTGCATCAAACCTCTTCTGCGAGCGCGCGACTACAGTGTTCTCCATTGGATAGATGGAGAGCACATGATGACAGCTACGATATCAGGCCTGAGTGACGACAGGCCGTCATCGGCACGATCACGGCCGGGCGCGCCCGATGGTCTGGAGCGCCCGCGTTCCCACCTCGACATCTTCGCGTGTCGGTGAAGTATGCGCGGTGCTTCAAACGCAATACCTCTGCCCCGAACGGTATGGCGCTTGCAAGCACTGCCAGCTTGACCATGCGGGGCACACATACACAGCAAAGGAGACTACGATGAGATTTAATAGAGCATTGTGCGGCGCTGCCATCGCGCTCGCTCTCGTAGCCGGGTGCAAGCGCGGATGACCAACGGCCTGCTGCTCGAGCGCGGCCAGGAGCGGCCACCTCGGCGGAGAAATCCACCGGCAAGGGCGGCGAGCTCAACGCGGTGAGCGCCTCGGGCGTGGTCAGCGGGATGGGTGCCGCGTCGGCAGGCGACGGTGCCGCCGAGGACGCCAAGTTCTGCACCATCGACAATGCGGAGTGTGAAGCTTGCCAGTGACAGGGCGAGTGTTGACTAGCCCCCCTCGCATTGCGCCTGTGGGGGCGGCAAAAGCCCGGGTTCGCCCGGGCTTTCTTTTGGCGTAGTCTCATCGCGGCAGACTCCAACAACAGCCCCATCGCGAGGAGATGGAGCCATGCGTACACCCGCCAGCATCGCCGGCCACCCCATCCATCCCATGCTCGTGCCGATCGCCATCGGCTGCTTCGTGTTCTCGTTCGCGGCTGACCTGATCTGCATCGTCCGCGGCAATCCCGGCCTGTGGAACCCGATCGCCTATTACGTGATGCTGGGCGGGATCGTGGGCGCCCTCGTGGCGGCGGTGCCGGGCCTGATCGACTGCTCTCGCTGCCGCCGGGGCCGGTGAGGATCGCCGTCACCCACATGTCGATCAACCTCCTGGTGGTCGCGATCTACCTCGGCAACGCGTGGATGCGCCACGTGAGCCCGTCGGACCTGAAGGTGCCGATGATCCTCTCGTTCGTGGCGATCCTCATGCTGCTGGTGTCGAGCTGGTTCGGCGGCAAGATGGTGTTCGAGCACGGCGTCGGCGTGGACACCACGCCGCGTTAGGCCTTCAGCAGCCAGCGGCAGGCAGCGAACGCCGCCGCGATGCCGGCGAAGGTATCGCTCAACGAGCGCGCGACGGTCACGGCCGGATTGGCGCACGACGTGGATGACGTGAACCAGATTGCATCGACGTATGTCCAATGGTCAATGCCGGTCGAAGGAGGAATCATGCGCACCCCCATAAACACGAAAGTCGCGTTGCTCATTGTTGCCGGGGTGGCGGTCGCCTGCGCGGGGAGCGCGACGCTGCCGTTCCTCGCCGGGGTCGGTCCCGATCCGCAGCTGCCGCCACCCAATAAGGAGCTGATCCCCACGGTGCACATCGCGCCGGCCCGGGGCTGGCCCGAGGGCGCCAAGCCCTCGGCCGCGGCCGGGCTCGCGGTCACGCGCTTCGCGGCCGGGCTCGAGCATCCCCGCTGGGTGGTCGTCCTGCCCAATGGCGACGTGCTGGTGGCCGAGAGCAACGCGCCGCCGCGCCCGGAGGACGGCAAGGGCATCAAGGGCAAGGCCATGAGTTTCGTGATGAAGCGCGCTGGCGCCGGGGTGCCCAGCGCCAACCGCATCACGCTGCTGCGCGACGTGGACGGCGACGGCGTCGCCGAGACCCGCAGCGCCTTCCTCGAGAACCTCAACTCGCCCTTCGGCATGGCGCTCGTCGGCAACGCGCTCTACGTCGCCAATACCGATGCGGTAGTGCGCTTCCCCTACACCCCCGGAGCCACGCGCATCGATGCGCCCGGCGTGAAGGTCACCGATCTGCCCGGCGGCCCGCGAAACCACCACTGGACCAAGAACATCCTCGCGAGCCCCGACGGCTCCAAGCTCTACGCGACCGTGGGCTCCAACAGCAACGTGGCCGAGAACGGCATGAACGAGGAGGAAGGACGCGCGGCGATCTGGGAGATCGATCTCGCCAGCGGCAACAAGCGCCTGTTCGCGAGCGGGCTGCGCAACCCCAACGGCATGGTGTGGGAGCCACGCAGCGGCGCGCTCTGGACCGTGGTGAACGAGCGCGACGAGCTCGGCAGCGACCTGGTGCCCGACTACCTCACCTCGGTGCGCGATGGTGCCTTCTACGGCTGGCCCTACAGCTATTACGGCCCGCATGTCGATGAGCGCGTGCAACCGCCGCGGCCGGATCTCGTGGCCAAGGCGGTCAAACCGGACTACGCGCTCGGCACGCACGTGGCGCCGCTGGGGCTCGCCTTCGTCGAACGCGGAGCCTTGCCGGCGCCTTTCACGAGCGGCGCATTCGTGGGGCAGCACGGTTCGTGGAATCGGCGCCCGCGAGCCGGCTACAACGTGGTCTTCATCCCCTTCGCGGAAGGCCGCCCGAAGGGACAGCCGGTCGAGGTGCTCACGGGGTTCGTGAACGCCGACGGCGATGCCTACGGTCGACCGGTGGGTGTGGCCATCGACAAGGGCGGCGCATTGCTGGTCGCCGACGACGTCGGAAACGCGATCTGGCGCGTCACGGCCGCTTCGAGCGCGCGCTGATCACTCGGGCGCGATCTTCGCGTCCTCGACGGCTTTCTTCCAGCGCTCGCGATCGGCGCGCAGGAACAGGGCGAAGTCCTCGGGCGGCGCGCCACCGACTTCGCTGCCGCCATCGACGATGGTAGGTCGCTCGCCAGCGAACCCTGACCGGGCGACGCTCAACGATATCGCCAAAACGATGCTGTACTGTCTTGACTGACCACCGAGGAGAACCGCATGGCTCTGCTGCCCCGCAAACCCGTCCCTTCGCTTGAATTCGACACCGTAGGGGGCAGCCGCTGGTCGCTCGCCGATCAGAAGCCGGCGCACTTCACCATGGTGGTTTTCTACCGCGGCCTGCACTGCCCGGTCTGCCATCGCTACACCAGCGAACTGAACGGCATGATCGCTGACTTTGACAAGCGCGGCGTCTCGACGGTCATCACCAGCACCGATTCGCAGGAGCGCGCCGCCGAGGCGAAGGTGAAATGGGGCCTCGCGAACCTCACTGTCGGCTACGGCGTGTCGATCGAAAAGGCGCGCGAATGGGGCCTGTACGTCTCGACCAGCCGCGGCATGACTTCCGCCGGGATCGAGGAGCCGGCGCTGTTCGCCGAGCCGGGCATCTTCCTGGTGAAACCCGATGCCACGCTCTATTGGGCCATGGTATCGACAATGCCGTTTGCGCGCCCGCACTTCACCGACATCGCCGGCGCAATCGACTTCGCCATCAGCAAGAACTACCCGGCGCGCGGTGAAGCCTAGGAGAAATGGCATGAGAAAAATCGCTCTACTGATCCTGCTCTATCTTTCCCTGCCGGCGTTCGCGGCCGACGGGCTGATCACCGCCGAGAGCTTGCGCGGTGCAAAGGACACCATGGACCGTCTGGAATCGGTGGCGAAGGAAAGAGGTCTCACTGTCTTCGCACGCATCGATCACGCCGCCGGTGCGGCCAAGATCGGCAGGAAGCTGCGTGCGACCGAAGTATTGATCATCGGCAATCCGCAAGGCGGCACGCCGTTCCTGGAATGCGCGCAGAGCGTCGGCATCGACCTGCCGCTGAAAGCTCTGGTTTGGCAGGATGAGGCCGGCAAGGTCTGGGTCGGCTACAACGACCCGGCGTATCTTGCGGCGCGGCACGGCGTCGCTTCCTGCCCTGCGGCGGCCGGCCTCGCGAAAGCCCTTGCTGGAATGGTGCAGGAAGCACTCAAGCAATAGAGGGCAGACGATTAAATGACGATCAAGGCGCTCACCTTCGACACCGGCGGCACGATCCTCGACTGGCACCGGGGCATTTCCTCGGCCTTCGCCGCCGCCGGCGCCGCGCGCGGCCTGAAAGCCGACTGGGCAGCCGTCACCAACGAATACCGGCGGCGCTCGCTCAAAGGCATCGTCAACGCGCAGCATCCGGCCTACAACTTCGATGACGTGCACCGCAGCAAGCTGGACGAGGTGATCGCCGAATTCAAGCTCGACGCGCTCACCGAGTCAGACCGCGATGCGATCTGGCGCACCTGGCACGCGCTGGACGCGTGGCCCGATTTCGTCGCCGGAGCCACGCGCCTGCGCAAGCGCTACGTCGTGGCCTCCTTCACCCTGCTCACCACCTCGCTCGTCATCGACGTGTCGAAGAAGAACGGCATCGACTGGGACGCCATCATCTCCTGCGAAATGATCGGCATCTACAAGACGCGTCCCGAGGCCTACCGGACCGCAGCGAAATGGCTGCAACTGGAGCCCTCGGAGATCATGATGGTGGCCTGCCACAATTTCGATCTCGACGCGGCGCGCGCCTGCGGCTACCAGACCGCGTTCGTGCGCCGGCCCGCCGAATGGGGCCCGGGCGGCCCGCCTGACCCGAACCCGAATCCCGCCTGCACACTGGCGGTTGACGGGTTCGCCGAGCTCGCCGAGCGCCTCGGCGCGCCTGCCGCGTAAGAAATTGCCGGCAGCGTGACGTGGTCCGTCAGATCGACTTCGTCGGGCGATTCTTGAGCGCCGCCGAATGGTCAGCGTCTCGCGGTCCCAGCCTTATTTGAGGAAGATGAGGCTTCCGCCAACGAACACGTCCCTAACGTGGGCCGAGCACGGCCCAGGCCAGCATCAGGTACCCAACGACCGCGATGGCCCCGTGGCCGAGCACTATCGCCTTGGGAAGCGTCACACCTTTCATGTGGTAGCCGAGATTCAGATACGCGCCGCCCGCCGCAGCCGCCGCGAACAGCAGCAGCGCCCAGCAGGCGAGCGCGGGCAGCCCCACGGTGAAATAGGCGTACAGGAGCAAGGTGAGCGCCGCTCCGGCGAGCAAGCCGTGGAGCATCGCGAGCGCCGGGGGCGGGTTCGCGTTGCGGACAAAGCGGATGCCCGCCATCGTCACTCCGCCGAGCGCGGTGATCGTCAGCAATACGAGCGACGTCTTCATCATCAGAGCAGGTTCCATGAAGCTCCCCGGTTGGCGGCCCGAAGGGCCGATGGCGCAGCGTACACCGTTCGCGCGAGACGGGCGGCGCCGGCCGGGACTACCTGCGCTGATGCAATCCGACGCCATCCCTCCTTTCGCGGCCCCCACCCATGAACATTTATCTCTTCCGCATATAGCTACCAGGCGATGCCACTGGCGTTCCGGAGCGTCGCCCTCCGAGTTGCGTAGGCTCTTCAACATCAGAACAGCGCCGCAAGCCGCCTCACGCCGTCTCGAATCTGCGGCGGCGTGAGCGCGTAGATCGGCTTCATGCGCCGCAGGTGCGCGGTGAGGTGCCCTCGCGGCGGCGAGCGCCGCGATGACGCGGTTGCCAGGCGCTGCGAGCAAGTGGCTTTCATTGTCGTTTTCCTCATGGGGGATGGGTGCGGTTTGCCGCGGTTGCGGAGCGAGCTTTCGGGAAAGGAGTTGCGCGTGAAGGAACTGCAGGGTGCGATCGGCGCGGGCGATGAGGTGGCGCAAGACCATCGAGGGCAGCGGCACCGTGCGCCCCATGAGATAGGCGTTGATCAGCGCCGGGTGCACGTAGTACTTGCGCGTATTGCCGGGCACCCTTCGTAAGCTTCCCCGTCAAGTAGACAGTTCTAAAGTAGACGATTCCGCTGCGAGAAGTTTCTCGCGGTAGCGCGCTGGCGGCAGGCTTCCCAGCGCGTCGTGCGGCCTGATTTCGTTGTACCGCTTGAGCCAGCCGTCGGTGATTTCCTGAACATCTGCGATTGATTCGAACAAGTGGGCGTTCAGCACTTCTTCGCGGTAGCTCCGGTTGAATCGTTCGATGAAGGCGTTCTGATCCGGTTTGCCGGGCTGAATGAAGCGGATGTCGATCGCCCTCTCCCGGCACCAATCGGTGAAGGCCTGGCTGGTGAGCTCCGTGCCGTTGTCGCAACGGATAGCCGAGGGTTTGCCGTGGATCTCGATGAGTTGCTCCACGAACCGGATCACGCGCGAGGCCGGAATGCTCACCGCCACGTCGATTCCAAGAGCTCCGCGGTTGGCTTCGTCGATGACGTTGAGTGTGCGAATGGTCCTTCCTCCATAGAGCGCGTCGTGCA
>JALYSB010000165.1 GCA_030855025.1 Pseudomonadota bacterium
GGTGTTGTCCAAGTCGCGCGCGATCGACTTTCGCGTCTCCACGCTGCCGACGCTCTTCGGCGAGAAGATCTGCATGCGCATCCTCGATCCCTCGAGCGCCACGCTGGGGATCGACGCCCTGGGCTACGACCCGGACCAGAAGGAACACCTGATGAACGCCATCAGCCGGCCCTACGGCATGGTGCTCGTGACCGGGCCCACCGGCTCGGGCAAGACGGTGTCGCTCTACACGTGCCTGAACATCCTGAACAAGCCGGGCATCAACATCTCGACCGCCGAAGACCCCTGCGAAATCAACCTGCCCGGCGTGAACCAGGTGAACATCAACGACAAGCAGGGGCTCACTTTTCCGGTGGCGCTCAAGGCGTTCCTGCGCCAGGACCCCGACATCATCATGGTGGGGGAAATCCGCGACATCGAGACCGGGGAGATCTCGATCAAGGCCGCCCAGACGGGCCACATGGTGCTGTCGACGCTACATACCAATGACGCCCCCCAGACCCTGACCCGCCTGATGAACATGGGGATCGCGCCCTTCAACATCGCCTCCAGCGTGATCCTGGTGACCGCCCAGCGGCTGGCGCGCAAGCTCTGTGCCTGCAAGAAGCCGGTGGACATCCCGCAAGAGGCGCTGAAACGGGCCGGATTCAAGGACGATGATCTGGATGGCACCTGGCAGCCGTTTGGGCCCGTGGGCTGCGAGGTATGCAAGAATACCGGGTACAAGGGCCGTGTAGGCATCTACCAGGTGATGCCCATTTCCGACGAGATGGAGCGAATCATCATGAAGAATGGCACCGCCATCGACCTGGCCGACCAGGCGCAGCGCGAGGGAGTCAAGGACCTGCGGATGTCCGGCCTGATCAAGGTCAAGAAGGGTCTGACGTCACTCGAGGAAATCGAGGCCGTCACCAACGAGTAGGGAGAGACCAAATGGCAGCGGTTGCGAAGAAGGCAGCGCAGGACGTCAAGCAGTACAACTTCACCTGGACCGGGAAGGACAAGGCGGGCAAGGTGATCAAGGGCGAGACCCGCGCCGGGGGCGAGTCGATCGTCGCCGCGAACCTGCGACGCCAGGGCATCCAGGTCCAGACCATCAAGAAGGTCCGCCTGAAGGGCGGCAAGAAGATCACCGAGAAGGACATCACCATCTTCACGCGCCAGCTGGCCGTGATGATGAAGGCGGGTGTGCCGCTGCTGCAGGCCTTCGACATCGTCGGCCGCGGCCATTCCAACGCGTCCGTGGGCAAACTCCTCCTCGACATCAAGACCGACGTCGAGACCGGCTCGTCCCTCGGCCAGGCGTTCCGCAAGTACCCCCGTTATTTCGACACGCTCTTCTGCAACCTCGTGGCCGCGGGCGAGCAGGCCGGTATTCTCGACAACCTCCTCGACCGCCTCGCGACCTACAAGGAAAAGATCCTCGCCATCAAGGGCAAGATCAAGAGCGCGCTCTTCTACCCGATCGCGATCATCGTGGTGGCGCTGGTCGTGACCGCGGTCATCATGATTTTCGTGATCCCGGTCTTCAAGGACCTCTTCAAGAGCTTCGGCGCCGACCTCCCGGGACCCACCCTGGTGGTGATGGCGATATCCGACTGGTTCCTGGCGAGCTGGTGGTGGTTCTTCCCGGGCCTCTTCGGCGGCGTCTGGTTCTTCTTCTACATGTGGCGACGCTCGCTTACGATGCAGCGCGTCATCGACCGCCTCGTCCTGAGGTTGCCGGTGTTCGGCGACGTGATCCGCAAGGCCTCGATCGCGCGCTGGTGCCGGACGCTCTCCACGATGTTCGCCGCGGGCGTGCCGCTGGTCGAGTCGCTCGACTCGGTCGCGGGCGCGGCCGGGAACTACGTCTACTACGACGCCACGAAGAAGGTCCAGAACGACGTCTCGAGCGGCACCGGGCTCACGATCTCGATGGGCAACACCGGCGTCTTCCCGAGCATGGTGCTGCAGATGGTGGCGATCGGCGAGGAGTCGGGGGCGCTGGACGCGATGCTCTCCAAGGTCGCGGACTTCTACGAGCAGGAGGTCGACGAGGCGGTCGACTCCCTCTCCTCCCTCATGGAGCCGATGATCATGGTGGTTCTCGGCGTCCTGATCGGCGGCATCGTGGTGGCCATGTACCTGCCGATCTTCAAGATGGGCCAGGCGATCTAGGCACGCGGCGCGAGCAAGCTTGCCAAGGGCGCGGGAGGTCCCGCGCCCTTTTGCTGGGTCGCTAGAACAAGAAGAAGCCTTCCCATGGATTTACTCCGCGCGCTCGAATTCCAACCCGCTTTCCTCTGCATCGCGGTCGCCTTGCTGGGCCTGTGCGTGGGCTCGTTCCTCAACGTCGTGGTCCATCGCCTGCCGAAGATGATGGAGGCGCAGTGGCGCGCCGAGTGTGCGTCGCTCGCGGGCGAGGAGCCGGCCCCGGCCGAGCCGTACAACCTCGTGCAGCCGCGTTCTCGCTGCCCCTCGTGCGCGGCGCCGATCACCGCGTGGCAGAACGTTCCGGTCGTGAGTTGGCTGGTCCTTCGCGGCAAGTGCGCGGCGTGCAAGGCGCCGATCAGCGCGCGCTACCCCGCCGTCGAATTGTCTGCGGGAGTGCTCGCCGCCTTCCTGGCGTGGCGGTTCGGCTACTCGGGCGCGCTCGCGTGGGCACTGGTGTTCGGCTGGGCGCTCCTCGCACTCACCGTCATCGACCTCGACACGCAACTCCTGCCCGACGACATCACGCTGCCGCTGCTCTGGGCCGGCCTCCTCGCGAACACGTTCGGGACTTTCACCGACCTGCGCTCGGCGGTGCTGGGCGCGGTCGGGGGCTACCTGCTGCTCTGGACCGTGTACTGGGGGTTCCGGCTGATCGCCAAGAAGGAGGGCATGGGATACGGCGACTTCAAGCTGCTCGGGGCTCTGGGCGCCTGGCTGGGCTGGCAGGTCCTGCCCTTCGTGGTGGTGGTCTCGGCAGGCGCGGGCGCGATCATCGGGGGCTTCCTGCTGTGGCGCTCGCGCCGCGGGATCGAGACCCGCATTCCCTTCGGGCCGTACCTCGCCTTGGGCGGGCTCGCGGGGCTGCTCTGGGGGCGCCAGGCGGTGATCGCCTGGATCGGCCATTTCCCGGCGTGAAGCCGGTCTTCGCGCTCACCGGCGGCATCGGCTCGGGCAAGTCCACCGTGGCTGCACGACTGGAAGCCCTCGGAGCCACCGTAGTCGATACCGACGAGATCTCGCGCCACCTCACCGGCCCCGCGGGGGCGGCCATGGCCAAGCTTCGCGAGGAATTCGGCGCGAGCTTCGTCGCGACCGACGGTTCGCTCGACCGCGACGCGATGCGGCGCCTCGCCTTCGAGGACGCGCGCGTGCGAGCGCGCCTCGAAGGCATCCTGCATCCCGCGATCCGGGCAGCCGCCGACGAGCGCCTTGCTCGCGCGGCCGGGCCTTATTCGCTCCTGGTAGTGCCGCTGCTCTTCGAGACGCGCGGCTACCTTGACCGGGTCGCGCGCACGCTCGTGGTCGATTGCCCCGAGGAGCTGCAGGTGGCGCGCACGATGGCGCGCTCGGGGCTCAGCGAGGCGCAGGTGCGCCAGATCATGGCGACACAGTGGCCGCGCTGGCGACGCCTGCAGATGGCCGGCGACGTGGTCTGGAACGGCGGCTCGCCCGGCGGGCTCGAGCCGCAATGCGAGCGGATCCATCGCGAGTACGCGCGCGCCGCGGGCAATCGGCCTTGAATTCTGGCTTTGGGCAGGGAATTGCCCCACAATCCCGCCCAACCGTCGGCGGGGTCCGGTGATCACCTACGAATATCCTTTGAACGAGCGCATCAGGACGCTCCTGCGTCTCGAGGACCTCTACGATCGGGTGCGCTTCTTCCTCGACAAGGACGCGTTTCACGACCACCACGCGTGCCTCACCGCGATGTTCGAGATCCTGGAGGTGGCGAGCCGCGCGGACCTGAAGAGCGACCTGCTGCAGGAGCTCGACCGGCAGCGCACCTTCCTCGAGGCGTTGCGCCACAACCCCGCCATCTCGGAGGCCAAGCTGAACGGCGTGCTCTCCGAGATCGAGACCGCCTTCGCCAACCTGCACGCCACTTCGGGCAAGACCGGCCAGAGCCTGCGGGAAAACGAGTGGCTGATGGCGATCAAGCAGCGCGCCGGCATCCCCGGCGGCACCAGCGAGTTCGACCTGCCTTCGTACCACGCCTGGCTGCATCACCCGGCCGAGCGCCGGCGCGCGGACCTGGCCGGATGGCTGAAGCCGCTGCTGCCGGTGCACGCGGCGCTGTCGATCGTGCTGCGGGTGCTGCGCGAAAGCGGCCGCACCACGGCGCTCATCGCGTTCCAGGGCGTCTACCAGCAGACACCGGCGGAGAAGCCCGCGCAGATGCTGCGCCTCGCGCTCGCCGACGACCTGCCGTGCGTACCCGAGATCAGCGCCAACAAATACGCGTTGAACGTGCGGTTCCTGCTGCCGGAGGGCGTGCAGAAGACGCGTGTCTTCGACCAGGACGTGCCGTTCGAGCTGGCCTTCTGCAACCTGTGACCATTCCGCCGAAGTCGGCGCGCAGCGTGGCTTGCCCCGCGTGCGGCAAGCGCGCGCTGTTCGCGCCGGCCAACCCGTACCGGCCATTCTGCGGGGAGCGCTGCCGCCTGACCGACCTTGGCGCGTGGGCAACCGAGGCGTATCGCATCCCGGCCAAGCCCGATGACGATGACGCGGCGCCGAAGGAGTGATTGGGCCCCCGACGCCTCGGGGGTGACGGCGCAACGCGCCGTCAGCTAAAATAGCGCGGTTTGGAGCGGCTCTCCGATGGCTCCCTGCGTGGAATCCCTGCCGTTTGTGCACCTGTCGAAGCCTAATCGTTCATTGGGCCTCGCGGCGCGGCGCTGGATTCTCGGGGCGATAGCCGCCACGACGCTCGGCGTCGCGGCGGGCGCCACCGCCTTCGGGGCTTGGCCGGTGATGCCGTTCGCCGGCCTCGAGGTCGCTGCGGTGGCGTTCGCATTCCGCGTGCTGCGCAGCCACGATGCGGATTACGAGCGCCTCGAGATCGGCGAGTACGAGGTGCGGGTTGAGGCACGCGATGCGCAGAGTGTCACGCGCTTCGTGGCACACCGGCCGTGGGCGCGGGTGCTCATGCGTGAACGCGGGGCGTGCTGTACGCTGCGCCTCGTGTACGCGGGACGCGCCGTGCCGCTGGGGAGGTTGTTGTCGGACGAGGGGCGGCGCCACCTGGTCGAGAGTCTTCGGGGGCGGCTGCCGGTCATCGCGAACTAGAGAAAAACCTGCATAAAAAAGGTCTGGCCATGTTTCTGAAACACCTGCGCACCTCTGCCATATTCGCAACCACGCTGGCGGCCTCCGCCCGCGCGCTCGCCGACTACCAGATCGACATCCTCCCGCCGGCCTCTCCGATGGCGCAAGAGGCCTACAACCTGCACTTCGGCATCCTCTGGGTGTGCGTGGCGATCTTCTTCATCGTCTTCGGCGCGATGTTCTGGTCGATCTTCAAGCACCGCCGCTCGGTCGGCGCCAAGGCGGCGCAGTTCCACGAGAACACCACCGTCGAGATCATCTGGACCGTGGTGCCGCTGGTCGTGCTGGTGGCGATGGCGTGGCCGGCCACCAAGACGATGCTCGCGATGAAGGACGCATCCGCCTCCGACATCTCGATCAAGGTCACCGCCTACCAGTGGCGCTGGGAATACGACTACCAGCAGGACGGCGTACGGTTCTATTCGAGCCTGTCGACGCCGCGCGACCAGATCGACGAGCGCGACGGCCCCGGCAAACCGAAGGGCGAGAATTATCTTCTCGAGGTCGACCGCCCGATGGTGGTCCCCGTGGGCAAGAAGGTGCGCCTCCTCATCACCTCCAACGACGTGATCCACGGCTGGTACGTGCCGCAGCTCGGCATCAACCAGTATGGCATTCCGGGTTTCGTGAAGGACGCCTGGTTCACCGCCACCAAGGTCGGCACGTTTCGCGGGCAGTGCAGCCAGATCTGCGGCAAGGAGCACGCGTACATGCCGATCGTGGTCGAGGTGAAATCGCCGGAGGACTACGCCAAGTGGGCGCAGGCCGAGAAGGCGAAGATGCCGCCGCCGGAAGCGGCCCCGCAGCAGGTGGCCGCGGCCGCAACCGGGGCCGCCGCCCCGGCCGAAGACCCCAACAAGAAGTGGACGGTCGACGAGTTGAAGGCCAAGGGCGAGCCGGTCTATGCGGCGAACTGCGTCGCCTGCCACCAGGCCACCGGCAAGGGCCTGCCGCCCGCGTTCCCCCCGCTCGCCGGCTCGAAGGTGGTGAATGGCCCCAAGGCCCCCCAGGTCGCGCTCCTGCTGAAGGGCAAGCCGGGCACCGCCATGGCGTCGTTCGCGCAGCTTTCGGACGCCGACCTCGCCGCGGTCATCACACACACGCGCACCGCCTGGGGCAACAAGGGCGATGCGGTCATGCCGGCCGATATCCGGGCCGCGCGCTAGCAACCGATACGAGAAAGCGGAGCACACCATGACCAACGCGACCCACGCCCCCGGCCACGACCTCGGCCACGCCCACGACCACGACCACGGTCACGGCGAAGCGCACGACCACCACGGCCCGCCGCCGGGCTTCACGCGCTGGATGTACACGACCAACCACAAGGACATCGGCACGATGTACCTGTGGTTCTCGTTCACGATGTTCCTCATCGGGGGCTCGATGGCGCTGCTGATCCGCGCCGAGCTCTTCCAGCCGGGCCTGCAGATGCTCGACCCGCAGTTCTTCAATTCCCTCACCACCGTGCACGGCCTGGTAATGGTTTTCGGCGCGATCATGCCGGCATTCGTGGGCTTTGCGAACTGGCTGGTCCCGATGCAGATCGGCGCGGCGGACATGGCCTTCCCGCGCATGAACAACTGGAGCTTCTGGCTGCTGATCCCGGCGGCGCTGCTGCTGATGGGCTCGTTCTTCGTGCCCGGGGGGGCGGCCGCCTCCGGCTGGACGCTTTATCCGCCGCTCATCATCCAGCAGGGCATGTCGATCGACATGACGATCCTCGCCGTCCACATCCTGGGCGCCTCGTCGATCATGGGCTCGATCAACATCATCACCACCATCCTCAACATGCGCGCCCCCGGGATGACGCTGATGAAGATGCCGCTGTTCGTCTGGACGTGGCTGATCACCGCGTACCTGCTGATCGCGGTGATGCCGGTGCTCGCGGGCGCGGTCACGATGCTGCTCAC
>JALYSB010000166.1 GCA_030855025.1 Pseudomonadota bacterium
ACCTGGCGACGCTCTTGCGCCTGGCGGACACCCCTTGGCCGCTGCCCTTCGCATCACTCCTCGCACTGCGCAGTTATGTCCATGTCGACGATCTCGCGCGCCTTCTCATCGCTTGCGCCGAGAACCCGCAGGCCGCGGGGCGCACCTACATCGGCGCCCATGCGCACGGCGTGTCCGCGGCCGCGTTGGTGAGCGCGATGCGCAGCGCCCTGGGACGCGCGGCACGGCTCTATCCCTTCCCCGCCAAGGCGATCGAGGCATGCGCCGCCGCGGTCGGCCAGGGCGACAAGGCGCGGCGCCTCACGCGCGGGCTCGTAGGCGATCCCGAGGCCGCTGAGCGGGAACTGGGATGGGTGGCGAGGGTCCCTGTGGATCAGGTGATCGGGGAGATGGTGCGTGATTACCGCGCGAGAGTCCGCCAATGACCGAATGGCTCGCCGCCCTGATCGCGCCCGCACTGGTCGCCTGGGCAGTCATCGCAATGCTGTTGCGCACCCCGGGCTCCGCGCGCCTCGCCGACCATCCCAACGAGCGCTCGCTGCACGCCGTGCCCACGCCGCGGGTCGGCGGCATCGCCATCCTCGTGGCGACGCTCCCGTTCGCGTTCCTTCATTCCACGAGGCCGTTCGCCCTGACGCTCGCGTGCGCGCTGGGGCTCGCGCTGGTGTCCCTCGCCGACGACCTGCGAAGCTTGCCGATTTTCATCCGGCTGGGCGCCCACGCCAGCGCCGCTTCAGTGTGGGTGGTCGCGATGGGTGGAGGGGCGATCGCGGGGGACCTCGGGTCCCTTCTCGGCGCGGTTGTGGCGGTCGTCCTGGTCGCGGCGATCGTCTGGTCGACCAACGTTTTCAATTTCATGGATGGGGCCGATGGACTCGCCGGCGGCATGGCGGTCGCGGGATTCGGGACCTATGCGATAGCCGCCGCCTGGGGGGGGCACTCGGGGCTCGCGCTCGTCTCGGTCGTGCTGGCCTCGGGCAGCGCGGGCTTCGTGGCTCACAACTTTCCCCCTGCACGCGCCTTCCTGGGCGACGCAGGATCAATCCCCCTGGGCTTTCTGGCCGCCGCGCTCGGGCTGCATGGCGTCGCCTCGGGCGCATGGACTGCCGCGTTTCCGCTGCTCGTGTTCTCACCCTTCGCGGTGGATGCGACGGCGACGCTGCTGCGGCGCATCGCGCACCGCGAGCCGTTCTGGCGCGCGCATCGCGATCACTACTACCAGCGCCTCGCGTTGTCTGGATGGCCGCGCCGCCGCCTCGCGGCCGCAGCGTGGGCGCTGATGGGCGCTTGCGCGGCGAGTGCCCTCGTCCTGCAGGTCTCCGGGCTGATGCTGCAATGCGGTATAATTTTTGGCTGGGCGGTCGCCTACGCCCTGATCCTCCTCGCAATCCATCGCGCAACAAAAATAATGGCGAATCCGGCGCAATGAGTTCCATCCGCTCGCCCTGGAAGCCGCGATGAAATCCATGCAGGTCGACACTCGTCCGCTCGGCGCCGCCCTCCACGACGGACTCGCCCTCGTGCTGGCGATGCTCGCGGCCGCGTCGCTCCTCGCCTCCACCGGGCTCGACGCCGACCAGGCGCAGGCTCTCCTCGCGGTGTTCGCGATCGCGGCTCCGCTGCAGGTCGCGGTGAATGTCTTCTTCGGCGTCTACCAGGGCGTGTGGCGCTATACCAGCCTGCCGGACATCCAGCGCATCGTCTTTTCGGCGCTTACCGGGACCGTGATCATCTCGGGGGCATTGCGCCTGGCAGGGCTCGACGCGGCCCTCGGCTGGCGCGAGTACCTGCTCTACCCGCTCTTCCTCATCGCCCTGATGTCGCTGTCGCGCATGGGTTTTCGCTCGTTCAAGGAGTGGTCGCTCTACGGCCGCGGCGGCGAGCAGGGCACTGCGGTCGTGATCATGGGCGCGGGGGACGCCGCGGTCGGCCTGGTGAAGGAGCTGTCGCGCAGCCACGAGTGGCGCGTGGTGGGCCTCCTCGATGACGACAAGAAAAAGCACGGACGCCTGCTGCACGGCGTGCGCGTCATCGCCGCCCTGGACGATCTGCCGCGCTTCGCGCAGCGCATCAAGCTGCGCCACGCGATCATCGCGATGCCGTCGGTGCCCTACAAGGTGCGCAGGCGCGTGGTGGAGATCTGCAAGCGCGCGGGTGTCACGGTGATGACGGTGCCGACCCTGGATAGCGTCGTCCAGGGCAAGGGCTCGGTCCCGCGCATTCGCAAGGTCGCGGTGGAGGACCTGATGAAGCGCGAGGCGGTGACGCTCGACGACGCGCAGCTGCACGACCTCATCACCGGCCAGGTGATCATGGTGACCGGCGCCGGGGGCTCGATCGGCGCCGAGCTGTGCCGCCAGATCGCCGCCTACGAGCCCGCGATGCTGGTGCTCTTCGAGATGAACGAGTACGCCATGTACCGCATCGACGAGCAGCTGCGCGAGGCGTTTCCCGACATGCCCGTGTCGAGCGTCGTGGGGGACATCAAGAACGCGCGGCGCGTGAACCAGGCGATGCACCAGTACTCCCCCGCCCTCGTGTTCCATGCGGCTGCCTACAAGCACGTGCCGCTGATGGAGGAAGCCAACGCGTGGGAGGCGGCGCAGAACAACGTGCTCGGCACCTATGTAGTCGCGCGCGCTGCGATCGACTACGGGGTGAAGAAGTTCGTGTTCATCTCCACCGACAAGGCGGTGAATCCCACCAACGTGATGGGTGCCACCAAGCGGCTCGCGGAAATGGTCTGCCAGACGCTGCAGGCGGAGAGCAGCACGCGTTTCGAGATGGTGCGTTTCGGCAACGTGCTCGGCAGCGCCGGCAGCGTGATCCCGAAGTTCCAGGAGCAGATCGACAAGGGCGGGCCGGTGACGGTCACGCACCCGGAGATGGTGCGCTACTTCATGTCGATCCCCGAGGCGGCGCAGCTGGTGCTCCAGGCCGGCAGCATGGGCCTGGGCGGCGAGATCTTCGTGCTGGACATGGGCGAGCCGGTCAAGATCCTGGACCTCGCGCGCGACATGATCCGCCTGTCGGAGCTCTCGGAGACCGAAATCCGGATCGTGTACACGGGCCTTCGCCCCGGCGAGAAACTCTTCGAGGAGCTCCTCGCCGACGATGAGCACACGCGCCCCACGCCGCACCCGAAGCTGCGCATCGCGAAGGCGCGCGAGGTGGATCCCGACTGGTTGCAGGGCCTGCTCGAATGGCTGCGTGCGGCCGAGCGCATCCCGAGTGATTCGGAAGTGCGCCGCGATTTGAAGCGCTGGGTGCCCGAGTACCAGTCGCAGGTGCGCCCGAAGCTCACCGCGGTTCCGCCGGCGCGCGCGGCAGGCGGCAGCGGCGGTTCCTAGGTTTTCGGCTCTACGGCGCGCCGCGCCCCGCCAAGTCCCAGCAGCATTCCATTCAGCGCCCAGAACACCAGCGCATTGTGCCGGTGCATGAAATCGTCGGTGAGGTTCTTCACGACGAAGCCGGCGAGCAGCGTGAGCCCCAGCACCCCCAGCGGGGCAACCTCCGGGCGGCGCAGGAACCCGCGGTACTCCCGCGCGAGCAACACCAGCAGAGCCAGCAGCGTGGCTATCCCCACGACGCCCAGCTCGATCGCCACGTCCAGGAACACGTTGTGCGCATGGCGAATCTCCGGATGGTCGGGGACGCGCGGCGTCAGCGGCGTGAATGCGCCTGCCACGATCTCGCGTCCGAAGCCGTGCCCCAGCCACGGTGCCGCGCGCCATTGCTCGACCGCGGTCGACCAGATCTTCGGGCGCAGGTCGCGCTCGAAGCTGGTCATCACCGGCGCCTTGGCGCCGAAGAAGCGCTCGTTGCGCTCGACCAGTGCGGTGGCGAACGCGACGGCGACCACCAACGCCGCGGCCACTGTCAGGCGACGCAGGTCGCGGGTGCGCGTGGGCGCCATCGCGGGGGTTGTGCGCCACACCGACATGGCCAGCACGAGCTGCACGCCAAAGGCGATCCACACCATCCGGTTGTGGGTCGCCCACGCGGCGACCAGAAACACTGCAAGGGCGGTCGCCTGGACCCACGTCGATCGCTCGGCGCCCCAGGGGCGCGGCCAGCCGAGGACGAACAGGAGCGGGGCGATGAGGACGAGGTGCGTGGACCACGGGCCGCGCTGCTCGAGCACCGAGTGCCGCGTGAGGGCGAAAGGCAGGAAATCCTGCAGTGCCAGGCCCGCGCACATCGTGGCCGAGCCCGCGAGCAGCGCCACCCACCAGAGGCGCCAGCGCTCGGGGCGCAGCGCCGCTGCGGCGTAGAAGATCGCAAGCGCCATGGCGGGATAGAGGATCTCGGACTTGAGCTCGCCCCGCGTGTAAGCGCGATCGACGCTCCACGCGAGTGAGAGGGTGGCGAGCAGGGCCCAGGCGATGAACGCCGCGAGGACACCGCGCGGCAGCGAGAGCGCGAGCGGCCGCAGGTCGCGCGCGCGCGCGAGCAACAACAAACCGGCGATGGTGAGCAGTCCCGCGCGCAACCCCGCGCTGCCAGCGAAGGGGGCGAGGAAAAGGAACGCGGAGGTTGCCGCGACAAGCGAGGTATTCAATTGGCGCGCCCGACACGATTCGAACGTGCGACCCCTGCCTTCGGAGGGCAGTACTCTAATCCAGCTGAGCTACGGGCGCGTATGTATCGGATTCTAAATGAGTTCGGGGGATCGCGCTATAATTCGCGCTGCATTTTCCCCTCTGTGCGACGCGCGAATTCCCGAGGAAGACATGTCCGGCTCCCACCACCACGACCCCATCGACGAGAACATCGAGACGCATCCCGTGAAGCTCGCGATCGGCATCGCCGTGGGCGCGGTCGCGCTCGTGATCGCGATCATCATGGTGGTGCAGTTCGCCATCGGGAGCTATGGCTCGCGTTCGATGAAGGAGGAGCCTTCGATGAGCGCGGCAGCGGTGGCGAAACGCCTCGCACCGGTTGCGAGAGTCGAGATGGATCCCAATGCCCCCGCCTCGCCCGCACCCGCCGCCGTGGCTCCGGCCGCGGCGATGCCCGCGGTGGCCATGCCGGCCGCACCTGCAAAAGTCGCCTCGGCCGGCGGTTCCGGCAAGGCCACATATGATTCCGTGTGCGCCGTCTGCCATGCGAGTGGTGTCGCGGGCGCGCCCATGCTTGGGGACAAGCCCGGGTGGGCGCCGCGCCTGAAGACCGGTGTGGACGCGCTGTACACCGCTTCGATCAAGGGCAAGGGTGCCATGCCGCCCAAGGGCGGCAACACCGCGCTTTCCGACGACGCCGTGAAAGCGGCCGTCGATCACATGCTCGCCGCGGTGAAGTAAGCCTGGCGACCTACGCGATCGGCGACCTGCAGGGGTGCTTCGAACCCCTCCAGCGCCTGCTCGATTCGATCCGTTTCGATCCCGCGCGCGACCGCCTCTGGTTCGTGGGCGACCTGGTCAACCGCGGCCCCGATTCGCTCGCCTGCCTGCGCTTCGTGAAATCCCTTGGCGAACGGGCGATCACGGTCCTCGGCAACCACGACCTGCACCTCGCGTGCGTGGCGGAGGGATTGCAGAAGCGCCGCAAGCGCGACACCCTGGACGAGGTGCTCGCTGCACCCGATCGCGACGAGCTGCTCGCGTGGCTGCGGCTGCGGCCCCTGATGCATGTCGAGGACGGCTACGCGCTGGTGCACGCGGGACTGCTGCCGCAATGGAGCGTCGCGCGCGCGCGCGCCCTGGCCCTCGAAGTGGAAGCGCACCTGGCCGGACCCGGATACCGCACGATCCTCGAGCACCTGTATGGCGACGAGCCCGCGCGCTGGAGCGACGCGCTCGAGGGAATCGAGCGCTTGCGCGTGATCGTCAACGCGATGACGCGGCTGCGCATGTGCGATTCCGGCGGCGCGATGGCGCTCAGGTTCAAGGGCGATCCGCGCGAGGCTGCTACCGGTCTCACGCCGTGGTTCGACGTGCCGGGCCGGTTGAGCGCCGACCACGCCATCGTCTGCGGCCACTGGTCGGCGCTGGGCCTGCGCGTGCGTCCCGACCTGCTTTCCCTCGACAGCGGCTGCGTCTGGGGACGCGCGCTCAGTGCGGTACGGCTGGAGGACCGGGCGGTCTTCGAGGCGCACTGTCCGCCGGCGCAAGGCCCAGAAGAGTAGCCACCGCAGCGCGCGCTTGCGCCGCCACCTCGCGTCTCGGACGCCCCGCGGTTTCCACAGTCGGGGCGAAGGCCACCCGCGCCACCACGCCACGGCTGCGGATCACCATCCCGAGCGATTGCATGAAGGAGGTCTCGCCCACGTAGGCGACCGAGCGGGCCCGCGAGCCGTCGGCGTTTTCGTAACGGATCGCACACGGATGCACGCGCGCCCGGTTGGCCACCGCCGGCTCGAAGAGCGACGAGTGGAACGGGAGAAGCTGGTCGCCTTCGGTGGTGAGGCCTTCGGGAAAGAGGCCCACGCGGTCGCCCTCGGCGAGTGCCGCGCGCACCTGTTCATTGATGCGCGCGGTGTCGCGGCGCCGCTCGCGCCGCACGAAGAGGGTGCCGGAGCGCTCCACGATCCAGCCGGCGATCGGCCAGTCGCGAATCTCGCTCTTGGCGATGAAGCGGGTGGCGCGCACGCTCGACACCGCGAAAATGTCGAGCCACGAGACATGGTTCGCGGCGATCATCGCGCCGGACTCGCTCTCGCCCGGCGGCTCGCCCTCGACGCGAACTTCCACGCCGACGATGCGCACCAGCTTGGCCGACCACCACCGCACCAGCGCGCGCTTGCGCGGGCCCGAGGCGCGCGGGAACACCATCCGCAGGATCGCCGCGGCGGCGAGCATGTGCAACGCCATGCGCGACCAGCGCACGGCGCGAAGGAGTGCGCCCGCCTGCGCGCTAATGCGTCACTCGGGTCGAGTTGCGTCCCGCAAGCACCCGCACGCGGTCGCCCGCGCGAAACGCCTCGTCGGCCCCCTGGACGATCGCGATGTATTGGCCCGAGTCGAGGAGCACCGTGACCTCGAGGCCGCGCAGCTCGTTGGCGGCCTGCTCGACGTTGTGGCCCACGATGCTGCCGATAATGGCTCCGCCGATGAACCCCACGATATTGCCGCTGCCCCGTCCGGCGTGGCTTCCGGCTACCCCGCCCAGGAATGCGCCCGCGCTGCTGCCAACGCCGGTGTCGCGGGGATGGACGCGGACCTCGCGCACCGTCTCGACCACGCCGAAGCGCACCGC
>JALYSB010000287.1 GCA_030855025.1 Pseudomonadota bacterium
GCGCGGCCTTCAAGCCCAGGTTGTGGATGCGATGCAGCTCGATATCCGCCATGGCCCGCTCGTGCCGGTCAGTTGTCGATCTTCGCGCCGGACTCCTTCACCACCTTGCCCCAGCGCTCGATCTCCGTGCGCACGAAGCGCCCGAACTCCGCCGGGGGCTGGCCGCCCGCGGTGGCGCCCTGCGAATCCCATACGCGTTTCACGTCGGGATCCTGGAGGTTCTTCACGATCGCCTGGTACATCTTTTCCTGGATGTCCTTCGGCGTGCCCTTGATGGCGAAGAGCGCATACCACGTGGTCACGGAGAAGTCGGGGACGCCAGCTTCCTGCATCGTGGGCACATCCGACAGCAGCGCATTGCGCTGCGGCGTGGTCACCGCGAGCGCACGCAGCTTGCCGGCCTTGATCTGCGGCGCCGAGGTGCCGAGGCCGTCGAAGGCAAGATCGACCACGCCGGCGAGCAGATCCGGCATGAGGGGGCCCGCCCCGCGATACGGGACGTGGGTGAGATCCGTGCCGGTGCGCATCTTGAAGAGCTCGCCCACCAGGTGGTGCGAGGTGCCGTTGCCGGCGGATCCGAAGTTCAGCTTTCCGGGATTCGCCTTGGCGTACTTGACCAGGTCCGCCACGGTCTTGAAGTCGTGCTTCGGATGCAGCGCCACCACGTTGGGCACGTAGGCCAGCACGGTGATCGGCTCGAAGTTCTTCTCGAGGCCCTCGTAGGGCAGCTTGGTATAGAGCGACTCCGCGATCGTGTGGTGGATGGCGCCCACGAAGAAGGTGTAGCCGTCGGGCGCCGCCTTCGAGGCCGTGGCCGCCCCGAGCGTGCCGCCGGCGCCGCCCAGGTTTTCGATGAGGACGTTCTGACCGAACTGCGCGGTGAGCTTTGCCGCCAGGGGCCGGGCGAAGGCATCGGTGCCGCCCCCAGCGGGGAACGGGTTGATCCACTTGATCGGCTTGTCAGGCCACTGCGCTTGCGCGCCGAATGCCGCTGCCGCGAGGGTTGCGGCAAGCAGGCCTCGAACGAAGTTGCTCTTGCGCATTACGTACTCCTCCTATAGTTGAACGTGCGCGGGCTCGAGGCTTGCGCATCGGTGAATCCCTGCAATCACTCTAGCAGCTAAGCGGCCTCGCGCACGCCCTTTGACTGCCGGGCCTGGGCGGCGAGATGCTCCATCGCCGCGAGGACACCCCCCTTCTTGTGCGGTACGCCGGCAAGCTCGAGGCCCATCTCCACGCCGGCGAGGGTGCCCGCGAGCGTGAGGTCGTTGAAATCGCCCAGGTGGCCGATGCGAAACACCTTGCCCTTCAGCTTCGCCAGGCCCATGCCGAGCGACATGTCGAAATGCCGCAGGATCACGTCCCGGAGGTTGTCCGCGTCGTGTCCCGCGGGCATCACGATCGCGGTAAGCGCGGAGCTGTATTCGTCGGGGTTGCTGCAGAGAATCTCCAGACCCCATGCACGCACCGCGCGCCGGGTTGCCTCGGCATGCCGGTCGTGGCGCGCGAATACGTTTGCGAAGCCTTCCTCCTCCAGCATCGCGATGGCCTCGCGCAAGCCGTAAAGCAGATTGGTCGACGGCGTATAGGGAAACCACCCGTCGGCATTGGCCGGGATCATTTCCGACCAATCGAAGAACGAGCGGGGTAGCTTGGCCCCCTTGGACGCGGCCAGCGCCTTCTCGGAGGTGGCGTTGAACGACAATCCGGGCGGCAGCATGAGGCCCTTCTGCGAACCGCCCACGGTTACGTCCACACCCCATTCGTCGTGCCGATAGTCGATGGACGCGAGCGATGAGATGGTGTCGACCAGCAGCAGCGCGGGGTGTTTCGCGTTGTCGATCGCCTTGCGCACCAGGGGGATGCGGGTGGTCACGCCGGTGGAAGTCTCGTTGTGCACCACGCACACCGCCTTGATCGCATGGCGGGCATCGGACTTGAGGCGGCGCTCGATTTCCTCGTGGTCGGCGCCGTGGCGCCAGTCCCCGGGAATGAGGTCGATCTGCAGACCCAGTTTCGTCGCCATCTTGAACCACAGCGCGGAGAAGTGGCCGGTCTCCGACATCAACACCTTGTCGCCGGCGGACAGCGTATTCACCAGCGCGGCTTCCCAGGCGCCGGTGCCCGATGCGGGATAGATGATCACCGGATGCCGCGTGCGAAATACGCGCTTCATCCCTTCCAGCACCG
>JALYSB010000288.1 GCA_030855025.1 Pseudomonadota bacterium
GCGTGGTGCGCACCACGCCGAGGACCGAGCCCAGGGTGAACGCGATCACCCAGGCGAAGATCGACACGAGCAGCGTCCACATCGTGCCCGAGGCGAGCCACCCCAGGTACGTCATCCCCCCCGATGGCGCCTGCTCGAGGAAGACCTTCCAGTCCACTAATCAGGCAGCGCGTTGGTGCGGCAGACGTTTTCCAGCAGCGGGCTCAGCGGCACGCCCATGCTCTCGCCCGAGGGCAGCTTCTCGGTGAACCACTTGGCGTAGACCTTCTTGATCGGGCCGTTGCACTGGCCAGCGTCGCCGAAGAAGCGCGCGATCGCGCGGCGCACCACGACGCCGAAGGCATCGTCGTTGTTGCGGAACATCATCCCGTACGGGTCGTACGACAGGTACTCGCCCACGACCTCGAAGTCCTTCGGGCTCTTCGCCTTGGCGACCAGCCCGTAGAGGAGGATGTCGTCCATCGCGAACGCCACCGCGCGGCCGGACTCCACCGTGAGGAAGCTCTCGGCGTGGTCCTTGGCGTTGAGGAACTTGATGCCCAGGCTGTCCTTGTCCGAAAGCGCCTTGATGGTGCGCTCGTTGGTCGTGCCCTGGGTGACCACCACGGTCTTGTTCTTGAGGTCCTTGTAGGTCTTGATCTTGGAGGACTTCTTCACCAGCAGCTTGGTGCCGGTGATGAACGTGACCGGTGCGAACGCCACCTGCTTCTGGCGCGTGAGGTTGTTGGTGGTCGAGCCGCATTCCAAGTCGATGGTGCCGTTGGACATCAGCGGGATGCGGGTCTGCGAGGTCACGGGGTTGTATTTGACGTTGAGCGTCGCGAGGGCGAGCTCCTTCTTCACTTCCTCCACGATCGCCGCGCAGATGTCCATCGAGTAGCCGATGGGCTGCTGCTTCTCGTCCAGGTAGGAGAAGGGGATCGAGGTCTCGCGGTGCCCGAGGGTGATGGTGCCGGAATCCTTGATCTTCTTGAGGGTGCCGGTGAGTTCCTGGGCCGCGGCCAGGGGCGCGACGAGTGCGAGCGCCAGGGCCGCGAGGGCGGCCTTCATGGGGCGAATCATTGGGTGAACCTCCGCTGGTTGGGATGGAAGCGCGGCTTGGCGGGGAGTGCTCGAGAGCTCGATGGCCGCTTGTGGGGTGAGGATAACCGGTCCCGCTTTGGAGGACAATGGCGGTTTCAGTCGCTGGAATTCCCCCATGCACTTCCCGAGCCACGAGCAGAAGCAGGCCCTTCTCGAGCAGGTGCTGCGCCTCGCCGACACACGCCTTGCAGGCCCCGCCGCCCGCGAGGCGCGCGACTTCATCACGCTTTACTACGACCAGGTCGACCCCGAAGACCTCGCGAACCGCAATCCCGAGGATCTCTACGGCGCCGCCATGGCGCAGCTCGCGCTCGCGCGCCGGTTCTCATCGGGCACGCCCAAGATGCGCGTCTACAATCCGCGCCCGGACGAGCACGGCTGGGCCACCGCGCACACCGTGATCGAGCTCGTGAACGACGACATGCCCTTCCTGGTCGATTCGGTGACGATGGAGGTCAACCGCCAGGGCTACACGCTCCAACTGTTGAACCACCCGCTTTTCTCCACGCAGCGCGATCCCGAGGGCCAGCTCACCGCTTTCGGCCCGCCCGGCAAGGAAGGCAGGCAGGAATCGCTGATGCACGTCGAGGTCGACCGCGAGCTCGATCCGGCAAAGCTCAGGGCGCTCGGGGAGGGGGTCATGCACGCGCTCGCGGACGTGCGCGCGTCGTTCGAAGACTGGGAGGCCATGCGCGCGCGCATGGTGGAGGTGGCGAAGGAGCTCGCCTCACCGCCGGAATTCCTGCGCAACGAGGAAACCGAGGAGATCCGGGCGTTCCTCGCCTGGGCCGCAGATCACCACTTCACGTTCCTGGGATACCGGGACTACGAGCTCTCCGAAGTCAACGGCGAGGACCAGCTGCGCATCGTGCCGCGCTCGGGGCTGGGCGTGTTGCGCGAGCCGAAGCTCGGGGGCGTGTCGGCGAGCTTCGCCGAGCTTCCCGCACAACTGCGCGCGCTTGCGCGCGAGCCGCGCCTGCTGGTGCTCACCAAGGCCAACGCGCGCGCCACCGTCCACCGCCCGGGCTACCTCGATTACATCGGGGTCAAGCGCTTCGACGCTTCGGGCACGGTGGTGGGCGAGCGCCGCTTCGTGGGCCTCTATAC
>JALYSB010000289.1 GCA_030855025.1 Pseudomonadota bacterium
TCGACATGGACCGCGAGGCGATCGTCACCATCGGCTCGAAGGAGGGCCTCGCGCACCTGATGCTCGCGACCCTCGATCGCGGCGACACGGTGCTCGTGCCCAATCCGAGCTACCCGATCCACATCTACGGCGCCATCATCGCCGGCGCCGACATCCGCTCGGTGCGCATGACTCCCGGCGTCGATTTCTTCGCCGAGGCCGAGCGCGCGATCCGCGAGCTCATCCCGAAGCCCAAGATGATGATCATCGGCTTCCCGTCGAATCCGACCGCGAAGTGCGTCGAGCTCGAGTTCTTCGAAAAGGTGGTGGCGCTCGCCAAGCAGTACGGCATCCTGGTGGTGCACGACCTCGCCTACGCCGACATCACCTTCGACGGCTGGAAGGCGCCCTCGATCATGCAGGTGCCGGGCGCGCGCGACGTGGCGGTGGAGTTCTTCACGATGTCGAAGAGCTACAACATGGCGGGCTGGCGCATCGGGTTCATGGTGGGCAATTCGGAGCTCGTGACCGCGCTCGCGCGCATCAAGAGCTACCACGACTACGGCACCTTCACGCCGCTGCAGGTAGCCGCCGTGGCCGCCCTCGAGGGTCCGCAGGAGTGCGTGGAGGAGATCCGCGCGAAGTACGAGCGTCGCCGCGACGTGATGGTGCGCGGTCTGCACGACGCCGGCTGGATGGTGGAAAAACCCAAGGCCTCGATGTACGTCTGGGCGCAGATCCCCGAGGAGTACCGGGCCATGGGCTCGATCGAGTTCGCCAAGAAGCTGCTGCGCGACGCGAAAATCGCGGTCTCTCCGGGAATCGGCTTCGGCGACTATGGCGACGACCACGTTCGCATCGCGTTGATCGAGAACGAGGCGCGCACCCGCCAGGCGGTTCGCGGCGTGAAGGAGATGTTCCGGCGGGACAGCCTCAAATGACGGTGAGCGTCGTTGCGGTGACCGACGCGAGCGGCGCGGTCGTGAACGCGGACATGATGGGAGCTGCCGAGGGCGTGCACCGCCAGCTGCGCCCGAACCTGCCCGCCGACTACGCGGAGCGCATGAAGGAGGTCTTCGCGAGCGGCGCCGAGATGGCGGTGGCGCTGGTCGATGGCCGTGTCGCGGGCATCACGGTGTTTCGCGTGATGGAGAAGACCTTCACCGGCCGCGAGCTCTACTGCGACGACCTGGTAACCGATGAGAAGCAGCGCTCGAAAGGGGTGGGGCGCGCGCTCATTGCCTACATGGAGGAGCTCGGACGCCGGCGCGGCTGCCACATGCTCGCGCTCGACTCCGGCACGCACCGCCAGCAGGCGCACAAGTTCTACTTCCGCGAGCAGATGCCGATCACGGCATTCCATTTCAGCAAGAAACTATGAAACCCATCACGGTTGGCCTCCTCGGCCTCGGAACGGTCGGGAGCGGCACCATCGAGGTGTTGCGGCGCAACCGCAGCGAGATTGCGCGTCGCGCGGGCCGCGACATCGTCATCACGGTGGCGAGCGCGCGCGACCTCGCCAAGAAGCGCTCGGTGTCGCTCGACGGCATCGAGGTGGTCTCCAGCGCCGCCGAGATCGTCGCGCGCCCCGGCATCGACATCGTGGTCGAGCTGATCGGCGGCGTCACCGATGCGCGCGAGCTCGTGCTGAAGGCGATCGACTCCGGCAAGCATGTCGTGACTGCCAACAAGGCGCTCCTCGCCCGGCACGGCACCGAAATTTTTGCGCGGGCCCATGCGAAGGGCGTGATGGTCGCGTTCGAGGCTTCGGTGGCCGGGGGCATTCCCATCATCAAGGCGATCCGCGAGGGTCTCTCGGCGAATCGCATCGAATGGATCGCCGGGATCATCAACGGGACCTGCAATTACATCCTGTCGGAAATGCGCGACAAGGGCCTGCCGTTCGACATGGTGCTCGCCGAGGCGCAGCGCCTGGGCTACGCCGAGGCCGATCCCGCCTTCGACGTGGAAGGCATCGACGCCGGCCACAAGCTCGCGATCCTGGCCGCCATCGCCTTCGGCATCCCGATGCAGGCCGACCGCGTCTTTACCGAGGGGATCACGGACCTCACCGCGCTCGATCTCAAGTACGCCGAGGGCCTCGGCTACCGCATCAAGCTCCTCGGCATCACCCGGCGCACGCCAAAGGGGATCGAGCTGCGCGTTCATCCCACGCTGATTCCCGCACGGCGCCTGATCGCCAACGT
>JALYSB010000167.1 GCA_030855025.1 Pseudomonadota bacterium
ATCTCAAGTACGCCGAGGGCCTCGGCTACCGCATCAAGCTCCTCGGCATCACCCGGCGCACGCCAAAGGGGATCGAGCTGCGCGTTCATCCCACGCTGATTCCCGCACGGCGCCTGATCGCCAACGTCGAGGGCGTGATGAACGCGGTGCTGGTGAATGCGGACGCGGTGGGCCCGAGCCTGTACTACGGGCGGGGCGCTGGGGCGGAGGCGACCGCCAGCGCGGTGGTCGCCGACCTGGTGGACGTGACCCGCATGGCCACCGCGGATCCCGAGCATCGCGTGCCCCATCTCGCCTTCCAGCCTGACCGCCTGTCGAGCGAGCCGATCCTGTCGATGGAGGATGTCGTGACCGGTTGCTACCTGCGGCTGCGCGCGCTCGACCGCCCCGGCGTGCTCGCCGACGTGACCCGCATCTGCGCCGACCTGTCGATCTCGATCGACGCGATCTTCCAGAAGGAGGCCGCCGAAGGCGAGGACCAGGTGGATGTGGTGATCCTCACCCACGTGACCGCCGAGAAGAACGTGAACGCGGCGATCCGGCGCATCGAGGCGCTGCCGACGATTCCGTCGCCGGTGGTTCGCATCAGGTTGGAAGAACTGCTGTGATCGTCATTCCCGCGGGAATGACGCCGAAATGAAGTACGTCAGTACGAGAGGGCATTCCGCGAGCCAGACCTTCACCGACATCCTCCTCGAAGGATTGGGCCCCGACGGCGGGCTGATGGTGCCGGAGCTGTGGCCCAGGATCACGCGGCCCAAGCTGGACGCCATGCGCGACCTTGCATATCCGCAGCTCGCCTTCGAGATCATGCGTTTCTTCGCCGACGATTTTCCCGGTGCCGAGCTGAAGGCGATCATGCACCGGGTGTACACGGCGGAGAATTTCGGGACGCCGGAGGTGACGCCGATCACCACGCTCGAGGGCAACCTGCATTTGCTGCACCTGTCGAATGGCCCCACGCTCGCGTTCAAGGACATTGCCATGCAGCTTCTCGGGCCGCTCTTCGAGAGCGTCCTGGCGCGCCAGGACCGGCGCCTCAACGTGCTGGGCGCCACCAGCGGCGATACCGGCTCGGCCGCCGAGCACGCGCTGGCGGGCCGCGAGCGCGTCAATGTCTTCATGCTCTCGCCCCACGGGCGCATGAGCGCCTTCCAGCGCGCGCAGATGTTCTCGCTCGACGCGCCGAACATCTTCAACATCGCGATCGAGGGTACATTCGACGCGTGCCAGGACGTGGTGAAGGCTGTCAACGCCGATGCGCGGTTCAAGGAGGAGCATGCGATCGGGGCGGTCAACTCGATCAACTGGGCGCGGGTCGCGGCCCAGGTGGTCTATTACTTCAAGGGCTACTTCTCGGTGACGCGGGGCAACGACGAGCACGTGTCGTTCTCGGTCCCTTCGGGAAATTTCGGCAACATCTTCGCCGGGTGGGTCGCCAAGCGCATGGGGTTGCCGATCAGGCGCCTGGTCCTCGCCACCAACGAGAACGACGTGCTCGACGAGTTCTTCCGCACCGGTCGCTATCGCCCGCGCACCGCGGCGGATACGCAAGCAACCTCGAGCCCCTCCATGGACATTTCGAAGGCCTCCAATTTCGAGCGCTTCATCTGGGATTCGGTCGAGCAGGACGGCGCCAAGGTTGCGGCGCTGTGGAAGCAGGTGGACGAGGAGGGCGGCTTCGACCTCTCGACCGAACGCGCGTGGGAGAGGATCGACGAGGATTCGGGCTTCGCGAGCGGGCGCAGCACCCACGAGGACCGCATCAAGACGATCCGGATGGTGAAGGAAAGGTACGGCCGGGTGATCGATCCCCATACCGCCGATGGCGTGAAGATCGGCTTGCGCATTCGCGATGCGCGCACCCCGATGATCTGCCTCGAGACCGCACTCCCGGTGAAGTTCGACGAGACCATTGTCGAAGCGCTGGGAGAACACGCGCCGCGCCCGAGTCGATTCGAGGGGCTCGAGAAGCGGCCGCAGCGCTTCGAGGTGATGAAACCCGACGCGGAGGCGGTGAAGGAGTACATACGCGTGCACTCCGGGGGGTAAGGACGATGCGCCGATTCACGATCCTATTCGTAGTCCTGCTGGTCGGACTCTTCGCCTTCCAGCTCACGCCCCCGGGGCAGGCGCTGGTCGTGCCGTGGACGGGGTTCGTCGCCGACACCAGCGCGGGCCTGATCCGCACTTTCGACGGCGATGCGCGCTCCGTCGGCAAGACGCTCTACAGTGAGCGCACCGGCTTCGCGGTGACGATCGAGGCCGGCTGCAACGGGGTGGAAGCGATGCTCGTGCTTCTGGCCGGCATCCTCGCCTTTCCCGCTCCCTGGCGCTTGAAGCTCATCGGGCTCGCGATCGGCGCGGTCGCCATCCAGGCGCTCAACCTGGTGCGCATCGTCAGCCTCTTCTACCTGGGGCAGTGGGATGCGCAGTGGTTCGAGTGGGCGCATCTCTACATCTGGCAGAGCCTCATCATGCTCGACGCCCTCATCGTGTGGCTGCTGTGGATCCGCGCGGTGCCCCATGCGCCTGTGCCGGCGCCGGCAGTGGCGGCGTGATGGAGGCGGGGCGGCGCCGCATCCTGCTGGCGGGCGCCACGGCCCTGGTGCTGCTGCCGGTGTTCCTCGCGCTCTGGTATTTCGCCGCCGCTCCGCTCGCGTGGCTTCCCGGCAAGCTCGCGCTTCCCATCATCCGGGTCGCATCGGGTGGCAGCACCACGATGGCGCTCAAGGGGCGCGACCCTGTCTACGCGATCAAGCTCGAGATGCCGTATCGGCCGGGCGGCGTGCCGCGGATCGCGACGGAGGTCGAGGTCGCCGCGGCGAAGTACACCTACGGCATCGCGCTCTTCCTCGCGCTCGCGCTGGCGGCGAAGGAGTCGCGCCGGCCGGTGGGTATCTTGATCGGCACGGTGATCCTGCTGGCGCTTCCCGCGTTCGGCATCGCGTTCGATGCGCTCAAGCAGCTCGGCGCGGCGCCCGGCCTGCCGCCTTTCCTCGCGTGGGGCGCGGCGATGCGCGAGGCGATCGCGCTGGGGTACCAGGTGGGCACGCTGCTCCTGCCCACGCTCGCACCGGTGGCGATCTGGCTGACCGTCGGCCGTGATGCCTGGCTCCCGCCAGCGTTTGCCGGGGGTCGAAGCGCCACGTAAGATTCGCTCAGGTCCCCGGCAGTGATGCGGGATTTGGAGAAGATATGGGCGTGCGCACATCGATTTCGGCTGCGCTGCTTGCGATCGGGTTGGCCTGGTCTCCGGCAGCGGCGGCGCAAAAACTCTACGCAGCGAGCGTGCGGACCGTCGCCCAAGCGGGGTCGGTCGGCGGCAGCCTTTACATGGTGGCGCTCGGCACCGGCTCAGCCTCCTTCGTCGCGCCCATCCGCCTGAACGGCTCGGCGCCGCTCGGTATCACCGGGATCGCGGTGCATCCCACGACCGGCGTTCTCTACGGCATCACCTCGCCGCTTTCGCGCAATTTTCCGATTTCACTCGTCACGCTCGATCCGGTATCGGGCGACGCGCGCATGGTCGGTGCGCTCCGCCTGGGCGGCTCCGACATCGCCTTCAGCCGCACCGGGATCCTGTTCGCCTGGTTGCCGGCGACGAGCCAGCTGGGAACGGTGAATCTCGAAACCGGCAACGTGACCCCGATCGGGACGGCGGGGCCCCCCGGTCCGCCCGCGGGGCTCGCGATCGACTCCACCGGGCACGCCTACATCACGCCCAATGGCGCGGCGGGCACGCTCGATACGGTCGATCTCGCCACCGGGGCGATCAAGGCCGGGCCCGCTCTCACCGGCGCGCCGTTCGAAAGCGCCATCAACTCGATGACGTTCACGCCGTCGGGACTGCTGCTGGCGGTGAACTCCAACGCGGGTGCCCCGGCCCACACGCGCCTGGTCACGATCAACGTGGGATCGGGCGCGGTGGCGAACATCGGCACCCTTCCGGACGATACCGACGGCATCGCCTTCGCCAACTCGCCCGGCAGGGACGCGGCCGCCGGCCCCAACTGGCAGAACATCGCGCTCCTCGCGCTCGGTGTCATCGCCCTGATCCTCGGCCTCATCGGCTGGATCGTCGGGCGCCGCGCCCGGACCTGAAAAAGAAAAAGGTGTCAGAGACCATTTTTCTGAAAAGAAAAAATGGTCTCTGACACCTTTTTTTCTACAGGAAGACGAGCCAGCCCGCCACCAGAGTGAGCAATATGCCGCCGATGATGGCGGAGAAGATCACGGTCAATACGCGCGCATCGGAGGCCTGCTGGCCTGTGAGGTCGTCATCCGCGATGTTCTTGCCGAGGCGGCGCTCGCGAAACGCCATGTAGATCACGATCGTGAGGATCGCCAGGAAGGCGACGAACACGATCGCAAGCTTGACCCCGAGGGTCACTCGTCTTCCTTGAGCCTCGGCGGATTGCCGTCGAACACCATGCTGCGGCGGCGTTGCAGCCACGCGTCACGCAGGAACGTGTACTTATCGAGCGCGGCCTCGTCGAGCAGCTTTTCCGACTGGAAGAGGTTCGCCCGGATGCGCACCTTGTCGAGGCCCCAGAGGCTCCAGTAAATGGTGTTGTTGTCGATGGCGCCACTGTAATACCAGCTCGGGTCGACCACTTTCGCGGGTGCGTCGCGCGCGGTCGAAGGGCCGAGGAGCGGGATCACGAGGTACGGCCCGGAACGCACGCCCCAGACGCCGAGGGTCTGGCCAAAGTCTTCGTAATGCTTCTCGAGCCCGAGCGGTGTCGCGATGTCCCACAACCCGAAGACGCCGAGCACGGTATTCACCGCAAAGCGCCCCAGGTCGGAGGCGCCTTCCCGCGGCTTGCCCTGGAGGAAGTTGTTCAGCCCGGTGCCCACATCCTCGAGGTTGTCGAAGAAATTGTTCACGCCTTCGCGCGCGAAAGCGGGGACCACCTTCACGTACCCCGTCGCCACGGGCTTCAGCACCGCCGCGTCGAGCTTCTCGTTGAAGGCAAAGGACTTGCGGTTGAACCCCTCCCAGGGGTCCTTGGGGTCGCGCTCTCCGGTGGTGGCGCAGCCGGCGAGGAGAGCGACGAGCAGGAAAACAGCCAAACGTCCCATGGAGCAAATCCTTTCGGGTCAGTGATGCATGAAGCGCATGGAAAGGTCCAGCGCGACGACGTCCTTGGTGAGCGTGCCGACCGAGATGCGGTGCACGCCGGTTTCCGCGATCGCGCGGACCGAGGTGAGATTGACGCCGCCGGAGGCCTCGAGTTCGGCTCGCGTGCCGGTGATCGCCACCGCCTCGCGCATCTTTGGCAGGTCGAAATTGTCGAGGAGTATCAGGCGCGCCCCGGCGGAGAGGGCCTCGGCGAGTTGTTCGAGCGTCTCCACCTCGACCTGCACCATCGTCCCCTCGGGAGCCGCACGCAGCGCCGCCTGGACCGCGGGGCGAACACCGCCCGCCGCCAGCAGGTGATTTTCCTTGAGAAGGATGCCGTCGTAGAGGCCGATGCGGTGGTTGTTGGCGCCGCCCGCGCGCACCGCGAACTTCTGCGCGATCCGCAGCCCCGGCAGCGTCTTGCGCGTGTCGTAGATGCGCGCCCGGGTGCCTTCCACTGCGAGGACGTACTGGCGCGCCTTGGTGGCGACCCCCGAGAGAAGCTGCACGAAATTCATCGCGGTGCGCTCGGCGGTGAGGAGTGCGCGCGCGTCCCCCTCGAGCTCGCAGACCGAGGTGTTGGCCACGATCTCGTCGCCATCACCGTGGTGCCAGAAGATCTCCACGTCGGGGTCGAGCTCCTCGAAGGTGCGACGGAACCATTCCACCCCGCAGAGGATCCCGCTTTGGCGGGTCAGGAGGCGGGCATGGGCGGTACGGCCCTCCGGGACGAGGCTGGCGGTGAGATCCCCCCGGCCGACATCCTCGGCGAGCGCGCGCGTGACGTCCGCGGAAACGGTCTCTTCGAGGGCGTGGAATGGATCGGACATGAGGGGAGTCAAAACACGGGGTTGAAAGTGGGCGTAAATTCCCCACATCACATATAACTCCTTGAATATTATCATCCGATGCGCATCGACAAACTAACCACCAAGTTCCAGCAGGCCCTGGCCGACGCCCAGAGCCTGGCCCTCGCCCACGACGGCGGCTTCATCGAGCCCCAGCACCTGCTGGCTGCGCTCCTCGCCCAGGACGACGGCGGCACCGCCTCGCTCCTGCAACGGGCCGGCGTGAATGTCCCGCCGCTCAAGAAGGCGCTCGAGGACGCCATCGCCCGCATGCCCAAAGTCGACGGGCAGGGCGGCGAGATCACCGTCTCCCGCGACCTCAACAACCTCTTGAACCTCACGGACAAGGAAGCCACCAAGCGCGGCGACCAGTTCATCGCCTCCGAGCTCTTCCTGCTGGCGGCGGTGAAGGACAAGGGCGAGACCGGGCGCCTGCTGAAGGCCCACGGCGCCAACGAGGCCGCGCTCACCAATGCAGTTCAAGCGGTCCGCGGCAACGAGACCGTCCACAGCGCCGAGCAGGAGGGCGGCCGCGAGGCGCTCAAGAAATTCACCATCGACCTCACCGAGCGCGCCAGGAGCGGCAAGCTCGACCCGGTCATCGGCCGCGACGAGGAGATCCGCCGCGTGATCCAGGTGCTGCAGCGGCGCACCAAGAACAACCCGGTGCTGATCGGCGAGCCCGGCGTCGGCAAGACCGCGATCGTCGAGGGCCTCGCCCAGCGCATCGTGAACGACGAGGTACCGGAGGGGCTGCGCGGCAAGCGCGTGCTCTCGCTCGACATGGGCATGCTCATCGCCGGCACCAAGTACCGCGGCGAGTTCGAGGAGCGCCTGAAGAACGTGCTGAAAGAGCTCTCGCAGGATGAGGGGCAGACGATCGTCTTCATCGACGAGCTGCACACCATGGTTGGCGCGGGCAAGGCCGAGGGCGCGATGGACGCCGGCAACATGCTGAAGCCCGCGCTCGCGCGCGGCGAGCTGCATTGCGTGGGCGCCACGACGCTCGACGAATACCGCAAGTACATCGAGAAGGACGCGGCGCTCGAGCGGCGCTTCCAGAAGGTGCTCGTGGACGAGCCCTCGGTGGAAGACACCATCGCCATCCTGCGCGGCCTCAAGGAGAAGTACGAGGTCCACCACGGCGTCGACATCACCGACCCCGCGATCATCGCGGCCGCCGAGCT
>JALYSB010000290.1 GCA_030855025.1 Pseudomonadota bacterium
GATTGAGGAGCGGGCTGCGTGCGAACGCGGGGCCCAGCCTTTACTTGCCGCAAGCCCCGATCGATGCGGCGTTTCGCTCGCTCGTCGCGGAATTCCACGGGGGCAGGATCGTGCCCTCGGAGGGCTGCACCGCGGACTTTCGAATCGAGGAGCACGTGGCGGTGCTCGATCTGCTCCGCCGCGGCCTGCGCGCGTCGAGGAGCCGGCCAGCAGCCCGTGCCCAGCGCCAGGCGACCGACCGGTTGGTCGAGCTGTATATAGGGCTCGGCGAAATCACCGCCCGCGGTTTTACACCCGCCGCGCCGCGCGCCGCCGCGATCGTGCTCGCCTCCAAGGACGGCGTGGCGCGCACCCCGATCCGTAACGAGCGCGAGCGCGACCTGGCGCTCGACGAGATCTACGATCCCACATCCCGCCGGGTCACCCTCGCCAACGTCAGCGAAACCGGCCTGGGCCTCGAAGGCTCCCTGGCCGACTGCGGCGCCCTCGCCGTGGGCGACCTCGTGGCGGTGCGAATCTCCTCATTGGAGCCGCTCGTCATCGCGAAGGTCATGCGATGCATTCCGGCGACGACTCCGGGCCGAGTCGTGATCGGCGTGAGCCGGATTTCATCCCTGGCCCGGCCCGTCGAGGTCACATCGAGCGCGAGCCGCGGCACGCGCACCTCCCCGATGTTGTACGTCCCTGGCGACGAAGCGAGCGGCTGCCGCGATGCCTACCTTGTCGGTGAGCGAACCTTCGAGGAAGGCGGCGCTCTCGAGGTGCCCGCGGGCGACCATCTCTACCGCTTTCGCTTCAATCGGGTGCGGGGGCGCGGGCGCGGTTGGGTGCTCGGGGGATTCGAGATCATCTCGGTGCGCTCGACGGCGAGGGCCGCCGCATCGTCGTTCTGACGATTTCCATAACAGATTGTTAACACGGGCTATTTTGGCCGCAGCCAGGGCGCTCCAATGCGCCATGCCCAGTGAAATCGCGCTCTTTTTGAGTGGCAATGGTGCGCAGCTATGAGCGGGGGCGCACAGACGCTGAAGAGTTGATGCCGCAGACTTGCCCGGTCCATGGCCAATGGCAGGCTACACGTGAAGAAATCTTCCCGGCGAACGTCGAGCTTCCCCACGCTTTCGTCTGCGCGGCGGGGACGTGGTGATCCCGAGGGTGAAATAGCGATGCGCGGCAAGACTGGCATCTACCGGTTCCGCCTGTTCGTCGCGGGGGATGCGCCGAACTCCGAGCAAGCGATTGCCAACCTGGACGTGATCTGCCGCGCTCACCTGGCGAATCGCCACGAAGTCGAGATCGTGGACGTCCTTCGGCAGCCGGGGCGTGCCCTCGAAGACAACATCATAATGACGCCGACCCTGGTCAAGCTCGCACCGGGCCCGCTCCAGCGGATCGTCGGCACGCTCAGCTACACGCAGCCCGTGATGGAGTGCATCGGTCTGCATGAACGTGCGGCATGAAACCCAAAGCCGCTGGCGCGGCACATTCGGACGATCACGATCCGCAACTCGCCGCCCTGATCGAGACGCTGCATGAAACCGGGAAGCGCCTCGAGGAGCTGACCGGCGGCGAGGTCGATTCGGTGGTCGCTCCCGACGGCCGCGCCTTCCTCCTCCAGCATGCGCAGGACCAGCTTCGTAATGCCGGTGCCGCAAAGCAGGCCGGCATCATCGACGCGCTTCCCGCGAGCATCGCCTTGCTCGACCCCAGGGGCACGATCTTCGCGGTGAACGAGGCGTGGCGGCGGTTCGCCGTCGCCAACCAGGCTCTGCTTCCCGGACACGGGGTGGGCATCAACTACCTGACGGTGTGCGACCACGCGCGGGGAGCGGGCTCCTCGGAAGCATCCCGCGTCGCCGGAGGAATGCGCAAGGTGCTGAGCGCGGCCGAGCCCGGGTTCTCGATGGAGTATTCGTGCCACTCGCCCACCGAGCAGCGCTGGTTCCTGATGACGATCTCCCCGCTGGCCGGCACGCCTCCGAGTGGCGCGGTCGTGATGCACGTGAACATCACCGCGCGCAAGCTGGCCGAGGCGCAGCTGCAGCGCTTCGTGTTGGCGATGGATTCGGTCGCCGACCAGATCTACATCACCGACCGCGCGACGCTGCTTTTCGTGCACGTGAACGACGCCGCGTGCCGGATGCAGGGCAAGACGCGCGAGCAGTTGCTCGCGCTGGGCCCGGCC
>JALYSB010000168.1 GCA_030855025.1 Pseudomonadota bacterium
CGCATCGCTCGAGCGTTTCATCGAGGCGCTCGACCAGGTGCACGGCATCCTGCTGGTCACCGGGCCCACGGGTAGCGGCAAGACGACCACCCTCTATACCGCGCTCGATCGCCTCAACAAGCCCGAGGTGAAGATCGTCACCGTCGAGGACCCGGTCGAATACCAGATGCCGGGCATCAACCAGATCCAGGTGAAGCCGCAGATCGAGCTCACCTTCGCCAACGCGCTGCGCTCGATCGTGCGCCAGGATCCCGACATCATCATGGTGGGCGAGATCCGCGACGTGGAGACGGTGCGGATCGCGATGCAATCGGCGCTCACCGGCCACATGGTGCTGTCGACCGTCCACACCAACGACGCCCCATCGACCGTGAGCCGGCTCCTCGACATGGGCGCCGAGGATTACCTCCTCACGTCCACCATCAACGGCATCCTCGCGCAGCGCCTGGTGCGCACCCTTTGTCCCAAGTGCCGCGAGCCGCACGCGGCACTTCCGGAAGTCGTCGAGCAAATGGGGCTGCGCCGCTACGTTCCCACCGGAGAGATCACCCTCTATCGCGCGGTGGGGTGCCCCGAATGCGCGGGCACCGGGTACTGGGGGCGGATCTGCATCATCGAGATGCTGCGCATGACGGACAGCCTGCGTTCCCTGATCATGCGGCACTCGACCGCGGGCGACTTGCGATCGGCGGCGATCATGGAAGGCATGGAGACGATGTTCGAGAACGGCCTGCGCAAGTCCCTTGCGGGCATCACCACCATCGAGGAAGTCCTGCGCGTCACGCGCGAGGATTAGGCCTTTGGCGTTCTTTCAATACAAGGCGGTCACTCCCGCGGGAGAGGTTCAGGAGGGCGTCCTCGAAGCCTCGAGCTCCCAGGCAGCGGTCTCGCGCCTGCAGGAGATGGGTTTCATCCCGATCCGTGCCGAGGAAGCCGGGGGTGCCAAGGCGGCCTCCCCCCAGGCGTCGCAGCCGTCGCTCTTTAGCCGCAAGACCGTCAGCCAGCAGGACATCGGCGTGGTCACGCGGGAGCTGGCCACGCTCCTCAAGGCCGGGTTGCCGCTCGACCGGAGTTTCGAGATCCTGATCAATCTCGCGGCCAACGCGCGCATCGCCGAGCTTCTGGGCAAAATTCGCAACGAGGTGCGCGGGGGCACGTCGCTGTCCAAGGCCCTCGACTCGCAGCGCGGCGTGTTCACGCGCTTCTACATCAACATGATTCGTGCCGGTGAAGCGGGCGGGAGCCTTCCCACCGTCCTGCTGCGGCTCGCGGAGTACATGGAGCGCGCCAAGGCGTTGCGCGACAACGTGACGGCCTCGCTCACTTATCCCGCCTTCCTCGCAGTGGTCTCGGCGCTGGCAGTGGTGGTGTTGCTCGGCGCCGTCGTGCCGCGCTTCAAGCCGATCTTCGCCGGTACCGGCAAGGCGATTCCGGCCATGACCCAGGCGGTGCTGTGGGCCGGCGACGCCATGCGCAATTACGGCTGGGCGATGCTGGTCGGGCTGGCGGTGCTGGCCTTCCTCGCCCGGCGCCACCTCCAGGATCCCGAGGTCCGCTTCCGTTTCGACCGCTGGTTGGTGACCGCGCCTGTCATCGGAACCCTCTTCTCGCGCGTTGAGATGGCGCGGTTCGCCCGGACTCTCGGCACCCTGCTGTCAAACGGGGTCACCCTGGTGGCCGCCCTGAACATCGTTCGGGAAACAATGAACAACGCCTGGCTCGCGGAAGCCATCGGCAATGTGGCCCGCGATCTCAAGGAGGGACGCGGCCTCGGCCGCCCGATGATGGAGACCGGACGCTTTCCGATGCTCGCGGTCCACATGATCATGGTGGGAGAAGAGACCGGCCGCCTCGACGACATGCTGATGCAGGTCGCCGAGACCTACGACCACGAGGTCGAGGTCGCCATCCGCAAGACGCTCGCCCTGCTGCAACCCGTGATGATCGTCCTCATGGCGGCCGTCATAGGCTTCATCATCATCGCCATCCTGTCGGCGATGCTTTCCGTGTACGACCTCCCGATCTAGAGCAGAGGAATTTCCATGAGAAAAATGCCTGCACCCGCGCGCCGCCAGAGGGGCTTCACGATCCTCGAGATCGTGATCGTCTTCATCCTCCTCGCGGGCATCATGGCCTTCATCGGCCCCAAGATCTTCGAGCAGATGGGACGCGCGAAATCGAGCGAGGCGAAGATTCGCATCCAGCAGCTCGCGGGGCAGATCGAGATGTACAAGCTCGAGGTGGGCAAATACCCCGAGAACCTGCAGGGGCTCGCCAAGCAGCCCGGCGGCACCGAGGGCAAGTGGAATGGCCCCTATGTCAAGGACCCGGACCTGAAGGACGCCTGGGGCAACGACTATCGCTACACCATCCCGGGCCAGGGCAAGGCGTACGACCTCATTTCGCTCGGCGCCGACGGCAAGGACGGCGGCGACGGCGAGAACCGCGACGTGAGCAACTAAGTGAAGCAGGGCGGCTTCACGCTGCTCGAAGTGATCGTGGTCCTGGCCCTGGCCGGGATCCTCTACGGGCTGTTGCTGGCGGTGCCAATGCGCGGCGCCTCGGTCGCCGATCTCAAGGCCGCCGCGCGCACGCTCGCCTCGGGGTTGCGACAGGCGCAGACGACGGCGATGGTCACGCGGCAGGACGCGGTCCTGACACTCGACCTCGACGCGCGAGAGTTCGTGATGCCAGGTGACAAGGAACCGCGGAAGCTGGCGGACGGCATCGACCTGAAGCTCTATACCGCGCAGTCGGAAGTCACGAGCGAGCGCAAGGGCGCGATCCGCTTCTATCCCGACGGCAGCTCGACCGGGGGGCGGATCACGGTCGCCTCCGGCGAGCGCAAGTTCCTCGTGGACGTGGACTGGCTCACGGGGAGGGTTTCGATTGGGGATTAGGCGCGCAATGACTGGGCCCCGGCCTGCGCCGGGGCAGCCTCGCTCGGCAAGGCGCGCGGCTGGGTTCACGCTGATCGAGGTCGTGGTTGCTTTCGTGATGCTCGCCCTGGTCCTGTCCACCTCGTTCCAGATCTTTTCCACGGGACTGCAGCGCGCGGGTGACCTCGAGGACTATTCGCGCGCGCTCGTGATCGCACAGTCGCAGCTGGCCCAGTCGAGCATCGGCGACAGTTTCGAGGAGGGACAGACATCAGGTGAAACCGATGACCGCCGCTTCCGCTGGAGTGTTGCGGTCGCACCCTTCGACGACGGGACCGATCCCGCGAAGAAGGCGCTGGCGACCTTTTACACGGTGAAGATCGCCGTGCGCGTGGTCTGGCAATCAGCCTCCGCCCCCGAGCGCCACCTCGACCTTTCCACGCTGGTCGTGGGCAAGATCGCGTGATGCGCCGCCTGCAATCCGGGTTCACCCTGATCGAGATGGTCGTGGCGCTGGCGCTGCTCGGCACGATGATGCTGCTGCTCTATTCGGGGCTCACCTTCGGGCTGCGCGGCTGGGACGCCGCCGACGTGAACGGGCGGCGCACCGCGGACCGGCGCATCGCGGAAAACTTTCTGCGCCGCGAGATCGGCGAGACCTTTCCGATGCGCTTCAAGGATCCGATGGCGCTCAAGGTCGCCTTCGAGGGCAAGGAAAATCGCCTGCGCTTCGTCTCTTCACGGCCTGCGGGAATTTCTGCAAACGGGCTTTCGCTGGTGAGCATCGAGATCGAGACGGATGACGTGAAGCGCGCGCGCGGCCTGGTGATGCGCCGGGCGATGCCCGACGACGAGGCCAAGGACTTCGCCCCGCTCGACAAGGGCGAGCGCACCGTGCTGTTCGAAGGGGTGGAGGGCGTCGCGTTCGAATACTTCGGTGCCGAGAACGACTTCACCGACCCCAAGTGGGTCGAGGCCTGGGATTACGCGGGCCGGATCCCCCAGCTCATTCGCATCCGGCTGCGCGCCGCCGACGGCTCTTACCTGCCCGAGATGATCGTGAGGGTGATGCTGGGCGAGGAGGCGGGTTGCCTGGAAAGCGCGTTCCAGCGCGTGTGCCGCCCGCGGAGGCCCGCGTGAGGCGCGCGCAGCACCACCAGCGCGGCGTGGCCCTCGTCCTGGTGATGTGGGTCGCGGTGATCCTGGGCGTGGTGGCGGCGAGCTTCATTCTCGAGCGCCGCACCGAGACCTTGATCGTCATGAACTCGATTTCCATGGCGCATGCCGAGGCCGCCGCGAATGCCGGCGTCGCGCGGGCCGTCTCGGAGACCTATCGCAACGATCCCAGCGCGACCACGGCGTGGAGGCGCGATGGAACGCCGCACGACTGGGTATTCGAAGGGGTGGCGGTCCGCGTCGAGATGCGCGACGAGTCTGCTAAAATCGACCTCAATACCGCCTCGGAAGCGTTGTTGCGGGGATTGCTGGTCTCCTCGGGCCTCGCCGACGAGGAAGCCAACCGGCTCCTCGACGCCATCCTCGACTGGCGGGACCCGGACTCCTTCAAGCGCCCCAACGGAGCCGAAGAATCCGACTACCGCGCCGCCGGACTTTCCTACCGCCCCGGCAACGCTCCCTTTCAAGCCCTGGAGGAATTGCAACTCGTGCTCGGAATGCGTCCCGAAATCCATCGCCGTCTGTCGCCCTCGCTCACCGTGTATTCGCGCCAGGCTGGCGTCAACCCGCAGGTGGCGAGCCGCGAGGTGCTGCTCGCCATTCCGGGACTCACGTCGGAGATCGTGGACGAATACATCGCGCGGCGCGAGGCGGCGCGCGCCGCGGGGGAGCCGCTGCCGGCGCTCGCGCAGGCGGGAATTTTCGCCGCCGGCATGTCACCGGTTCTCAACGTGCGGTCGGTCGCGCGTAGCGAGAACGGCGTGGTGTTCTCGCGCGAGGCGGTCGCGCTGCTTCGCCCGGTGCCGCGCAAGCCCGTGACGTTCGTCGCATGGCGTGAGTCGACCGCCGCCGTGCCCGAACAGAAAGCGCAATGAGCATGGCCGCCAACTCCGATATCGTCGCCTCGCGCCCGGTGCCTGCCTGGCAGCAGAAGCTCGCGACGTTCTGGCGCTGGTGGACCGGGGAGCTCGCAGCGATGGTTCCCGATCGTTTTGCGCGCGGCTCGCGCGTGCCGGTACTTTCGATCGAGAACGACGAAGTGGTACTGCTCGAGCCGAAGTCGGCCGCGGGCCCCGCCGCGCGGGTGCCTACCGCTGCCCTCGAAGCCGCCCAGGCGCGCTCGGCCGTCCGCGGCGTGCTCGAGCGCGCGGGCGAAAGCCGGGCGCGGGCGCGGCTGTGCCTGTCGCGAGACGAGGCACTCGTGCGTCGTGTATCAATGCCTGCCGCGACCGAGGAAAACCTCGCGCAGGTCATCGGCTTCGAGATGGACCGCCTGACGCCGTTCCGCGCGGAGGAGGTGTACTTCGACCAGCGCGTGCTCTCCCGCGACCCGGCCGCGGGCCAGGTGGACGTGCAGCTCGCGGTGGCACGGCGCGATCTGGTGGACGCGCGCGTCGCGCGCTTGCGCGAATTGGGCGTCAGCGTGCAAGGCGTGACGGTGCGCGACGACCCCGGGCAGGGCTCCGGCGCGCTCGACTTGCTTCCAACCGGGCAGCGCGGGGAACGCGAGAGCGCCAACGAGCGTCTCGCCAAGCTTGTATTGATGGCCGTCGTTGCGATCCTTCTCCTCGTGGCACTCTTGCTGCCCGCCTGGCAGAAGCGCGAATCGATCATCGCGCTTCATCCGGCGATCGCGAAGGCCAAGCAGGAGGCAGAGGCAACCGATGCCCTGGCGCGCACGCTCGAGCGACAAGTGGCGGACTACAACTTCGTGCAGGGCAAGCGGCACGGGCCGCCCGCCCTTGCCTATCTCGAGGATATGTCGCGCCTCCTGCCCGACAACACGTGGGTTCAGCAATTCGACTTGCGCACGGCCGGCAAGAGTCGCGAGGTGCAGATCACCGGCGAGACCACCTCGTCGTCGAAGCTGATCGAGATCCTCGAGCAATCCACGCTGCTGCAGAATGCGGCGCCGCGCGGCACGGTGACGCGCGGCGCCCAGCCGGGAACCGAGCGTTTCATGATTGCCGCCGAGGCGCGCGCGCGCCCCTTGCCGCAGGTGCGGCCCGCGCAGGAAATCGCGGCACTTCCCCCTCCCCCCGAGCGGGTGGTGGCGCAACCAGTGGTCCCCGCTCCGCCGCCGATCGCGGCTGTCGACAATCCTCTCCCTGCGCAGGCCGGTGCCGTTCCAGCAAGTGCCCCGCCCGCCACGGCGAAGGTCGAGGTCAATGCCGCGAAACCGCAGCCGGGCTCCCAAGCCTATCAAGAAGCCATGGTGCGCAAGGAAGTGCAGCGTACTGAGCACAAGGCGATCATGGACGCTCGTGCGCGCGATGCCGCGCAGGCGCGAGAAGCGAAGGCGCGAGAAGCGAAGGCGGCCAAGTGACGATCGGGAACGGGCCATGGCCCTCGGTTTGAAGAACCCGGAGCAAAGCCGCCGCTTCGCGGCCGGACTCCTGTTCGCGGCCATCGCGGTGATCATCGCGATCATCGCGATCCCGGTATGGATGCTGAATCGCCATTACGACGCCGCGTTGGGCGACTCGACTCTCAAGCTCGAGCGCTACAACCGGATCGCGGCATCCCGTGCCAAGGTGACGGCCCAGATCGAGTTCCTGCGCCGCATCGAGCCGCAACGCTATTTCCTGCGCCAGGGCGCCGCTGCGCTTTCGGCCGCCGAGGCCCAGGAGGCGATCCGCAGCCTGGTCGAGGCGAGCGGCGCGCGACTCATCACCATGCAGGCGCCGAACAGTCGCGATGAGGGTCGCTATCGCCAGGTCACGGTCAACGTCCAGCTCACTGCCAATACGATCGCGCTGCGCAAGCTTCTCAATGCCATCGAGACGCGCACGCCGTACCTGTTCATCGACAGCCTCATGGTGCGCTCGCAGGTGCCGTCCAACTTCAAGCCGGGCCCGGGCTCCGAGCCGGAGATGTTCGTGCAGTTCGAGGTGTCGGGCTATTCGTTCGGGAGGCCGTCTTGATCTCCTGGATGCAGCGCCGCCCGCTCATCGCAGCGCTCGCCTTTCTGGGGGCAGTGCTGGCGGGACTGATCGCGTTGGAATCGGGAGTCGGGGCACGCGTGGGGATGGCGACAACGGCGGCCCCGCCGCAACTTGCAGCACTGCACGAGGCCAATCTGCTCCCGCCCGTGG
>JALYSB010000169.1 GCA_030855025.1 Pseudomonadota bacterium
GGGTGAACGAGATGAAGAGGCTCACCAGCACCGAGGTCGCCACCGTGAGCGCGAACGGCCGGAACCATTCGCCCGCGCCCCCGCCCATGAACGCCACGGGAATGAACACCGCGATGATCGAGAACGTGGTCGCCATCACCGCCAGGCCGATCTCCGCCGTGCCGTTGCGCGCCGCAGTGACCCGGTCCTCGCCCCTCTCCATGTGGCGCACGATGTTCTCGCGCACCACGATCGCGTCGTCGATCAGCACGCCGATGGCGAGCGAGAGCCCCAGCAGCGTCATGAAGTTCAGCGTGAAACCGCACGCCCATACCGCGATGAAGGCGGCGATCACCGAGGTGGGCAGGGCGAGCGCGGTGATGAGGGTCGAGCGCCACGAATTCAGGAACGCGTACACCACGAAGATGGTGAGCACCGCGCCGAAGATCAGCGCCTCGATCACGTTGCGCAGGCTGTTGTCGGCGTCCTTGCCGCCATCCTGGGTCACTTCGAGCTTGGTACCCGCGGGCAGCGTCTTGTTGACCTCGTCGACCGTCGTACGCACCTTGTCGGCCACTGCCACGGTGCTCGCATCGCGCGAACGCGTGACCGACATGCCGACGTTGGGATGCGCGTTGCGCAGGCTGAAGCCGGAAAGCTCGGCGAACCCGTCCTGCACCGTCGCCACCTGGCCCAGGCGCACGACCTCGTTGCCGCGACGCTTGAGGACGATGTCCTGGAATTCCCTCGGCGACTCGATCCGCCCCACCAGCCGGATGCTCTGCTCGTCGAGCGTGCCCTTCACGCGCCCGACCGGCGCGGTGGTGTTCTGGTTCCGGAGCGCGTTCACCACGTCGGTCACCGAGACGTTGTACTCGCGCAGTTTCTCCGCCCTCAAGAGCACCGAGAGCTCGCGCTTGAGCGCCCCATTCACGTTCACCACCGCCACGCCGTCGATGCTGCGGAAGCGATCGGCGAGGACGTCTTCGGCCAGACGCGAAATCTCCGCGTGGCTCTGGCTCTTCGCCGACAGCGCCATCTGCATGATCGGCTGCGCCGACGGATCGATGCGCCGCAGGATCGGCTCGCGCATCTCCACCGGCAGCTTGTGGCGCACCGAGGCGATCGCGTTCCTGATCTCGTCGGAGGCCTCGACCATGTTCTTCTTGAAGTTGAAGATGATGACGACGGTGGCGCTGCTCTCGGCGGCGGTCGAGCGGATCTGGTAGACCTGCGGGATGCTCTGCAGCGCCTTCTCGACGCGGTTCACGATCTCGCGCTCGACCGACTCGGGGGAGGCGCCCGGATAGGGGATATTGACCACCATTACCGGCTGCTCGACGTCGGGAATCTGGTTCACGCGCAGCTTCTTCAGCGCGAGGAGGCCCAGGAACATGAGCGCGATGATGATGACGACCGTCGCGACCGGCCGCTTGATGCTGAAGTCGGAGAGCAGCATGGCTAACGCCTCGCGCCGGTGGCGACCATCGAGGACTTGGCCGGCCCCGCGGCCACCACGGCCTGGCCTTCCTTCAAGAGCGCGTTCGGATGGCGGATCACCTGGTCGCCTTCGGCCAGCCCGCTCGCGAGCACGTAGTCGCCGCTCCTCTCGTCACGTTCGGCGATGGCGAGCGGCACCTTCTGCAGCTTGTTGTCCTTCACGCGCCAGGCCGAGGTCTTGTCGCCGTCGCGCACCAGCGCGGTGGCCGGGATGGTGAGGCTCGACTTGGTCTGGGTCTCGAGGCGCCCCTCGGCGTAGAGCCCGGCGAGCTTCGGCTGAGTTTGGCCCACGAAGTCCACCAGCACCTCGACCTGGCGCGTGGTCGCGTTCGCCGCGGGGTTCACACGCCGCACCTTGCCGGCGAACTCCTGGTCGCCGTAGCCGTTCACACGAAAATGCACCGCCTGGCCCACCTTCACCTCGCCCACGTGGTCGGCGGAGATCAGCGCCTCGAAACGCATGCTGCCCGGATCGATCACCTTGACCAGCTCCTTGCCGATCTGCGCGGTGTCGCCCGGAGAGACCTTGCGGTCGGTCACGACCCCGTCGAAGGGCGCGCGAACCGCCGTGCGCTGCATCTGCTGTTGCGCGAGCACGCCGCGAGCCTTCGCGGCCTCGAGGTCGCTCTGGGCGGCGTTGCGCCGGCCTTCGGCGTCGTCGAGCTGCTGGGCCGAGGCCATGCCCGAAGCGCGCAGCGTCGTCATGCGTTCGAACTGGCGATTCGCCTGCTCACGGGCCTGCGCGGCGTTGCGGCTCGCAGCCTCGGCCGAAGCGAGGCTGTCGCGAATGGCGGTGTCGTCGAGCTGCACCAACAGGTCGCCGCGGCGCACCGCATCGCCGTTCTCCTTCACCACCTTCAGGACGATCGCGGAGACCTCGGCGCGCAGGTCGGCGCGGCGCTCGGGCTGCACCGACCCGGTGATCGACGGCCCCGAGGTGAGCGCGCTATTGCGCACCGTGTGAAGGTCCTCGGTCGCAAGGAGGAGCGCGGCTGATTTTGCCGGCTCGCTGTCTTTCGTGGCCGTTTGCGGGCCTTTCGAGCACGCCGCGAGGGCGAGCGCCACGGCCAGGACGAGGCTGAAACGAGCAGTCATGGGAGACGGTCTTTTCTTATGGAAGCAAGAGGTTAGGCTAGCGGCGGCGCCACCGCCAACCGGATGGGACGAAATGCCGATTTCGGGGTGCGAATTGTACATCCGCAGGGCCCATTGGCACCCTAGCGACAGAGAGAATGCAGGGCGTCCAGGTCCGGCTCGATGCCGAGGCCGGGCGAGTCGTCGAGCCGGGAGCGGCCGTCGGCCACGCGAGCGAGCGGACCGCAGGCCCGGGTCCGCAGGGGGTTCGGGTTGGCATCGACCTCGAGCATCCCGCCCCCGCCTGCGGCCGCGAGCAGGTGGGCCGAGGCGAGCAGCCCGACTCCACCGCCGAGATAGTGCGGACAAAAACGCACGCCCGCCGCGAGGATGCGCCGGGCCACGGGCAGGCAGCCCGAGAATCCGCCCCACTTGGCCATGTCGGGCTGCACGATGCCGAAGACCCGCGCTGCCAGGGCCTCGTCGAAAGCTCCCTCGCCCGCGATGTTCTCCCCGGCGGCGAGGGTCACCGGCGAGGCCGCGGCGAGCGCCTTCCAGTCCGCGTAGGGTGAATCGGCGCGCATCGGCTCCTCGAGCCAGTCCAGCCCGAACTCGGCCAGGCGGGGCGCCATGCGCTGCGCTTCCTCGAGGGTCCAGGCCTGGTTCGCGTCGACCATCAGCCGCGCGCCGGCACCCAGCGCATCGCGCATCGTGCGCAGGTTGGCGAGGTCGCGCTCGGCGCCAAAGCCCACCTTGAGCTTGAACGCCGTGTAGCCCTCGTCGCGCCGCTCGAGCGCGATCTTCTCCGGGGCGTCGGGATTGATGCCGCTCGCGTACACATTCACCGCCGGGTCCGTGCCGCCCAGCAGGCGCCACAGCGGCTGGCCGGCGCGGCGTGCGGCGAGATCCCAGAGCGCCATGTCGATGCCGGCGATGCACTGCGCGATCGGTCCCGGCTCGCCGGCCTGGATCGCGAGCACCGCGCTCATCCGGGTCAGCCGCTCGAAAGCCGCGCCGGGCGTGCCGAGGTCGGCGTCCACGACGGCGGGTGCGAACACCGAGGCCACGAGGCGCGCGCGATGCTCCGCACCCACCGCGGGAAAGTTGCACCACACCTCGCCCCAGCCGCTGATACCTCCCGCGTCCTCGGCCTGCACCAGCACCATCGGCCGATCGCGCATCACGCCGAACGAGGTGCGGACCGGGGTTGCCACCGGCCAGCGCAGCACGTGGGCGACGAGCTTGCGCACGCGCGGCAGCGCCGGCGCAGGCGAATTCAAGGCTTGAGATCCATCTCGAGACGCATGAAGTCGCCGCGATAGGTCACGAGGCCGAGGTAGATCACGCTGCCGGCCGGATCCACACAGACACGGCGCACCTCGGCCACCGGAGCGTTGACCGGCATGTTCACCAGGGTCGCTACCTCGACATCGGCGCTCGAAACCGTGAGGGTCTGGAAAGCGCGCGCTATCCGCACCCGCGGCAGGTCCAGGAGCACCGGGACCACCGTCTCGCGGCGGAAGCGCGCCGGCGCCATGCGGAAGACGCGGTGGTCGAGGTAGATCGAGATCACGCAATAGGGCGCGCCCTCGCGCGAATGCACGCGCCGCATGAAGTGGTAACGCGCCGCGAGCTTGCCCTCGCCCGGCTCGAGCGCGGGCGTGGCCGCGGCCTCCTCGAGGAGGGTGAGCTGCGGGCGGTCGTGGCGGTAGACCTCGGCCAGGTCCCTCAGCGTCGTCTGCAGGCGCAGCCCGTGGGTGCGCGGGGGCGCGGCGGTAACAAAGGTGCCGCGGCCACGCTGCGCCGACAGCAGGCCCTCGCGCGCGAGCACCTCGACCGCCTGGCGGACCGTCACCCGCGCCACCTCGAACTCGCGCATCAATTCCTCGAGGGTCGGCACGCGGTCGCCGGGACGCCATTGGCCGCGGGCCAGGCGGCCTCGCAGGAGGTCGGCCAGCTGCGCGTATCGCGGGACGGGGCTGTCGCCGAAGAGCGGGTGCACGGGCCTATTGTGCGAAAGGTTCTATCCATAGTACCTTTGACCCGGTGAAGCGCGCAACCTTGATCCTCGCCCCATGGGCGGTCATCCTCGCGGCCTGGTATGCGGTGCACTACAGCGGGCTGGTGAACCCGGCGCTGGTGCCCACGCCGCACTCCGTGGCGGCGCGCTTCGCCGAGCTCGCACGCGACCGCCTGCCCATGGACATCTGGATGTCGACGCGGCGCGTGTTCATCGGCGTGGCGCTCGGCATCCTGGTCGCGGTCCCGGTGGGGTTCGTGCTCGGCTGGTACCGGGCAATGCGCGACTTCATCGAGCCGCTGGTGAACTTCTTCCGGGCGCTGCCGCCGATCGCGCTGATCCCCCTGGTGATCGTCTACTTCGGCGTGGACGAGACCGCCAAGATCGTGATCCTCTTTTACGCCTCGTTCTTCTCGGGCGTGATCGTGATGTACGAGGGCATCGCGCAGATCAGCCCGATCTACGTGCGCGTGGCGCGCACCCTCGGGGCGACCGACGTCGAGATATTCCGCAAGGTGATCGTGCCACTCACCGTCCCTCACATGCTCACGGCGCTGCGCGTGGCGCTCGGCGTAGCCTGGGCCACGCTCGTCGCCTCCGAGCTCATCGCGGCGCAGCGCGGGCTGGGCTCGCTCATCCAGAACGCGGCGTCCTTCTTCCAGCTCGACATCATCTACGTGGGCATCATCTGCATCGGCTTCATCGCGCTCGCCATGGACGTGTTGCTGCGATTGGCCGCCCGGCGCCTGGTCGCCTGGCAGGAGCGCATCGCATGACCCCACGCGAGGCTCCCCGGGGACCCGCGGCGCGCATCGTCTTCGAGCGCGTCTCGGTCGAGTTCCCGACCGCATCGGGTCCCATGAAAGTCGTCGACGACGTGTCCTACGAGATCCACGACCGCGAGTTCGTCTCGGTGATCGGCCCCTCGGGTTGCGGCAAGACCACGACCCTGAACCTGGCCGCGGGGTTCCTCAAGCCCACCGCGGGCCGCGTTCTCCTCGACAGCAAGCCGGTCGGCGGGCCCGGGCCCGACCGCGGCGTTATGTTCCAGGATTACGGCGTGTTCCCGTGGCTCACGGTGCGGCAGAACATCGCCTTCGGCCTGGGGCTCGCCGCCAACCGCGCGCACGCCGGCGAGCGCGACGCCATCGTCGAGCGCTACATGCGCCTCATGGGCCTCGCGGATTTCGCCGATGCGTGGCCGAAGACCCTTTCGGGCGGCATGCGCCAGCGCCTCGCGCTCGCGCGCGCCTACGCCGTGAAGCCCGAGTTCCTGCTGATGGACGAGCCGTTCGGCGCGCTCGACGCTCAGACCCGCAGCGCCATGCAGGACCTGCTGCTCGACGTGCTGCAGGAGGAAGGCAAGACTGTCATGCTCATCACCCACTCGGTCGAGGAGGCGGTATACCTGTCCTCGAAGATCGTGGTGATGACCGCGCGGCCGACGCGCATCCGCGAGGTGATCGCGGTGCCGTTCGGCTACCCGCGCGAAGAGTCGTTGCACGAGTCGCGCGAATTCGGCGAGCTGCGCTCGCACATCCGCGACCTCGTCATGAAGGAGTACGCCGCGCAGGCGCGGCAGAGCCAACGCATCACCCCCTGACCCAACCCCTGGAGGAGAACACATGGCACACAATCGCAGGCAGTTCATCGGCGGCGCGGCTTCCGGCGCGGCGGCCCTGGGCCTCTCGGCCCTCGGCTTCCCGGCCATCGCGCAAGCGCCCACCAAGATCCGCGTGGGCTACCTCCACACGCTCGCCGTGGACGGGCAACTGTGGCTCGCCGACCACCTGGGCGCGTGGAAGAAGAACGGGCTCGACCCGGAGTTCCGCCAGTTCACCACGGGCCTCGAGCTCTTCCAGGCCATGGTGGGCGGCAGCATCGACATGCTCTCCACCGGCGCGGTGATCTCCAACTTTCCCGCGCGCGGCCAGGGAAAGATGTTCCTGTGCAACGCCGTGGAATTCGCCACCGCGCAGCTCTGGGTGCGCGGCGACCAGGGCGTAAACTCGTTCGCCGACCTGAAGGGCAAGCGCATCGCCACGACCACCGGGACGACCGCGCACGTGTTCCTCGACACTGCGCTGCGCGCCAACAAGCTCGATCCCGCGAAGGACGTGGAGGTCCTGAACCAGCGCATGGCCGAAGCCGTTACCTCGTTCATCTCGGGCGCGGTACCCGCGGTGGCGCTATGGGTGCCGTTCAACGTGACGGTGCGCGACAAGGTGCCGGGCGCGAAGAAGCTGGTGGACGCCTCGGCCTACTACCCCCAGGCCGCCATCGTCTCCGGATGGGCCGCATCCAACGAGTTCCACGCGAAGAACCGCGAGGTGCTGCAGCGCGTGGTGCGTGCGTGGTCCGAAGGCAACGACATGCTCGTCAACAGGACCGACGAGGCGCTCACGATACTGCAGCGCGACCAGTACAAGCAGGTGCCGCTGCCGGATCTCAAGGAGCAGTTCGGCGCGCAGAAGGTGTTCTCCGGGGCCGACTGGCGCAAGCAGTTCGCCGACGGAACGGTCACCGCGTGGCTGCAGCAGGTCACGGATTTCTTCG
>JALYSB010000291.1 GCA_030855025.1 Pseudomonadota bacterium
CGACTCCGAAAAGGTCAACGCCATCACGTACTCGCCAAACCACGGGTCGGGGCGGGTTTCCTTCAGGGCGCTGATTGCGAAGCGGACCGTCTGGGGAAGCTCGGGCGTGCGCTCTGCGTAGTAGCCGACGCGTCCCGACGACACGCTTCCCCGCATCCCGTTGCTGTAGGCGAGTCCCGCGCCCACGGTCCTGGAGAAGGCGCTGTGGGGGGCAGCGCCGCCGTGCAGCCGCGCGGCGAGGAAGTCGAGCTGCGCCTGCTTGTCGGCGAAGTCGGCGTAGTGGGCCGACGGCAGCGAGGTCATGATGACGCCGCCCTGCTTGTTGGGCGCATGCAGCCCGACGTATAACGGCATCGCATCGGGCTCGCGGCTGCGCAAGCGTGCGTCGATGAGCGGCTCCGACCCATGCCAGATCGCGCTCCAGGGCGCGGCATCGAGCCGGGCGGCGAAGGCCTCAATCCTCGGGGCAAGCGATTCACGCATCGCCTGCGGGCCGGCGATGAACATGCGGGCGCCGCCCGAGCGAAGCACGCGTCGGCGCAGGCCGTCGAGCCGCGCGAGCGCCTCGGCGGGCGGCGTGAGCAGGTCGTCGCGCATCGCCGCCGCGAGGTAGGCGATGTCGGCTCCGAGGCTCGCGTCGGGAATCTCGGTGAGGCTCAGCTGCAGGTCGCGCATCGCCTCGCCCGCCAGCGCCCGTTGCGCGGGCGCGAGCGATTCGAGACCCGGAGCCTTGCCGCCGGCGAGGAGCGTTTCCAGTTCCGCACGCGGCAGCTTCCGGGCGCTCTCCCCGAAGCTCGCGAGAAAGGCCGCCACCGCCCCAGCGTCCGTTCCGGCATCCTTCAGCAGCCAACGCAGCCGCAACACGTTGTGCGTGCGCGTGAGGAATGATTCGGCGGCGAGGTACGCGGGGTGGCGCTGCAGGCGATAGGCGTTGGCGGGATCGTTCACCCACGTCTCCTCGGCCTGCTGCGTGCGGCTGCGAAGCGCCGCGAGCGACTGGTCGACGAGGTCGCGGATACGCGGCAGGTTCTCGGGTCGCAGATCGGGCGAATGCAGGGCAAGTGCCATCCAGTCGAGCGCGCGGCGGGACTCTTCGAGGCCGACGCCCGCGCCGCGGACCACGAGCTCCACGCGTCCGGTGCGGGGATTGGTCGAGAAGGCCGCGTTGAGGGTGAGCACCTCGCGGCGCAGGCGCTCGCGCATGAGCTCGTAGGAGATGGGCTTGCCATCCTCGATGACCCCCACGCCGGAGATGAGCGCCGGAAGCAGCGAGAGGTAGCGCAGCTCATCTCGAGGAACGCCATCGAGGCGCAGCGCGATCCCGGCCATCATTCCGGTCATGTTGTCGAAGCGCGAGGCGACGAGCGGCACGCCGTTGGCGAGCCGCACCGATTCGAACCGCAGGTTGTCGTCGAGCGTCATCGGCGGCGACTTCACGAACGCCATCGGCGCCACCTTGGACTGAGCCTCGATGGCGGCGGCCTCGGCGTCGTTGTCGGCGGCGAGGCGGCGCAGCGCTTCCTGCGCGTCGACGCCGCCGTGCTTTGCCCGCAGCCGCGTCGTCTCCTCGGCGAGGCGCTGGTCGCGATCGGCCTCCTCGCGCCGCACCAGCACGGCACTCGGCCGCGCTCCGGCCACGTAGGGCGTCACACCCGTCACCTTCCATTTCGCGAGGTAATCGCGCCAGACGTTGCCATTCGCGGCCAACGCGTTGCGCACGAAGGCAATCTGGGGCTTGAGGGTCAGTGACTTGCGCGTCTCGGCGGTCTTCTCGAGCAGCAACAGGTGGTCCATCCACTCGGATCCGCCGCCGCGCGCGCCGAACCCGGGCGGCGTGCCCACGAACTTCGCCAGCTCGCGCTCGCGCTCCACCACGCGGCTCGCGACGCGCTCGTTGAACTCGCGCAGCTCCGGCGAGCCGGCGGGGAGTGCCGCGATGCGCTCGATTTCCGCGACGGCAAGCGCCCGCGCGGCCTTGAGGCCCTCGTCGGTCATGCGCGCCGGGCTCGCGTCGCGGAAGGCGATGGTGATCGGGTGCCCGCCCCAGGGTTGCACGCTCGCCGCGACCGAGCGCGCGCCAAGGTCGGACTTGAGCGTCCGGCTGTCGATGAAGATCCGGTAGAGGTTGGTGGTCGCGTCGCCGGCGAGGGCGTCGAAAAACAGCTCGGCCAGGAG
>JALYSB010000170.1 GCA_030855025.1 Pseudomonadota bacterium
GCGGCGAGCTCGACGCGCTCACGGTGCGCTCGACCGTGGAGCGCGCCGGCGGGCACGCGACCCTCTTCCGCGCGGGCGACAAGTCGGTGGGCGTCTTCCACCCGCTCAAGCCCGCGCTCCTCAAGATTCACCGCCGGTTGAAGGCGGCTTTCGATCCCGCCGGGATCCTGAATCCCGGGCGCATGTACGACTTCTAAACCATGTACACACTCTATTTCTCGCCGGGCTCGTGCTCGCTGGTCGTCCACTGCTTGCTGGAAGAGCTGGGCGTGGCGTTCGAGCTGGAGCGCGTCGATGCGCAGTCGAAGGGCGACTATCGCAAGCTCAACCCGAAGGGCAAGGTGCCGGCAATCGGGGGGCCCGACGGCGTGCTCACCGAATGCGTCGCGATCGTCGAGTACCTGTGCGACCGCCACGACGCCGAGCGGCGCTGGCTCGCAGCGCCCGGCACGTGGCAGCGCGCCAAGACGCTCGAGCAGATCGCGACGCTGGCCACCGAGATCCACCCGGTGTTCAACCGCTACTTCCATGCCGACGATTTTTCCGGCGACGCGGGCGTGCAATCCAAGGTGAAGGACCACGGTGCGCAGAAGCTGCTCGCCTGGTTCCGCGACGAGGATGCGCGGCTCACGGGGCCGCAATGGTCGGGTGACCACCTCAACGTCGCCGACATCTACTTCATGGTGATGGCGCGCTGGGGACGCTGGCTCGATCCGCCCGCCAACGAGATGCGCAACATCCGGCCGTTCTACGAGCGCATGATCGCGCGCCCGGCGGTGGCACGCGCGATGCAGCGCGAGGGCATCAAGGCGTTCGGGACGACCTGATGCAGACCCAGCTCGCCGACTGGATCAAGGACACGCCGCAGGGGATCGAGGCCGATTCGATCCTGCGCAAGTGCGTGCACTGCGGCTTCTGCCTCGCGACCTGCCCCACCTACAATCTCCTCGGCGACGAGCTCGACAGCCCGCGCGGGCGCATCTATCTCATGAAGCAGATGCTCGAGGGCGCGCCCGTCACCGAGCGCACGCAGCTGCACCTCGACCGCTGCCTTACCTGCCGCGCCTGCGAGACCACCTGTCCGTCGGGCGTCGAGTACGGCAAGCTCGTCGACATCGGGCGCGACCTGGTCGAGCAGAAGGTTCCGCGGCGCGTCGGCGACCGGGCCAAGCGCTGGCTCCTCGCCAAGGCGCTGCCCTCGCGCGCGCTCTTCGGGGGGGTGCTCGCGCTGGGCCGCCTCTTGGCGCCCCTTCTGCCCGCGGAGCTGCGGCGAAAGATTCCCGCGACCCGCCCGGCGGGCGCGTGGCCAGCTGCTCGGCACACGCGGCGCATGCTGGTATTGGCAGGGTGCGTGCAGCCGTCGATGGCGCCCTCGATCAATGCGGCGACGGCACGCGTTCTCGACCGGCTCGGCATTTCGCTGGTGGAGGCACGCGGTTCGGTGTGCTGCGGCGCGGTGCCTCACCATCTCAATTACCAGCAAGACGCGCTCGCCTACGTGAAGGCGAACATCGACGCCTGGTGGCCGCACGTGGAGAAGGGCGCCGAGGCGATCGTGATCACCGCGAGCGGCTGCGGGACCATGGTGGCCGAATATGGGCACCTGCTTCGCGACGATGCGGCCTACGCCGCGAAGGCCGCGCGTATTTCAGAGCTGGCGCGGGATGTGTCCGAAGTGGTGTTCGCCGAGCGCGCGGCGGTCGCGGAGAAGACCCGAGGCCGGCCCGTCGAGAAGATCGCGTTTCACTCGCCCTGCAGCCTGCAGCATGGCCTCAAGATCCAGGGCGTGGTGGAGCCGATCCTCACCGATGCGGGCTACACGCTCGCCCATGTACACGATGCGCATCTCTGCTGCGGCTCGGCGGGCACGTATTCGATCCTGCAGCCCGAGCTGTCGAAGCAGCTGCTGCGCAACAAGGTGCGCGCGCTCGAGTCCGGGAACCCCGCGGTCATCGCCACCGCCAATATCGGCTGCCTCGCTCACATCCAGTCCGGGACACCCACCCCGATCCGCCACTGGATCGAGCTCCTCGACGAGCGCATGCAATAGGAAAACCGGGGACAGACCACGTTTTCCGAGCGGCAGTCTGCTGCCGCAGCCCGCGGAAAACGTGGTCTGTCCCCGGTTTTCCTATTTCTTGTAGAGGATGAAGAGCTCGTGGCGGTCGCCGGGGCGCGATCCGCGCCAGGCTTCGGTCCACTCGGGGCCGACGGTGGGGATGCGCAGCGGGGGCGCCTGCACCAGCAGCGCCCGGCAGCGTTTTGCGGCGGGGAAATCGTCGCGCACGGTCTGCATGTTCACGAAGTAGTCGAGCAGGGCGCGCTGGGCATCGCCCACGCCGCGCCGCGCGATGCACCCGAAGTTTTGCGGCAGGGCGGCGACGATCCGCGAGGACACCGCGCGGTAGCTGCGAGCCTGGTCCACGAGCGGGACGCCGAGGGTCATCATCAGCATCCACGCCATGGTGATGCCCGCGGCCCAGTTCACGATCGCGCGCCGCGTCGAGCGAAGTGAGCGCGCCACCACCGCGAGCCAGATGAGCGTGAGGAGCGCGGCGAGCGCGAACGCGAGGAAGCTGAACGTGTAGGTGAACCCCGGCACTTCCTTCTGCAGCCACGCGGCAGCGATCTCGGGCCGGCCGGTGAGCGCTGCGCCCCAGCCGACCCAGACCACGGCGGCGAACAGGAAGAAGGTTGTCATCCCGAACCAGTCGAGCGCGCTCGCCGCGCCGCGGGGAATCGACTCCAGCTCCGCCACGCCGAGGATCGCGAGCGGCAGCAGCAGGGGCATCGCGTTCACCTCGCGCGAGCCGCCGAAGACCGAGGCCACCACGAAGAAAGCGACGAACGCGATCAGCATCAGCTGCAGGTCGCGCCGGGCGCCGAGCGTGCGGCGCGCATGCCAAACGCTCCACGCCGCGAGCGGCCACGCGGGCCAGGCGTACCACGGCAGGAGCTTCATGAAATAGAGGATCCCGAGCCCGATGCCCTGGCCGAACGAGTCGTTCCAGGAGTACGTGACGGCGTCGGTCCACAGGGCCCAGGCCGCGGGCGAGCGCATCTGCAGCGCGAGCGGCCAGGTCGCCAGGAGCGGGGCCGCGCACGCGAGGGCTGCTGCGGCGGTGATCGCGTACTGGCGAGTGCGCCACGCGGGTGCCGCGATCGGCAGGATTGTGATCAGCGTGAGGACCATGCCGAGCGGCAGGAACCCGTCGCCGAGGAAGGCGATGCCCATCCCGGCGCCGGTCAGCGCGCCGCCGGCGACCGGGCGGCGCAGCGCGAGCGCAAGGCCGTAGAGCGCCATCGCGATCCCGGCGAGGCCCGCGAGGTCGGTGGTCATCTCGTGCGCGCGGATCAGCAGGCCCAGGCAGCCGATGAAGAGCAGCACGCTCAAGCGCACGGCGCGCTCGCCGATGAGCTCGAGGCTCGCGACCGACAGGAATCCCAGCGCCAGCGCGACGTACAGCCCCGAGGCCAGCCGCGCCGCGTCGTGCAGGGGGATCAGGCCTCCCAGGGCCTTCGCGAGCAGCGCGGCCGTCCAGACGAAGAGCGGGGCCTTGTCGAAGAAGGGCTCGCCGGCGATGCGGAACTGGATCCAGTCGCCGGAGCGCACGATCTCGGTCACGGCGCCGAAGACGACCGCTTCGTCGACCTTCCAGGGATCGTGGCCGACAAGCCCCGGCAGCAGCCACGCGAGGCAGACCAGCATGAAGAGCACCGTCTTCAGCGGGGTGCGGATGCCGTCGTAGGCGATGCGTGGGGTCAGAGCCCAATTCATGCGCGAATGGTACCCAAGAAAAAAGGCAGCCCGGGGGCTGCCTTTTCGCGCTGCATGCAGGAGCGGATTACTCGGCCGCCTTCGCCGTGCTCTTGCGCGCGTAGCGCTTCTTGAACTTGTCCACGCGGCCGGCGGTATCCACGATCTTCTGCTTGCCCGTGTAGAAAGGATGGGACTCGGCCGAGATCTCGATCTTGTAGACCGGGTACTCCTTGCCGTCCTTCCATTTGATGGTTTCGTTGGTCGCGACCGTCGAGCGGGTCACGAAGCCGAAGTCGCAGCTGGTGTCCAGAAACACCACTTCACGGTAGTTGGGGTGGATTCCGTCTTTCATTTTTGCGTCGCCTTGTGGTGGGCGCGAACTCCGAGTCGGCCCTGGGAAACCCCGATTATCCCGGAAAACTCCAATCAAAGCAAGGGGTTGTTACCGCGCCTTGTGTGAGCCCAGGCCCTTGAGCGGACAGGGTTTTTCCGCTTTGCGGGCTCGTCGGGGGCAAAAGCTGGCGCGATTTTCTCCGGGCGGCAGGTTTTTTCCCGACAAGACTATTGGACTCGCCGCGGAGCGCTTTGTTGCTCGCCTAAGGGGAAATTCGCCAAGTGGGACGAGCGGGACTATCCCTTCTTCATCGAATTGAAGAATTCGTCGTTGTTCTTTGTCGCCCGCAGCTTGTCCAGCAGGAATTCGGTCGCCTCGAGCTCGTCCATGCCGAAGAGGAGCTTCCTGAGGATCCAGACCTTCGGCAGGATCTCCGGCGCAATCAGGAGCTCCTCGCGCCGGGTTCCCGAGCGGTTCACGTTGAGCGACGGGTAGAGGCGCTTTTCGGCCATGCGGCGATCCAGGTGGATCTCCATGTTGCCGGTGCCCTTGAATTCCTCGTAGATCACGTCGTCCATGCGCGAGCCCGTGTCGATCAGCGCGGTGGCGATGATGGTGAGCGAGCCGCCTTCCTCGACGTTGCGCGCCGCACCGAAGAAGCGCTTCGGGCGTTGCAGGGCGTTGGAGTCCACGCCGCCCGTGAGCACCTTGCCGGAGGCGGGCACGACGGTGTTGTAGGCGCGGGCGAGGCGCGTGATCGAGTCGAGGAGGATCACCACGTCCTTCTTGTGCTCGACCAGCCGCTTCGCCTTCTCGATCACCATCTCGGCCACCTGCACGTGGCGCGTGGCGGGCTCGTCGAACGTGGAGGCGACGACCTCGCCCTTCACCGTGCGGCTCATCTCGGTGACTTCCTCGGGGCGCTCGTCGATCAGCAGCACGATGAGGACGGCCTCGGGGTGGTTCGCGGTGATCGCGTGGGCCATGTGCTGCATGAGGACGGTCTTGCCGGCCTTGGGCGGGGAGACGATGAGGCCGCGCTGGCCCTTGCCGATCGGCGCCACGATGTCGAGGATGCGGCCGGTGAGATTTTCCTCCGCCTTGATCTCGCGCTCGAGCTTCATCGCCTCGTCGGGATGCAGCGGCGTGAGGTTCTCGAAGAGGATCTTGGTCTTCGCGTTCTCCGGCGGCTCGCCATTGACCTTGTCGACCTTCACCAGGGCGAAGTAGCGCTCGCCATCCTTGGGCGTGCGGATCTCGCCTTCGATCGAGTCGCCGGTATGGAGATTGAAGCGGCGGATCTGCGAGGGCGAGACGTAGATGTCGTCGGGGCCCGCGAGGTAGGACGTGTCGGGCGAGCGCAGGAAGCCGAAGCCGTCCTGGAGCACTTCGAGCGTGCCATCGCCGAAGATCGCCTCGCCTTTTTTCGCGTGGTGCTTGAGGAGGGCGAAGACCAGCTCCTGCTTGCGCAGGCGGTTCGCGCCTTCGAGCTCGTTGGCGATTGCCATGTCGACGAGCTCGGATACGTGTTTCAGCTTGAGGTCGGATAAGTACATTCCGGGGGAGGCGCCTGGAGGTTGGATGAACGGGCCCGGAAGACGGCACGGGCCGGCGAAGCAAACAGCGGTTTTGGGGTCAGCCTGGCTGCGAAGGGGATGCCGCGGAACGCTTGGAGACTGTTCGAGCGAACAGCCAGGACAAAGTCAGGGTATCGGTTTCAAATATTGCTGTCAATGAAGGCGGCGAGCTGCGTTTTCGACAGCGCCCCGACCTTCTGGGCCTCGAGGGCGCCGTTCTTGAAAAGCATCAGCGTGGGGATCCCGCGGACGTTGTATTTGGGCGGGGTGACCTGGTTCTCGTCGATGTTGAGCTTCGCGACCTTGAGGCGGCCCTCGTAGTCCTTCGCGATCTGGTCTAAAACCGGGGCGATCATCTTGCAGGGGCCGCACCACTCTGCCCAGTAGTCCACCAGGACCGGGGTGTGGGATTGAAGCACTTCCTGCTCGAACGTGTCGTCCGTGATGTGGATGATTTTCTCGCTCACTGGGGCCTCGTTCTCGATTTTGGGGATTCCGCCAGGGGAGGGGGGCGTTCGGGGGCGGATCGGATGGGGCCATCGTAGACCAAACCCGCCTGCGGTGGCAAAAGCACTGGTTGGGGCGCAACCGGGTGCTCTGCTAAAATGCGTGGCGTTTTCCGGCGGCAATTGCGGTTTTCCCAAGAGGCATTCATGACGTACGTGGTGACCGAGTCCTGCATCAAGTGCAAGTACACCGACTGCGTGGACGTCTGCCCGGTCGATTGCTTTCGCGAGGGCCCGAACATGCTCGTCATCGATCCCGACGAGTGCATCGACTGCACGTTGTGCGTGGCCGAATGTCCGGTCGAGGCGATCTTCGCCGAGGACGACGTGCCCGCGGACCAGAAGGAATTCACCGCCCTTAATGCGCAGCTCGCCAAGCTCTGGAAGCCTCTGGTCGAGCGCAAGCCCGCGCCCCCGGATGCCGACGACTGGAAGGACGTGAAGGAGAAGAAGCACCTGATCGAGAAGTGACGTCGCGGCACTCTGCGACGTCATCCCCGAGGCGTCGGGGATCCAGTCATTGGGCCCCCGCCTACGCGGGGGCGACGTACTGATCAGTCGTACAGCCCGGCCTTCGCCTTGCCGCGGAAGATGCGGTAAGAAAGCGCCTGGTAGAACACGATGAACGGCAGCACCACGCCCGCGCCGATGAGGAGCACCTTGAGCGCCGATGGGTGCGCCGCGGCTTCCCAGGCCGTGATCCGGTCGATCACCACGTAGGGATAGATGCTGTAGGCGAGGCCGAGGAAGGCGAGGGTGAATATCGCCACGGCCGCGGCGAACGGCCGCCAGTCGTGGCTCGTGTCGCCGCGCTTCATCCGGCGGGTGGTGATCCACAGCCAGACCCCCAGCGCAAACGTGGTCGCCGGCAGCACCATGAGTGCGAAGGTGCGCGGAAAGTCGAACCATTTGGCGCGTACGGTCTGGCTGATGAGCGGGGTAGC
>JALYSB010000292.1 GCA_030855025.1 Pseudomonadota bacterium
GTCTCGGACTACATCGTCGAGGCGTGCCAGGTGGCCAAGGACATCAAGGTACCCGTCAAGGTGGTCTGGACGCGCGAGGACGATATCCGCGGCGGTTACTACCGCCCGATGTACGTGCACCGCGTCGAGGCGGGGCTCGATGCCCAGGGGAAGATCTCGGCGTGGAACCACGCGATCGTCGGCTCCTCGATCGTCGGCGGCACGCCGTTCGAGCCGATGATGGTGAAGGACGGCATCGACCCGACCTCGACCGAGGGCGTGGCCGACTCCCCCTACGACATCCCGAACATGAATGTCACGTTGCACACGGTTCCCTCAACCGTGCCGGTGCTCTGGTGGCGCTCCGTGGGCCACTCGCATACCGCCTTCGTGATGGAGACGATGGTGGACGAGCTCGCAGCTGCGGCTGGCAAGGACCCGGTCGCCTTCCGCCGGGAGATGCTCTCGAAACATCCGCGCGTCCAGCGGGTTCTCGACCTCGCGGCGTCCAAGGCGGGGTGGGGCTCCGCACTGCCGCGGGGCCGCGGGCGCGGCATTGCGGTGCATGAATCCTTCGGAAGTGTGTGCGCGCAGGTGGCCGAGGTGTCGCTCGAAGGCGGCGCAGTCAGGGTCCACCGAGTGGTTGCGGCCTTCGATTGCGGGCGGGTGGTGAACCCGCTCACGGTCGAGGCGCAGCTCCAGGGCGCCATCGCCTTCGGGATGTCGGCCGCGCTCTTCGGCCAGATCACACTCAAGGACGGGCGCGTGGAGCAGTCGAATTTCCACGACTACCCGGTGCTGCGGATGAACGAGATGCCAACAGTCGAGGTCCACCTGGTGCCGGATGGAGACAGGCCGACCGGCGTGGGCGAGCCCGGGGTTCCCGCGGTGGCTCCGGCCATCGCGAATGCGCTGTTCGCGTTAACCGGGAAGCGGGTTCGCGCGTTACCCCTTTCAGGGACTAAATGGGCTTGAGGCATTGATCTTGCATGCATGGGTCCCCGAGGGGGCCCGTGAGCGTCCCCGACGGGGTGCATTCGAATGCAACATGACTGGCAGAACGCGATTTGGAAACTCCTGACCCACCCGGCCTTCGAAGTGGTCGCGGCCATCGTGCTGGTGCTGATGGCGGCGTGGTTCGTGATCGACACGGAAGCCACGCTGAGCCCGGCGCCGCGCCTGCTTCAGTATTTCGGGTACAAGTAGCCCGTGGCGTGGCCATCGCCGTGGCGATGGCCGTGATCGGCGGGTGCGCCTACCTTTCGGAGAAGCAGGGCGAGCTCATCTTCCGCCCCTCGAAGGATTCCTGGCGCGGCTACAACAGCGCCAACTACACGTTCGATGAGCACTGGATCCCGGTTGCGGGCGATCACAAGCTGCACGCCTGGTGGCTCAAGGGGGAGGACGCCAAGGCCCCCGTCATCCTCTACCTGCACGGCGCGCGCTGGAACCTGACCGGCAGCGTGAGCCGCATCGACCGCTGGCGCACCCTCGGCTTTGCCGTCCTCGCGGTCGACTATCGCGGCTTCGGCAAGAGCTCGGACGTAGCCCCCACCGAGGCCTACGCCTACGAGGATGCGGAAGCCGCATGGGAATACCTGGCGAAGATCGCCCCGGGCCGGCCGCGCTACATCGTCGGCCACTCGCTCGGCGGGGCCATCGCCGCGGAGCTTGCGGTGCGGCGGCCCGACGCGGCGGGGCTGGTGCTCGAAGCGACGTTCACGTCGGTGCGCGACATGATCGACCAGTCGGCATGGAGCTTCCTGCCGGTGGGCCTGATCCTCACGCAGAAATTCGACACGCTCTCCAAGATCGGCGATGTGAAGGTGCCGGTGCTGATCGCCCACGGCACGCGCGACTCGATCGTGCCCTTCGCCATGGGCGAGCGCCTCTACGAAGCGGCGAAATCCCCGAAGCGGTTCATCAAGGTGGAGGGCGGCTCGCACCACAACCTGTCGGGCTCCGCGTTCGCCGAATACCGCGCCGCGCTGGGCGAGCTCTTCGGAGTCGGCAAGAAATAAAAAATGGTGTCAGAGACGATTTTCCGCTTTCGGGAAACTCGTCTCTGACACCTTTTTTTTGCTCTATAGTCCCCCGATGCAAAGCTTGGATCTCGATGTCCTGGAGCGCGCGCGCGATTGGCGCCGCGAGGGACGGCGCGTGTGGTTGCTCACGGTGGCGCAGACGTTCGGCG